>JBGAII010000088.1:0-19187 GCA_044225625.1 Rubrivivax sp.
TCTGCGGGCCGACGCGCAGCCGCGCGCCGTCGAAGGCCAGGATCGAGCCGCCGCCGGCGGCCACGGTGTGGATGCTCATCATCGGCGCGCGCATGCGCACACCGGCCACCTGCGTCTCGAAGGCGCGCTCGAACTCGCCGGCATAGTGCGACACGTCGGTGCTGGTGCCGCCCATGTCGAAGCCGATCAGCCGCTCGTGCCCGGCCGCCAGCGCGGTGCGCACCATGCCGACGATGCCGCCGGCCGGGCCGGACAGGATGGCGTCCTTGCCCTGGAAGTGGTGGGCCTCGGTCAGGCCGCCGCTGCTCTGCATGAAGAACAGGCGCACGCCCGGCATCTGCGCGGCCACCTGCTCGACGTAGCGGCGCAGGATCGGCGACAGGTAGGCGTCGACCACCGTGGTGTCGCCGCGCGAGACGAACTTCATCAGCGGGCTGACCTCGTGCGACACGCTGACCTGCGTGAAGCCGATGGCCCGCGCCATCGCCGCCGCCGCGCGCTCGTGCGCGGTGTGGCGATAGCCATGCATGAAGACGATGGCGCAGGCGCGCAGGCCGTCGAGGTGGGCCGCCTGCAGCGCCGCACGCAGCGCCGCTTCGTCCAGCGGCTGCACCACCGTACCGTCGGCGCCGACGCGCTCGTCGGCTTCGACGACACGCTCGTACAGCAGCTCGGGCAGCACGATGTGCCGGTCGAACAGGCGCGGCCGCGCCTGATAGGCGATGCGCAGGGCGTCGCGAAAGCCGCGGGTCGTGACCAGCAGCGTGCGCTCACCCTTGCGTTCGAGCAATGCGTTGGTGGCCACGGTGGTGCCCATCTTCACGCACTCCACCTGCTGCGGCGTGATCGGCGCACCGGGCGGCAGCTGCAGCAGCCGGCGGATGCCTTCGACCGCCGCGTCGGCATAGGCCTCGGGGTTCTCGCTCAGCAGCTTCAGCGTGTGCAACGCGCCGTCGGGCGCGCGGCCGACGATGTCGGTGAAGGTGCCGCCGCGGTCGATCCAGAACTGCCAGCGGAGGGTATCGGTGTGCATCGAGCGATTCTTGCAGGACAGCCGCCCTGGCGGCACATGCCGCAGAATGGGCCCATCGCCATCCTGCCGTCCACCATGAACGCTGCGTTGCCGCTGCCCGCGCTGGAAGACATCCGCGCCCACGAAGCCGAGATGATCGAGATCCGCCGGCGGATCCATGCCCACCCGGAGCTGGCGTACGAGGAACATGCCACCTCCGACCTGGTGGCCGAGCGGCTGGCGCGCTGGGGCTTCGAGGTGCACCGCGGCCTGGGTGGCACGGGCGTGGTCGGCACCCTCCGCGCCGGCACCTCCACGCGGCGCATCGGCCTGCGCGCCGACATGGACGCACTGCCGATCGCCGAAACCAGCGGCAGGCCCTGGGCCAGCAGGGTGTTCGGCAAGATGCACGCCTGCGGCCACGACGGCCACACCGCGATGCTGCTGTCGGCGGCACGCCATCTGGCGGCGACCCGCCACTTCGACGGCATCCTGCACCTGGTCTTCCAGCCGGCCGAGGAAGGCCTGGCCGGCGCGCGCAGGATGATCGAGGACGGCTTCTTCGAGCTGTTCCCCTGCGACGCGATGTTCGGCATGCACAACGCGCCCGGCGTGCCGGCCGGCCAGTTCGTCGTCACGCCGGGCTATGCGATGGCCAGCGGCGACACCTGCATCATCAAGGTCCGGGGCGTCGGCGGCCACGGCGCGATCCCGCAGTCGGCCACCGACCCGGTGGTCGCCGGCGCGGCCATCGTGATGGCGCTGCAGACCATCGTCTCGCGCAACATGCCGCCGCTGCATACCGGCATCGTCACGGTCGGCGCCTTCCTGGCCGGCGACGCTCCCAACGTGATTCCCGGCGAAGCCGAGCTGCGGCTGACGGTGCGCGCGCTGCGCCCCGAGGTGCGCGACCTGCTGGAGCGGCGCATCACCGAGATCGCGCAGACGCAGGCCGCGGTCTTCGGCGCCAGCGCCGAGGTCAACTACATCCGCCGCTATCCGGTGCTGCACAACCACGCGGCCGAAACGGCGTTCTGCACGCAGGTGATCCGCGACTGGCTCGGCGAGTCTGGCCTGGTGCCGGACCCCGAGCCGGTGACCGCGAGCGAGGACTTCGCCTTCTTCGTGGAGAAGGTGCCGGGCTGCTACGTCAACATCGGCAACGGCGTGGGCAGCGAAGGCGGCTGCATGGTGCACAACGCGGGCTACGACTTCAATGACCGCGTGCTCAGCACCGGCGCCAGCTACTGGGTTCGGCTGGCCGAGACCTGGCTGAAGCAGGCCTGAGCCCGGCCGCCGCAGGAACCGCGCAGCATGAGCCGGCGCCAGCCCCGTCGCGAGCCTTCCGAGCTGACCGGCGCGGCCGAGCAGGTCGGCCTGACCACCGTCTTCGCGGCCAACACGCCGGCGCGCGCGCGCCAGGCGGAGCGCCTGTGGCGCTGGCCGACGACGCTGGTGCTGCTCAGCACCATTCCATCGTTCTACGTCGAGCTGATCGAGCCGGAGACACCGCTGTTCGCGTCGTTGAGCTACGTGCTGGCGTCGCTGGTGATGGCCGCGGCGCTGCTGCACGTGGGTTGGCGCAGCGGCCGGCTGCAGGCCCACCTGCGCGCCAACTTCTTCGACCTGCTGCTGTGCGCCGGCCTGCTGGTGGCGGCCACGCTGCCGCCGAGCGCCGCATCGCCGCCGTCGCTGTGGATCCGCCTGGTGGTCGGCTTCTTCACGATGGCGCGCATGTTCTGGGCCGCGCACTACGTGGTCACGCGCGGCGGCACGCTGTACCGCATCGTCGCTGCGCTGCTGGTGCTGCTGCTGTGCGGCCTGGGCTTCTGGTGGCTGGAGCCGACGACGCCGACCTTCGGCGACGCGCTGTGGCTGGCCTTCACCACCGCCGCCACGGTGGGTTACGGTGACTCGGTGCCGACCACGCCGGCGTCGAAGATCTTCGCGGTGTTCGTCGTCTTCCTCGGCGTCGGCGCGATCACGCTGGTGGCCGCAGCCATCGCCTCGGCCTGGATCGCGACGGAGGAACGCGTGATCGAACGCGAGATCCTCGACGACCTGCATCACCAGCTGCGCGCGATGCGCACCGAGATGGAGGCGCTGCGCGCCGCGCTGCCGCCGGCCGTGCCGGCGTCATCCGCGTCCTCCGCTTCCCCGGCCCCCGACGACGCCTGAGCCCGTGCGGGCGGGCTGCCCGGCCAGCCTGGCCATGTTGGCGTTCAGCAGCGTCACCACGTCCAGCACCGGCAGGCCGGTGGCCGCCCGCAGCGCGTCGGCATAGGGCGGCAGGTTGGTGCATTCCAGCAGCAGCGTGTCGATGGCCGGCACACGCCTGCACAGGCGCTCGGCGGCCGCCAGCACCTGTGCACGGGCATCCTGCGCGTCCAGTGTCGGCAGGTCCTGCAGCAGCGTGCGGTGCAGCGCCGAACCCGGCGCAATGCCCTCGACCGGCGTCGCCGGGTCGGCGCCGACGCCGTCGAAATGCGGACGGCCCAGCGACGCGGCCTCGATGGTGATGACGCCGCAGCGCCGGCCCTGCGCCTCGGCCTCGGCCAGCTGCAGCAGCGCCGAGCTCCACACCGGCACCGGCAGCGCGGCCTGCAGCTCGCGCTGCCAGCGCGCCAGGAAGCCGCAGCTGGTGGCGATGGCCGCGCAACCTTCGTCGACCAGCTGCCGTGCGCCGGCGATGAAGGGGGCGAGCAACGCCGCGTCGTCGCCGCGCACGACACGCGCGGGCGTGGCCGCCGGAACCACGCGGCGAACCGTCGGGAAACCAAAGGTCCGCGGATGGCCGATGTCGCCCGGCGGCCGCGGGAAACGGGTCTGCAGCATCAGGATGCCGAGAGCGGGCATGGCGGGGCGTTGCGGGTAGGCCCTGGGCCGGCAGATGCCGGGCATGGCCTATGCTAGCCCTCCGTCACCGAACCCAACGGAGTCTCCATGCAGCTCTTCCGCCCCTTCCTGCTGGCCGCCGCAGCCGGCGCCATGACGCTGGCAGCGCAGGCCCAGACCAAGTGGGACCTGCCGGCCGCCTACCCGGCCAGCAACTTTCACAGCGTCAACCTGCAGCAGTTCGCCGACGACGTGGACAAGGCCAGCGGCGGCAAGCTGAAGATCACCGTGCACCCGAACGCGTCGCTGTTCAAGGCGCCGGAGATCAAGCGCGCGGTGCAGGGCGGGCAGGCGCAGATCGGCGAGATCCTGCTGGTCAACTTCCAGAACGAATGGCAGATCTTCGGTGCCGACGGCATTCCCTTCCTGGCCGACAGCTACGACCAGGCGATGAAGCTGTGGGCCGTGCAGAAGCCGATGCTCGACAAGAAGCTGGCCGAGCAGGGCATGATGGTCCTGTACGCCGTGCCGTGGCCGCCGCAGGGCATCTACGTGAAGAAGCCGATCCAGTCCGCGGCCGACCTGAAGGGCGTGAAGTGGCGTGCCTACAGCCCGGCCACCGCGCGCATCGCCGAGCTCGTGGGCGCGCAGCCGGTCACCGTGCAGGCCGCCGAGCTGAGCCAGGCCATGGCCACCGGCGTGGTCGAAAGCTACATGTCCAGCGGCTCCACCGGCTTCGACACCAAGACCTACGAGCACATCAAGAACTGGTACGACACGCAGGCCTGGCTGCCGAAGAACGCGGTGATCGTCAACAAGGCCGCCTTCGATGCGCTGGACGCGCCCACGAAGCAGGCGCTGCTGAAGGCCGCGGCCGACGCCGAGGTGCGCGGCCTGGCCGCCAGCAAGAAGGCCAACACCGAGAGCCTGGACAAGCTCAAGGCCAACGGCATGGCCATCCTGCCGCCGCCGCCGCAGCTGTCGGCCGACATGAAGAAGGTCGGCCAGACGATGCTCGGCGAATGGCTCGACAAGGCCGGCCCCGAGGGCAAGCAGCTGGTCGACGCCTTCAACAAGTGATCGGCCGCTGAATGCGCCGGCTGCTCGACGCGCTGTACGACGGGGCCGCCTGGCTGGCGGCCCTTTTCATGATCGGCCTGCTGGCGATGGTGCTGCTGGCCATCGTCAGCCGCCTGCTGCATTTCCACGTGCCGGGCACCGATGCCTATGCCGGCTACCTGATGGCGGCCAGCGGCTTCCTGGCGCTGGCGCATACGCTGAAGCGCGGCGAGCACATCCGCGTGACGCTGCTGCTGGCGCGGCTGCGCGGCGGCGCGCGGCGCGGCCTGGAGATCTGGGCCTTGTTCGCGGCCACGCTCCTGGCCGCGCTGTTCGCGTTCTACAGCGTGCGCCTGGCCTGGCAGAGCCGGCAGTTCAACGACATCTCGACCAGCAACGACGCCACACCGCTGTGGATCCCGCAGCTCGGCATGGCCATCGGCACGACGATCCTGTTCATCGCCTTCGTCGACGAACTGGTGCTCGAGCTGCGCGGCCGGCGCGTGGTGATCGAAAGCGACGAGGCCACGCGCAATGAATAGGCGCCGCAAACGATGAGCGACCTGGGCATCACCGCGCTGCTGATCGTCGCGCTGTTCCTGATCCTGGGCAGCGGCGTCTGGATCGGGCTGACGCTGTCGGGCGTCGCCTGGATCGGCATGCAGCTGTTCAGCAGCCGACCGGCCGGCGACGCGATGGCGGTCACCATCTGGGGCAGCGCGTCGAGCTGGACGCTGACCGCGCTGCCGCTGTTCGTCTGGATGGGCGAGATCCTGTTCCGCACGCGCCTGAGCCAGGACATGTTCCGCGGCCTGGCGCCGTGGATGCAGGCGCTGCCCGGGCGGCTGCTGCACGTCAACGTCGCCGGCTGCGCGATCTTCGCCGCGGTGTCCGGCTCCAGCGCCGCCACCTGCGCGACCATCGGCAAGATGAGCCTGCCGGAGCTGGCGCGGCGCGGCTACCCCGACGGCATCAGCATCGGCTCACTGGCCGGCGCCGGCACGCTGGGGCTGCTGATCCCGCCGTCGATCATCATGATCGTCTACGGCGTCAGCGCCGAGGTGTCGATCGCCCAGCTGTTCATCGCCGGCGTGCTGCCGGGCATCCTGCTGGCGCTGCTGTTCTCCGGCTACCTGGCAGCCTGGGCGCTGCTGCACCCGGATCAGGTACCGCCGCGCGACGCGCCGCTGTCCTTCGGCGCCAAGCTGCGCGAGTCGCGCCACCTGATTCCGGTGTTGCTGCTGATCGCCGCCGTACTGGGCTCGATCTACAGCGGCATCGCCACCGCCACCGAGGCGGCGGCGCTGGGCGTGCTGGGCTCGCTGATCATTTCGGCCGCCCAGGGCTCGCTGACCTGGCAGACCTTCAAGGACAGCCTGCTCGGCGGCACGCGGCTGTACTGCATGATCGCGCTGATCCTGTCCGGCGCGGCCTTCCTGACGCTGGCCATGGGCTACATCGGCCTGCCGCGCCACCTGGCCGAATGGATCGCGACCCTGGGTCTGAGCCCCTTCGGCCTGCTGGTCGTGCTGCTGCTGTTCTACGTCGTGCTCGGCTGTTTCCTGGACGGCATCAGCATGGTGGTGCTGACGATGGGCGTGATCCTGCCGACCATCCAGAAGGCCGGCATCGACCTGCTGTGGTTCGGCATCTTCATCGTGCTGGTGGTGGAGATGGCGCAGATCACACCGCCGGTGGGCTTCAACCTGTTCGTGCTGCAGGGCATGACGAAGCGCGAGATCGGCTGGATCGCGCGCGTGACGCTGCCGTTCTTCTTCGTCATGGTGCTGGCGGTCGGCTTGATCTACCTGTTCCCGCAGCTCGTCACCTGGCTGCCGGCGCAAATGCGCAACTGAGCGCCCTCGAGGGCCCGACGCGCCCACCGTGCGCGCCGCAACTGGCGCCGGTCTGCCCGCCAATTCCGCCCTTCGTCCGGACAGCCCTCGCCCTAGGATCGTGTGCGCAAAGGGTGCGTCGTTGGCGCCGCCCCTGGCCGCGCATGCCCCTTGAGGAGACACGATGTCCGACCTGTCCTCACCGCCGCTGTCCCTGGTGCCCGTCGAGGGCGACGCCGTACCGGCGGCAGGTGACGCCGCCGAGGGTTTCGCCTGGCCGACGCCGCCGTATGCCTGCTACCCGGCACCGCAGCGCCTGGGCGAGTCCGAGCCCTGCCAGATCGAGGGCCTGAACGGCCGCATGATGAACGGCGTGCTGCTGGAGATGGACCCGGCGGAAGGCGTGGCCAAGGTGCGCATTCCGCCGGCGCGCATTGCCATTCCGCTGCGCTTCAACCAGTTCCGGCGCATGACGCTGACCCGGCCGCTGGCGCCGCAGGACGACGACGGCGCGACCGCCAGCTTCATGGCACAGCGCCCCGCGGTCGACGTGAAGGTGCAGTTGAAGGGCGCGGCGCCGATCGACACGCTGAGCATCGGCCATCACGAGGACGACCGCGGCCTGTTCCTGTTTCCGCCGGTCGACGGGCGCGGCAGCGTGCTGCGCTGCTTCGTGCCGCGCTCGGCCTACGACGCCGCGGAGATCGGCGCCCGCATCGGCGAAGTGCTCGTCGCGCAGAACGCCGCCACGCCGGCGCAGATCGACCGGGCTCTGGCCGAACAGCAGCAACTGCGTTCGCAGAAGCTGGGCGACATCCTGCTGACCAAGCAGGTGGTCAGTGCCGAGGAACTGGAGCGCGCCATCGCCGAGCAGGCGCGCATGCCGATGGTGCGCATCGGCGAGGCGCTGCTCGCGCTGGGCTTCATCAACCAGGCGCAGCTCGAGGAGGCACTGGCGCAGCAGCGCGAGGACCGCAGCGTGCCGCTGGGCGAACTGCTGGTGCGCCGCGGACTGGTGACGCGCGCCGACCTGCAGACCGCGCTGGCGCGCAAGATGGGCTATCCGCTGGTCGACGTGACGCAGTTCCAGTCCGAGGCCGAGGCGCTGTCGCGGCTGCCCTATGCGGTGGCCGCGCGCTTGCCGGCATTGCCGTTGCTGCTGCGCGGCGGGCGCCTGGTCGTCGCAGTGGAAGACCCGTCGCGGCCCGAGGTGCTGGACGACATCGAATTCGCGGCGCAGACCAAGCTGGTGCCGGTGCTGGCGCGCGCCAGTCTGCTGCCGGCGGCGATCGCCAAGGCCTACGAGCGCATCGGCGTGCAGACCGGGGCCGGCGGCGGCGACGGTGCCAAGCCGGCGGAATACGACGGCGAAGAAGCCGGCAAGATCCTGGCCACGCTCGAGCAGCAGCAGGCGCCCGACGCCGCCGACCGTGACGAAGCGCCGATCGAGCAGTCCGACAACTCGCTGGTCCGGCTGCTCAACTCGCTGATCGCCGAAGCGCAGAACCAGGGCGTGTCCGACATCCACATCGAATGCCAGCCCGGGCGCGACAAGGTGAAGATCCGCTTCCGCAAGGACGGCGCGCTGCGGCCCTACATGGAGCTGCCGCACACCTATCGCAGCGCACTGATCGCACGCATCAAGATCATGTGCGACCTGGACATCAGCGAGCGCCGCAAGCCGCAGGACGGCAAGATCAACTTCGGCAAGTTCGTGCCCGGCCAGCGCCTGGAACTGCGTGTGGCCACCATCCCCACCGCCAATGGCCTGGAGGACGCGGTGCTGCGCCTGCTGGCCTCGGCCAAGCCGATTCCGATCGACAGCCTGGGCCTGTCACCCGACAACCTGGCGCACATCAAGAGCGCGGCGCAGCGGCCCTACGGCATGATGCTCTGCGTCGGCCCCACCGGCTCGGGCAAGACCACCACGCTGCATTCGGTGCTGGGCTACATCAACCAGCCCGACCGCAAGATCTGGACGGCCGAAGACCCGGTGGAAATCACCCAGGCCGGCATGCGCCAGGTGCAGGTCAACCCGAAGATCGACTGGACCTTCGCCAAGGCGCTGCGCGCCTTCCTGCGCGCCGACCCGGACGTGATCATGGTCGGCGAGATCCGCGACCGCGAGACCGCGCAGATGGCGGTGGAAGCCTCGCTGACCGGCCACCTGGTGATGAGCACGCTGCACACCAACAGCGCGGTCGAGACGGTGACGCGGCTGCTGGACATGGGCATGGACCCGTTCAACTTCGCCGACTCGCTGCTGGCCGTGCTGGCGCAGCGGCTGGTGCGGCGGCTGTGCAGCAAGTGCATCCAGGCGAAGGAGGCCACACCGCAGCAGGTCGAGGAGTTGATGGCCGACTACCTGCATGCCTTCGGCAACAGCGAGAAGAAGCCGAACCCCGACGACGTGCTGGCCGGCTGGACGAAGCGCTTCGCCAAGGACGGCAAGCTGATGCACCATTTCGCCACCGGCTGCCCGAACTGCGACGACAGTGGCCTGCGCGGCCGCGCCGGTCTGCACGAACTGCTGGTGGTGTCGCGCGAGATCCGCCACCTGATCCAGACCGGCGCCAGGCCCGACGAACTGCTGCGCACGGCGCTGGCCGAAGGCCTGCGCACGCTGCGCCAGGACGGCATCGACAAGGTCTGGGCCGGCGTGTCGACGATCGAGGAAGTGCGCGCCAGCAGCAATTCCTGAACGCCGCCGCGTCCCGGCTAGAGTGCGGGGCATGAGACAACGCTCGGCCCTGATCGACGGGCTCAAGGTCCTGGCTTCGCAGCTGATCGTGCTGCATCACGTGGTGCTGTACGCACCGATGGCAGGCCGCGTGACGCCGGCCTGGCCGCGCGCCACGGCTTTCCTGCTCGACGAGGCCCGCTACGTGGTGCAGATCTTTCTCGTCATCGGCGGCTTCCTGGCCGCGCAGGGGCTGTCGCGGCCGGTGGAGCACCTGCCGCGGGCCCTGCTGACGCGCTATGCGCGCCTGGTGCCGATGCTGGCGGTGGCGCTGCTGGCGGTGCTGGCGGCCAGCGCGCTGCTGCCGGCGGGCCGCTGGCCCGACTGGGTCACGCCGTGGCCGACCGTGGCCCAGTTCGTCGCGCACCTGCTGCTGCTGCAGGACATTCTCGGCATCCCCTCGCTGTCGGCCGGCGCCTGGTACGTCTCGATCGACTTCCAGCTGTTCGCGATGCTGGCCATCGGCAGCGTGCTGCTGCAGCGGCGCAGCGGCCAGCCGGCCTGGCAGACGCCGCTGCCCTGGGCGGTGGCCGCGCTGGCACTGGCCTCGGCCGCATGGTTCAACCGCGATCGCGTGCTGGAGGCCTGGGCACCCTACTTCTTCGGCGCCTACGGGCTGGGGGCACTGGCCGCCTGGGCGCGCCGTTCGCGCCAGATGGCCTGGCTGTTTGCGGCCGTCTGTACGCTGCAACTGGCCGATGCGCTGCTGACGCTGAGGCCGCGCACGGTGCTGGCCTGCGTCTGCGCCATTGCGCTGGCGACGCTGGCCTCGCGCCGGCCCTCCCACGGCCGGGTACCGCACGTGTTGGCCTACTGGAGCGATGCCTCCTATGGCGTCTTCCTGATCCACTATGCCGTCATCGTCGCGGCAACGGCGCTGTGGCTGCGCCTGGGCGTCGACGGCGCGGTCGTGGCCTGGTGCCTGCTGGGCCTGTGCTGGGCGGCGAGTCTGGCGGCCGGCGCCGCGCTGCAGCGCTTCGTCGGCGTGCCGCTGTCCGGCTTCGGCCGGGCACGTCGCAGCACGCCGACACCGGCTGAGCCGCGGGACTGCGCGGCGGCGGCCGGCCCCGGCGCGGCGCGCGCCTCAGCGCGGCAGTGCGCAGGCGCCTGGCGAGGCCGGCTGCGCCGAGCCTTCCTTCTTCTGCAGCAGCGCGACGCCGTTCTTCACCGAGACGATCTCGGCGGCGATCGACACGGCGATCTCGGCCGGTGACTTCGCGCCCAGGTTCAGTCCCACCGGGCCATGCAGCCGGTCGATCTCGGCCGGCGACAGGTCGAACAGCGCCAGCCGTTGCTTGCGCGCCGCGGTGTTGCCCCGCGAGCCCAGCGCGCCGACGTAGAAGGCCGGCGACTTCAGCGCCTCGAGCAGCACCATGTCGTCCAGCTTCGGGTCGTGCGTCAGCGCCACCACGGCACTGTGCGGATCGAGCTGCAGCTCCAGCACCAGGTCGTCCGGCATGGCCTTGCTGAAGACCGTGCCCGGCACGTCCCAGGTGAGGTGGTACTCCTCGCGCGGGTCGCAGCAGATGACCTCGAAGTCCAGCGCCAGTGCCATCTGCGCCAAGGCACGCGACAGCTGACCGGCGCCGACGATCAGCAGCCGCCAGCGCGGGCCGAACAGCGCGCGCAGGCGCTGGCCGTCGAACTCGAACTTCTCGCCGCGCGCCGCGGTCTCCACCGAAACGACGCCGGTGCCCAGGTCGAGCGTGCGCGCCACCAGTTCGTGGCGCGCCGCGCGCTCCAGGATCTGCTCGATCCAGTCGACGGCGCGCAGCGGCTCCTGCACGAGGCGCAGGTTGCCGCCACACGGCAGCCCGAAGCGCGCCGCCTCTTCCTTGGTGACGCCATAGGTGATCAGCGATGGCTTGTCGACCCGTTCGCCATGGCGCACGCGTTCGATCAGGTCGTCCTCGACGCAGCCGCCGGAGACCGAGCCGACCACCAGGCCGTCGCCGCGCAGGCACAGCAGCGCACCGGGCGGGCGCGGCGCCGAGCCCCAGGTTTCGATGACCGTCACCAGCCAGACCTTGTGGCCTTCGCGAAACCAGTCGCGGGCCTGTCCCAGCACCTGCAGATCCAGACTGTCCATCGCCTTGCCCTCCCCGCTAACGGCTGAGCCAGTAGGCCAGCAACAGTATCACCAGCACCGCGATGCCCCACCACAGCGCCTTGTTGCCCTTTTCCTCGTCGGCCGGCATCGGCACCTGCCCGGTGTCGGCCGGCGGTGCGGGCGGCGCCAGCTGCGCTTCGAAGGCCTTGAAGAAGTCCTCGGCCACCTTGGACGCCGCGGAATCGATCAGGCGCGAGCCGACCTGCGCCATCTTGCCGCCGACCTGGGCCTTGGCCAGGTACTTCAGCCGCGTCTGCGAGCCCTCCGGGCTCAGCGTCACGTCGGCCGAGCCCTTGCCGAAGCCGGCAACACCCCCCTGGCCGTCGAAGTTGATGGTGTAGCTGTTCGGCGCCTGCACGTTGCTGAGCTTGAGGTTGCCCTTGAAGCGCGCGCTGACCGGCCCGACCTTCACGGCCACCAGCGCGGCAAAGCTGTCGTCGCCGGTGCGCTCCAGCGACTCGCAGCCGGTGATGCAGGCCTTCAGGACCTCGGGGTCGTTCAGCGCCGCCCAGGTCTTGTCCTGAGTGGTCGGAATCAATCGTTCGCCTTGGAGTTCCATGGTTCTTCAGTGCAGCAGGGTGTGAGGAGAAACCGGCGCCGAGCGCAGCGCCGCGCCGAGCTCGGCCAGGCTGGCCAGGTTGTGCACGGGCAGGAAGCGATCCACGTGCGGCAGCAGCGCACGCACGCCGGAGGCCTTGGCCTCGAAGCCTTCGTAACGCAGCAGCGGGTTCAGCCAGACCACGCGGTGAGCCAGGCGGTGCAGTTGCGCTGCGGCGGCCGACAGGTCGCCGTGCTCGTCGCGGTCCAGCCCGTCGGTCACCAGCAGCAGCGCGGCATTGGCGCCCAGCAGGCGCCGCGCCCACTGGTGGTTGAATTCTTCCAGCGAGGACGCGATGCGCGTGCCGCCTTTCCAATCGTGCACCTGCTCGTCGGCCAGCTTCAGCGCGACGTCGGGGTCACGCTCCTTCAGGCAGCGGGTGATGTTGGTCAGCCGCGTGCCGAAGGTCAGCGTGTGCACCTTCAGCGCGCGGCGCATCAGGCCGTGCACGTAGTGCAGCATCAGCCGCGAATAGCGGTCCATCGAGCCGGAGATGTCCAGCAGCACCACCAGCGCCGGCGTCTCCTCGCGCGGCCGGGTGTACAGCGGCGTCAGCGTGTGCGGCTGGCGCACCATGCGCTGCAGCGTGGCCCGCAGGTCCAGCCGGCCGCCGTCGCGTGCCGAGGCCGCAGCTTCATGGCGGCGGCGCCGCACCGGCTCCACCGGCAGCGGCATCTGCTCGGCCAGCTTCTTGGCCAGTTCGTACTCGGCCGTGGTCATGCTTTCGAAGTCAGCCTTCTGCAGCCGCTCGCGGTCGGAGAAGGTGAAGTGCGTGTCGAACTGCACTTCCTCCTTGGCCGTCTGGTTGGCCGGGTTCGGCGGCTCGGGCGCCTTGGGCACCGACAGCGCCTCGGCCAGGCGGTTGGCGCGCGGCGGCCGCTGCTTGTCGCCGCGGCCGCTGATCTTGGGCAGCAGCAGGTACATCATCTGCTCGAGCAGCTTCGGGTCGCGCCAGAAGGTGTCGAAGGCGGCGTCGAACAGCGGCTGCTGCTCGTGCCGTTCGAGCATCACCGCGCTCAGCGCGGCATGCACGTCGTCGCGCCGCTGCAGGCCCACCAGTTCCACCGCCGCCAGCGCCGCCAGCACGCGGTCGGGCCCGATGGCCATGCCGGCGCCGCGCAGCACGCGCGCAAAGTGGACGATGTTGTCGGCGATCACGTCAGAGCAGGGCCTTGGCCCGCAGCTCGTCCAGCAGCTTGGCGGTGTCGCCGTTCTGCATCTTCACCAGATCGTCCTGGTGCTTGAGCAGCACGCCCAGCGTGTCCTGCACGCTGGCCGGGTCGAGCTGCAGCGTGTTCAATGCCACCAGCGCGTTGGTCCAGTCGATGGTCTCGGCCACGCCCGGCGACTTGAACAGGTCGAGCGTGCGCATGCGCTGCACGAATTCCACCACCTGGCGGTACAGCCGCTCCGACGCGCCCGGCGCCTTCAGCCGCACGATGTCGAGCTCGCGTTCCACGCTCGGGAAGCCCACCCAGTGGTACAGGCAGCGGCGCTTCAGCGCGTCGTGGATCTCGCGCGTGCGGTTGCTGGTGATCAAGGTGATCGGCGGCTCGGCCGCGACCACGGTGCCGTATTCGGGGATCGTCAGCTGGTTCTCGGCCAGCACCTCCAGCAGGAAGGCGTCGAAGGGCTCGTCGGCGCGGTCCAGTTCGTCGATCAGCAGGACGGGCGATCGTGTCTGCGTCAACGCCTGCAGCAAGGGGCGCTCGATCAGCATCTGGCGCGAGTACAAGTTGCGTGTCAGCTGTTCACGATCGACATCGTGCGCCGCTTCGGACAGGCGGATCTCGATCATCTGCCGCGCCACGTTCCACTCGTAGGCGGTCTGCGCCACGTCCAGGCCTTCGTAGCACTGCACGCGCAGCAGTTGCGTATTCAGCGCGCGCGCCAGCGTCTTGGCCAGTTCGGTCTTGCCGACGCCGGGCGCGCCCTCCAGGAACAGCGGGCGCTTCAGCTTCAGGCTCAGGAACAGCGCGGTGGCCAGCTGCCGGTCGCAGACATAGTTCTCGGCCGCCAGCAGCGCGATGACGGCGTCGACGGACTCGGGCAGGGGCAGGCTCATGGCATCGGTCTCGGGCCGGTACGGACCGGCATTGTCGCGCCAGGCGGCGGTGGCCGCCCAACGCAAAGGGCCGGCCCTTGCGGAGCCGGCCCGTGGGTGCAGCGCACCGGGTGGTCCCTCAGCGCGACAGCGCCTTCTCCACCGCCCGCGCGGCCATCACGCTGACCATGGCCGCGCGGTACGCGGCCGAGCCGTGCAGGTCGCTGTTCATGTCGTCGGCCGGCAGCTTGACGGCCTTGGCCGCGGCTGGCGTGAAGCTGGCCTGCAGCGCGGCCTCGATCGCCGTGGCGCGGAAGACGCTGCTCTTCGCCCCGGTGACCGCCACGCGCACGCCGCCCGCCCCCTGGCTGACGAACACGCCCACCAGCGCAAAGCGCGAGGCCGGCTGCTTGTACTTGATGTACGCGGCCTTCTGCGGGATGGGGAAGCTGACCGAAACGATCAGCTCACCGGGCTGCAGCGCGGTCTCGTACATGCCGGTGAAGAAGCTGTCGGCCGGGATGCTGCGCCGGTCGGTGTTCACCGTCGCACCCAGGCCGAGCACGGCGGCCGGGTAGCAGGCGGCCGGGTCGGCATTGGCGATCGAGCCACCGATGGTGCCCATGTTGCGCACCATCTGGTCACCGATGCCGCCGGCCAGCTCGGCCAGCGCGGGGATGGCCTTCTGCACCTCGGCCGAACGCGCCACCGCGGCGTGCGTGGTGGTGGCGCCGATGATGACGTTGCCGCCGTCGACCTTGATGCCCTTCAGGTTGGCGATGCCGCCCAGGTCGACCAGCGCATCGCTGGACGACAGGCGCAGCTTCATCGCCTGGATCAGGGTCTGGCCGCCGGCCAGGTAGCGCGCATTGGCCGCCTTGGCCGCGGCCGCCGCCGCGGCCCGGTCGCCGGGACGCTGGTAGTCGAAGTTGTACATGGTGTGTGTCTCCTCAGGACATCTTGTTGGCCGCGCGCCAGACCCGCTCGGCCGTGGCCGGCATGGCGATGTCCTTGACGCCCAGCGCATCGGTCAGCGCGTTGATGAAGGCCGGCGGCGAGCCGATCGCGCCGGCCTCGCCGCAGCCCTTGACGCCCAGCGGGTTGTGCGTGCAGGGCGTGACCGTGTGGTCGACGGTGAAGCTCGGCAGGTCGTCGGCGCGCGGCATGGTGTAGTCCATGTACGTGCCGTTGAGCAGCTGGCCGCTGTCGTTGTCGTAGACCGCGCCTTCCATCATCGCCTGGCCCAGGCCCTGGGCGATGCCGCCGTGCACCTGGCCGGAGACGATCATCGGGTTGACGATGTTGCCGAAGTCGTCGACCGCGGTGAACTTCTCGACCGTGGTCTTGCCGGTTTCCGGGTCGACCTCGACCTCGCACACGTAGCTGCCGGCCGGATAGGTGAAGTTGGTCGGGTCGTAGAACGCGTTTTCGTTCAGCCCCGGTTCCAGCTTGTCCAGCGGGTAGTTGTGCGGCACATAGGCCGTCAGCGAGATGGCGCCGAAGGGCAGCTTCTTGTCGGTGCCCTTGACCTTGAACTCGCCGTTCTCGAACTCGATGTCGGTGTCCGCGGCTTCCAGCAGGTGCGCGGCGATCTTCTTGCCCTTGGCGATGATCTTGTCGACCGCCTTGACGATGGCGGTGCCGCCCACGCTCAAGCTGCGGCTGCCGTAGGTGCCCATGCCGAAGGGGATGCGCCCGGAGTCGCCGTGCACGATCTCCACCGACTCCACCGGAATGCCCAGCTTGGCCGCCACCACCTGCGCGAAGGTCGTCTCGTGGCCCTGGCCGTGGCTGTGCGAGCCGGTGAACACCGTCACCGTGCCGGTGGGGTGCACGCGCACCTCGCCGGCCTCGAACAGGCCGGCGCGGGCGCCTAAAGCGCCGGCGATGTTGCTCGGCGCCAGGCCGCAGGCCTCGATGTAGCAGCTGTAGCCCAGGCCGCGCAGCTTGCCCTTGGCAGCCGAGGCCGCTTTGCGCGCCGGGAAGCCGGCCACGTCGGCGATCTGGATCGCCTTGGCCAGGGGCGCCTCGTAGTTGCCGGTGTCGTAGGTCAGGCCCACCGGCGTGGCATACGGGAAGGTGGTGATGAAGTTCTGGCGCCGGATCTGCGCCGGGTCCATCTTCATGTCGCGCGCCGCGGTCTCGACGATGCGTTCGACCACGTAGGCCGGCCGAAGCCGCGGTAGGCGTCCACCGGTGTAGGTGTTGGTGAACACCGCCTTGACCTCGTAGATGGCCGGCGTTCCAGGTACTGCCCGCCAGCAGCGTGGCGTACAGGATGGTCGGCACGCTGGAGGCGAAGGTCGACAGGTACGCGCCCATGTTGGCGATGGTGCTGACGCGCAAGGCCAGGAAGTTGCCCTGCGCGTCCATCGCCGCTGGCGGTCGTCGCATGGTCGCGCCGTGCGCGTCGGTCAGGAAGGACTTCGCTGCGTTCGGCCGTCCACTTGATCGGCCGGCCGACGCGCTTGCTGGCCCAGATCAGCGCCGTCTCCTTCGGCGTAGAGGAAGATCTTCGAGCCGAAACCGCCGCCGACGTCGGGGGCGATCACGCGCACCTTGCTCTCGGGCAGGCCGAGGAGACGGGCGCATCGCTGCCGACGCGGGTCTCCGGCGACGTACAGCGGCGTCGTCGCGCGCGTGCATGCGCGCGCGCGGCTCCATCGGCAAGGATCAGGCGGCTGGGTTAGAAATCGTCAGCTTGTTGACGTGTTGCCTTGGCAAAGGCCGCATCCACCGCGGCCTTGTCGCCGTGGCCCCAGTCGTAGCAGAGGTTGTTCGGCACGTCGTCGTGGACCGCGGAGCCGGCGTTTTCGGCCTGGGTGATGTCGATCACCGCAGCGCCTTCGTAGTCCACCTCGATCAACTCGGCAGCGTCGCGTGCTGCAGGTGTCGGCCACCACCAGCGCCACCTGGTCGCCGACGTGGCGCACCTTGCCCTGCGCCAGCACCGGGTGCGGCGGCTCCTTCATCGGCGTGCCGTCCTTGCTGGTGATCAGCCAGCCGCAGGGCAGGCCGCCGACCTTGGCCTCGGCCAGGTCGGCGCCGGTGAAGATGTTGATGACACCTGGCGCGGCCTTGGCCTTGTCCAGGTTGATGGACTTGATGCGCGCATGCGCATAGGGCGAGCGCAGGAAGAAACCGTAGCTCTGGTGCGGCAGCACCACGTCGTCGGTGTACTGGCCGGCGCCGGTCAGGAAGCGCGCGTCTTCGCGGCGCAGCAGCGGCTTGCCGATGGGGGAGTTGGACATGTCGGTCATGGCGTGTTCTCCTTCGCGCTCAGGCCGCCGTGGGCTGCTTGCCCGACTGGCAGAACTGCACCGCCTTGACGATGTTGTGATAGCCGGTACAGCGGCAGATGTTGCCTTCCAGGCCCTCGCGGATCTCGGCTTCGCTGGCCTTCGGGTTGTCGGCCAGCAGTTGCACCGCCGACATCACCATGCCCGGCGTGCAGAAGCCGCACTGCAGCCCGTGGCACTCGCGGAACGCGGCCTGCATCGGGTGCAGTGTTCCATCTTGGGACAATCCTTCGATGGTGGTGATGGTGGCGCCCTGCGCCTGCACGGCCAGCATCGAGCAGGCCTTCACCGCGCGGCCGTTCAGGTGCACGGTGCAGGCGCCGCACTGGGCGGTGTCGCAGCCGACGTGGGTGCCGGTGAGTTGCAGGTGCTCTCGGATCAGCTGCACCAGCAGCGTGCGGGGGTCCACGCTGGCCTGCACGGCCTTGCCGTTGACCGTCAGGGAAATGGGAATGCTCACGGTGGTGTCTCCTCCAGGGTTCTTCGCCGATGGATTGTGGAAGGGCGGCCTCGTCGGGCACAACACCGGCGTAACCCTATGTCGATGGCCTGAACATGCGCGGGCCGTGCCGCGCCGGGCAGATCGCTTACAGCGCGCAGCTGCGGAAGCCGCAGAACAACTCGTCGCGGTGCGGCGCGGCAAAGCGCCTTGCCCGCGGATGGCGACAGCGCTCGCGCGTCATCCACGAGGCGCCGCGCAGCACACCGTGCCGCCCCGGCTCCGGCCACGGCGCGAAGCCGGGCGGCAGCGGCCCGGCGTCGGGCCAGGCTCGCGCGCTACCGCCGGTCCATTCGAAGACGTCGCCGAAGACGAAGCCACGCGATGCGCCGGTCAGCGCGGCCAGCTCCCACTCCGGCTCGGTCGGCAAGCGCCGGCCGGCCCAGCGGCACCAGGCCTCGGCCTCGTACCGGCTGACGTGGGCGGCGGCCTGCGCCGCGCCGACGCGCTGCATCTGGCCGTGGCGCTGCACCAGCACGGCCTGGTGCATCTGTTCGACATAACGCGGCGCGCGACGGCCCTGCGCCTGCACCCAGGCCCAGCCCTCCGGCGTCCACCACTGCAGTTCGTCGTAGCCGCCGTCGGCGACGAACTCGGCAAAGCGCGCCCAGCTCAGCGCCTGGGCGTCGATCTCGAACTCCAGCAGGTCCACCTCGTGCGCCCAGCGTTCGTTCGGCGGCACCAGACCACCGGGTGACGAGCCCATCCGGAAACGCTGCGCGCCAAACCACAGCGGCTCGCGCGCCGCGCGCGCCGGCCGCGGCAGCCAGGGCGAGCCTTCGGCGGGCTGCGGCAACTGCAGCGCCTGCGCGCAGGCCGCCAGCGCCTCGGCGATGCGGTCCTCGTGCAGCAGCGCCAGCCGATAGAAGTACAGCCCGGCGTCGCTGTCCTCGGCGCCGGCCAGCAGGTCGAGCGTGGCCTCGTGGGTGTCGGCCAGGTAGCGGCGCAGCGCGGCCGCATCAGGCAGACCCAGTCGCCAGCGCTGGATGCGGTCATGACAGAGGGGGTCGAACAGGTCGTCGACCTGCGGGTCGATCGAGCCGAGCCGTGCGCAGCGCGCGTCCGCTGCCTCGCCGCGCTGGCGCTGCACGTTGCGCGACACCCAGTATTCCTGGAACCAGGCCGCATGCCCCACCAGCCACAACGGCGGGTCGAC
>JBGAII010000089.1:0-18878 GCA_044225625.1 Rubrivivax sp.
CCAGCAGCGTGCGACGCGCGCCGATGTAGCCCGTCACCGGCCGCGGCGGCACGCCGCGCTCGGCCGGCGGCTCGGCGGTCTCGCTCAGGTAGAGGCGCACGGTGAAGGCGCTGCCTTGCCCGGGCGTGCTCTTCACCGTCAGCTCGCCGCCCATCAGCTGCGTCAGCAGGTGCGTGATCGTCAGCCCCAGGCCGGTGCCGGCGTCGCCGCTGCGCCGGCCGCCGCTGCCGCGCTCGAAGGGCAGGAAGATGCGCTCCAGGTCCTGCGGCGCGATGCCGATGCCGGTGTCGATGACCTGGAAGCGCGCCACCTCGCGCGTCATGTCCAGCACCAGCGTGATGCCGCCGCGGTCGGTGAAGCGCACCGCATTGCCGAGCAGGTTGATCAGGATCTGCCGCAGCCGCTTGCCGTCGGCGCGGATCCAGGCCGGCACCCGCCCCTCGGTGCGCAGCTCGAAGCCCAGGCCCTTGGCCGCCGCCTGCGGCGCGACCATGCGCGACAGGTCCTCCAGGAACTCGGGCAGCGCCAGCGGCGCCAGGTCCAGGCGCAGCTTGCCGGCCTCGATGCGCGCCAGGTCCAGCAGGCCGTCGATCAGCCCGTGCAGGTGTTCGCCGCTGCGCCGGATGGTGTCGACCGCGCTGCGCCGTTCGCCGCGGATCTGCTCGTCCTTCAGCAGGATCTGCGCATAGCCGAGGATGCTGTTCAGCGGCGTGCGCAGCTCGTGCGTCATGCCGCTGACGTAGCGCGTCTTCGCCTGGTTGGCCGCTTCGGCCAGCTCCTTGGCGGCCTGCAGCGCGGCATCGGTGCGGCGGTGGGCGTCGATCTCCTGCGTCAGCAGCTGGTTCTGGCGGTTCGATTCGTCCTCGGCCATATGGCGGCTTTCGCTGCCCAGCACCATCCACCAGGCGCCCACCGCAGCGGCCAGCGACAGCAGCGCGAAGGCCTGCAGGAAGGGCGTGCGCAACCGGGCCTGCTCGCCGGCGTGCAGCGCCAGCTGCTGGTCATAGACCACGCCCAGGATCACCGCCAGCAGCGCCACCAGCGAGACCGCCACCACCAGGTAGTGCGCGACGCGGAAGTTGATGCGCGCCGACAGCCGCGCCGGCAGCACCGCGGCCAGCGCGGCCCGCACCTGCTCGGCCGCGCGCGAGTCGGTCTTGCAGCGGTCGTGACAGCGCGATTCGAGCGTGCAGCACAGCGAGCAGATCGGCGCATCGTAGGCCGGGCAGGCGGCCATGTCCTCGGATTCGAAGCGGTTCTCGCAGACGCTGCAGGTGACGGTCTCGCCGGGCTTCCAGTGCGTGGCCGCGGGCCGCGCCTGGTACCAGCGGCCGCGCGTGGCCCAGGCCAGCAGCGGCGACGCCGCCATCGACACGAACAGCGCGATGAAGGGCGCAAAGGCCTGCGCTTCGTGCCCCAGCGCGCCGGCCCAGGCGACGATGGCCAGCAGCGCGGCGATCAGCATCGCGCCCAGCCCCACCGGGTTGATGTCGTAGAGGTGCGCGCGCTTGAACTCGATGTGCTTCGGGCTCCAGCCGAGCGGCTTGTTGATCACCAGGTCGGCCACCAGCGCGCCGACCCAGGCAATGGCGACGTTGCTGTACAGCCCGAGCACGCGTTCCAGCGCCTCGAACACGCCGAGCGTCATCAGCAGCACGGCGATCATCACGTTGAACACCAGCCAGACCACGCGCCCCGGGTGGCTGTGCGTCAGCCGGGCGAAGAAGTTCGACCAGGCCAGCGAGCCGGCATAGGCGTTGGTCAGGTTGATCTTCATCTGCGAGACGACGACGAACAGCACCGTCACGCCCAGCACCCACGCCGGATCGCGGAACACGTAGGCGAAGCCGGCCAGGTACATCTGCGTCGGGTCGATCGCCTTCTCGCCGGGGATCTCGTGCTGCAGCACCAGGAACGCGAGGAACGCGCCGCCCAGCATCTTCAGCATGCCGGGCAGGATCCAGCCCGGCCCGGCCAGCAGCACCGCCGCCCACCAGCGGCGCCGATTGACGGCCGTCTTCTCGGGCAGGAAGCGCAGGTAGTCGACCTGCTCGCCGATCTGCACCACCAGCGAGAAGGCCACGGTGGCGGCGGCACCGAACATCAGCGCATCGAAGCCCGAATGGCCGGACACGCGGCCGGCCAGCGAGGTGAACTCGCGGAACTTTCCCGGGTCCTGCCACAGCACCGCGGCATAGGGCAGGATGAACAGCCCGATCCACAGCGGCTGCGACCAGGCCTGCAGCCGCGAGATCAGCGTGATGCCGTGCATCACCAGCGGGATCACCACCAGCGACGCGACCAGGTAGCACAGCGCCAGCGGCCAGTCGAGCGCCATCTGCAGTGCCAGGCCCAGGATGGCCGCTTCCAGCGCGAAGAAGATGAAGGTGAAGCTCGCATAGACCAGCGAGGTCAGCGTCGAGCCCAGGTAGCCGAAACCGGCGCCGCGCGTCAGCAGGTCCATGTCGACGCCGTACTTGGCGGCGTAGTAGCTGATCGGCAGGCCGGTAAGGAAGGTGATCGCCCCCACCACCAGGATGGCCCACAGCGCGTTGCTGAAGCCGTAGCTCAGCACGATGGCCGCGCCGATGGCTTCCAGCGCCAGGAACGAGGTGGCGCCGAAGGCGGTGTTGGCGACGCGGAAGGTGCTCCACTTGCGGAAGTGGCGCGGCGTGTAGCGCAGCGCGTAATCCTCCAGTGTCTCGTTCGCGACCCAGCTGTTGTAGTCGCGGCGGATGCGGAAGATCTTCTGCGGCGCGGTCGAAGTGGCGGTGCCCATGTGGTGGCGCATGCTGCAAGAAGCGAACCCGCCGGCACCACCCCCGGTGCTACGTCGAATGACGTATTCGACCCGCGCGCACCTTCTCCTAACGTTGACGCACGTCGGCGCGGCCCGCACGCACCTTCCCGCACAGCGGTGGTGCCCCACGCCCCAGTTTGTCCACCCACCAAGGAGTTCTGCATGTCCCGCGATGACTCGAACGATCTGCACTCGCTGCAGCGCCGCCGCCTGCTGCAAGGCGCGGCCGCGCTGCCGCTCGGCGCCCTGCCCGCCTGGGCCCTGGCCCAGCAGTTCCCGACCGCGAAGGTCAACACCACCAAACTCGCGATCACGGACAGCGAAGTCACGGTGGGCCAGCTGCACTCGTCCAGCGGCACGATGGCCATCAGCGAGACCGGCTCGATCCAGGCCGAGCAGCTGGCCATCGACCAGATCAACGCGATGGGCGGCATCCTCGGCCGCAAGATCAAGGTCATCAAGGAAGACGGCGCCTCCGACTGGCCGACCTTCGCCGAGAAGGCCAAGAAGCTGCTGGTCAACGACAAGGTCGCCACCGTCTTCGGCTGCTGGACCAGTGCCTCGCGCAAGGCGGTGCTGCCGGTGTTCGAGAAGGAGAACGGCCTGCTGTACTACCCGACCTTCTACGAAGGCCTGGAGCAGAGCAAGAACGTCATCTACACCGGCCAGGAAGCGACGCAGCAGATCATCTGGAGCCTGGACTGGGGCGCGAAGGAGAAGAAGGCCAAGACCTTCTTCCTCGTCGGCAGCGACTACATCTGGCCGCGCACGTCGATGAAGATCGCGCGCAAGCACATCGAGACGGTGGGCAAGCTGGGCACGGTCAAGGGCGAGGAGTACTACCCGCTGGGCCACACCAACTTCAACTCGCTGATCAACAAGATCAAGGTCGCCAAGCCCGACTGCATCTTCGCCGCGGTGGTCGGCGGCAGCAACGTGGCCTTCTACAAGCAGCTGAAGGCCGCCGGCATCACCGGCGACAAGCAGTTCCTGCTGACGCTGTCGGTGACCGAGGACGAGATGACCGGCGTCGGCGGCGAGAACTTCGCCGGCTTCTTCTCGTCGATGAAGTACTTCCAGTCGCTGGACAACGCGAACAACAAGAAGTTCGTCGAAGCCTTCAAGGCCAAGTACGGCAAGGACGCGGTCATCGGCGACGTCACGCAGGCCGGCTACCTGGGCCCGTGGCTGTGGAAGGCGGCGGTGGAAAAGGCCGGCAGCTTCGACGTCGACAAGGTGGTCGCGGCCTCGCCCGGCATCGAACTGAAGACCGCACCCGAAGGCTTCGTGCGGCTCGACGCCAACCACCATCTGTGGAGCAAGGCGCGCATCGGCCAGGGGCTGCCGGACGGCCAGTTCAAGGTGGTGGCCGAGTCGGCCGAGCTGATCAAGCCGGACCCGTTCCCCAAGGGATACCAATAGGCCCACCCCCTACGGCCTGACGGCCGCCCCGTGGAGACCCGAAGGGACTCCTTCGTCGCCCAGGTGTCCACGCTGACGGACCGGCAAAGCCGGATCCGCGGCGTGCGCTGGAAAGTTGTTTGCCAACTCTGCCGGACTTCGCGCCATGACCCTTCACGACATGCTCAACATCGGCCTGATGCAGGGCTTCGCGGGACTCTCGCTGTTTGCGGTGCTGCTGCTGATGGGCCTGGGCCTGGCCATCATCTTCGGCCAGATGGGCGTCATCAACATGGCGCACGGCGAGTTCATGGCCATCGGCGCCTACACCATCTACATGGCCTCGGTGGCCACCGAACGCTTCGCGCCCGGCGCGATCGGCGCGTACTTTCCGGTGGCCATCGTGCTGGCCTTCTTCATCGCCTTCGGCTTCGGCTGGCTGATGGAATGGGCGCTGATCCGCCACCTCTACAGCCGGCCGCTCGACACGCTGCTCGCCACCTGGGGCGTGAGCCTGGGCTTGCAGCAGTGCTTCCGCACCTTCATCAACCCGAAGGAGGTGAGCCCGACGCTGCCGGACTGGCTGATGGGCTCGTGGTCGCCGGCCGAGGGCCTGGACATCCCGATCAACGGCCTGTTCGTGCTCACGCTCACCGCCTTCGTCACGGCCGGCGTGCTGATCGCGCTGCACCGCAGCCGCTGGGGCCTGCGCGTGCGCGCCACGGTGGCCAACCGCACGATGGCCAACGCCACCGGCATCGACACGAAAAAGACCGACCGGCTGACCTTCGCCATCGGCTGCGGCATCGCCGGCGTGGCCGGCGCGGCCTTCACCACCATCGGCTCCACCGGGCCCACGTCGGGCCAGCTCTACATCGTCGACTCGTTCCTGGTCGTCACCTTCGGCGGCGCCGCCAGCCTGCTGGGCACGGTGGTCTCGGCCTTCGGCATCGCGCAGACGCAGTCGATCAGCGAATTCTTCATGACCGGCTCGATGGCCAAGGTGCTGACGCTGTCGCTGATCGTGGTGATCCTGATGATGCGGCCGCAAGGGCTGTTCGCATCGAAGGTGCGTCGTTGACCGAAGGTTCGGCGCTGAATCTGGTTTTGCTACGGAAGAACTCATGGACTCTCTCAAAGCCCTGATCCACCGCTACCAGCTCGGCAGTCTGCTGCTGCTGGCCCTGCTGCTGGCGGTGGTGCTGCCGCTGTCGCTGGACATCTTCCGCCTGAACCTGGTGGGCAAGTACCTGTGCTACGCCTTCGTCGCCGTCGGGCTGGTGATGCTGTGGGGCTACGGCGGCGTGCTCAGCCTGGGCCAGGGCGTGTTCTTCGGCCTGGGCGGCTATGCGATGGCGATGTTCCTGAAGCTGGAGGCCTCCGATCCGGAGACCACCAAGATCCAGTCGACACCCGGCATCCCGGACTTCATGGACTGGAACCAGCTGACCGAGCTGCCGACCATCTGGCTGCCGTTCAAGAGCCTGCCGCTGACGCTGATCGCGGTGGTGCTGCTGCCGGCGGCACTGGCCTGGCTGATCAGCTTCGGCATGTTCAAGCGCCGCGTCGGCGGCGTGTACTTCGCGATCATCACGCAGGCCGTGGCGCTGATCATGACGGTGCTGATCATCGGCCAGCAGGGCTACACCGGCGGCGTCAACGGCATGACCGACCTGAAGACGATGCTCGGCTGGGACACCCGCACCGACGGCGCCAAGTACGTCCTGTACTTCGCCTGTGTCGCGCTGCTGCTGGCCAGCATCGTGCTGTGCCGCTGGATCCAGACCAGCAAGCTCGGCACGCTGCTGCTGGCGATGCGCGACAAGGAGGACCGGGTGCGCTTCTCCGGCTACGACGTCGCCAACTTCCGCATCTTCGCCTTCTGCCTGGCGGCCACGCTGGCGGGCATCGGCGGCGCGCTGTTCACGCTGCAGGTGGGCTTCATGTCGCCCAGCTTCGTCGGCATCGTGCCGTCGATCGAGATGGTGATCTTCGCCGCGGTCGGCGGGCGCATGAGCCTGGTCGGCGCGGTCTACGGCACGCTGCTGGTCAACGCCGGCAAGACGATGTTCTCCGAGAGCTTCCCGGATCTGTGGCTGTTCCTGATGGCGGCGCTGTTCATCGGCGTGACGATGGCTTTCCCGATGGGCCTGGCCGGGCTGTGGGAAGACAAGCTCAAGCCCTGGTGGCGGCAGCGCGCTATCGAGCGCCGCGAGAACAAGGCGCGCATCGCCGCCGCGCATGCCGCCTACCCCGAGGTGCTGCCGCCGCGCAACCCGCCGTCCACCCCGCTGCACGGCGGCATCAGCGGCCAGAGCGCCTGACAGGAGCCCCCGATGAGCAACACCGACTTCGCACTGGCGGTCGAGGACCTGACCGTGTCCTTCGACGGCTTCAAGGCCATCGACACGCTGACGCTGTACATCGACAAGAACGAGCTGCGCGTGATCATCGGCCCGAACGGCGCCGGCAAGACCACGCTGCTCGACCTGATCTGCGGCAAGACCAAGGCCAGCAGCGGCAGCATCAAGTTCAAGAACACCGAGCTCACCGGCATGGCCGAGTACAAGCGCGTGCGCTTAGGGATAGGCCGCAAGTTCCAGACGCCGTCGATCTACGAGAACCTGTCGGTGTTCAAGAACCTGGAGGTGTCGTACCCGGCGGGCCGCTCGGTGTTCGGCGCGCTGGCCTTCGAATGCAGCGCCGAGGTCAAGGCGCGCGTGCAGTCGGTGGCCGAGGAGATCGGCCTGGCCGACAGGCTGCAGACCGAGGCCGGCCTGCTGAGCCACGGCCAGAAGCAGTGGCTGGAGATCGGCATGCTGCTGATGCAGGAGCCGGAGCTGCTGATGCTGGACGAGCCGATCGCCGGCATGAGCGCCAAGGAGCGCGAACTGACGGCCGAGCTGCTGAAGCGGGTGTGCGCCAACCGCGCGGTGATCGTCATCGAGCACGACATGGAGTTCGTCAAGCGCATCGCGCACAAGGTGACGGTGATGCACCAGGGAAAGATCCTGGCCGAAGGGCCGATGGAGAAGGTGCAGGCCGACCCGAAAGTCATCGACGTCTACCTGGGACATTGAGATGAGCAACGTCAAGCTGAAGGTGCAGGACCTGCACGTCGCCTACGGCCAGAGCGAGGCGCTGCACGGCGTGTCCTTCGAGGGCCTGGCCAACGAGACCGTGGCCATCATGGGCCGCAACGGCATGGGCAAGACCACGCTGTTCAAGGCGCTGATGGGCATCCTGCCGGCCAAGAGCGGGCGCATCGAGGTCGACGGCCACGACGTGACCCGCGACGAGAGCTTCCGCCGCGTCGCCAAGGGCATCGCCTACGTGCCGCAGGGCCGCATGATCTTTCCGACGCTGACGGTCGAGGAGAACATCCAGACCGGGCTGGAGAACAGCGCCACGCGGCGCATCCCCGACGAGATCTACGCGCTGTTCCCGGTGCTCTTCGACATGAAGCGGCGCAAGGGCGGCAACCTGTCCGGCGGCCAGCAGCAGCAGCTGGCGATCGCGCGCGCGCTGGTCACCGAGCCGAAGGTGCTGTTGCTGGACGAACCGACCGAAGGCATCCAGCCGTCGATCATCAAGGACATCGCCAAGGCGCTGAACGAGATCCGCAAGATGAAGGGCATCACGATCGTGGTGTCCGAACAGGTGCTGTCGTTCGCGATGGACGTGGCCGACCGGCTGTTCGTCATCGAAGGCGGCCGCCTGGTGCACGAAACCCCGCGCGACAAGACCGACGAAGGCCGCATCAAGGCCTACCTGTCGGTGTGACCCCCCTTCTTTCCACCGCCACCGAGGAGCCACGCAAATGCCCGACACCCTGATCAAGGTCGACCTCTCCAAGCCCGCGCCGTCCAACGAGATGGTGCACAACCGCTGGCATCCGGACATCCCGATGGCCTGCTGGGTGAAGCCGGGCGACGACTTCGTGCTCGAGACCTACGACTGGACCGGCGGCTACATCAAGAACAACGACTCGGCCGACGACGTGCGCGACATCGACCTGAGCACCGTGCACTACCTGAGCGGACCGGTGGGCGTGAAGGGCGCCGAACCCGGCGACCTGCTGGTGGTGGACCTGCTGGACATCGGCGCCAAGCCCGACAGCCTGTGGGGCTTCAACGGCTTCTTCAGCAAGAAGAACGGCGGCGGCTTCCTGACCGAGCACTTCCCGCAGGCGCAGAAGTCGATCTGGGACTTCCACGGCATGTTCACCAGCAGCCGCCACGTGCCGGGCGTGAACTTCGCCGGGCTGATCCACCCCGGGCTGATCGGCTGCCTGCCGGACAAGAAGATGCTCGACCTGTGGAACGAGCGTGAGATCAACTTCATCGCCACCGACCCCGACCGCGTGCCCGGCCTGGCGAACCCGCCGTTCGCGCCGACCGCGCACCTGGGCAAGCTGAAGGGCGATGCCGCCGCCAAGGTGGCGGCCGAAGGCGCGCGCACCGTGCCGCCGCGCGAGCACGGCGGCAACTGCGACATCAAGGACCTGTCGCGCGGCTCGAAGATCTTCTTCCCGGTGTACGTCGACGGCGCGGGCCTGAGCGTGGGCGACCTGCACTTCAGCCAGGGCGACGGCGAGATCACCTTCTGCGGCGCGATCGAGATGGCCGGCTGGGTGCACATGCGCGTCAACCTGATCAAGGGCGGCATGGCCAAGTACGGCATCAAGAACCCGATCTTCAAGCCCAGCCCGATCACGCCGAACTACAACGACTACCTGATCTTCGAGGGCATCAGCGTCGACGAACAGGGCCAGCAGTACTACCTGGACGTGCACGTGGCCTACCGCCAGGCCTGCCTGAACGCCATCGAGTACCTGAAGAAGTTCGGCTACAGCGGCGCGCAGGCCTACAGCATCCTGGGCACGGCCCCCGTGCAGGGCCACATCAGCGGCGTGGTCGACGTGCCCAACGCCTGCGCCACGCTGTGGCTGCCGACGCAGATCTTCGACTTCGACATCAACCCGAGCGCGGCCGGGCCGGTGAAGCACATCGACGGCTCGGTGCAGATGCCGCTGTCGCCGGACAAGTGACCGAGGTGCGCCATGCCGACCTACGACTACGCCTGCTCGAGCTGCGGTGGCTTCGAGGCGATCCGCCACTCCAGCGCGCGCGACCAGCCGGCCGACTGCCCCGACTGCGGCGCGGCTTCGCCGCGCGTCTTCGCCGCCGCGCCGCGCCTGCAGCTGCTGGAGGCCGGTACGCGCAGCGCGATGGAACTGAATGAGCGCGCGCGCCACGAGCCCAAACGCTCCGGCGAGTACCAGCGCATGCGCCACCCGGCCGGCTGCGGCTGCTGCTCGCCCGGCGCGCGGCGCAGCGCCACCGTCACCGCGGCCAGCGGGGCCAAGGCCTTTCCGTCGAAGCGGCCCTGGATGATCAGCCATTGAGGCGCGGGCCCGCCACGCCGGGCCTCGTGGGCTGGTGGGCTCGCGGGCGTCAGCGCGCCTGCGGCGCGACCCAGCCGTTGATCCGGTCCTCGGGCTCCGGCTCCAGGCCCGTGGCCTGCAGGAAGGTCGCGACCATGCGGTAGAAGCCGGCAATCAGCGCCATCTCGACGTAGCCGCGGGGGCCGTGGGCCTGCACCACGCGCGCCACCAGCGCCGGCGCGATGTCCTGCGCGACCACCAGCGCGTCCACCAGCGCCACGGCATCGGCGATGCCCGCGTCCCAGGCCTGGCTCTCGCGGTTGCCTGCGAGGAGCGCGTCGATCGCGGCCTCGGACAGGCCGGCCTCGCGCGCGATGCGCCGGTGGTGGTGGATCTCGTAGGCCGAGCGGTGGTGCATCGCCACGCGCAGGATCAGGGCCTCGCGCAACGGCGGCGGGATCTGCGTCGCACCGAAGTTGGCCGCCCCCAGGGCCATGAACGGCGCCAGCAACCCGGGCGCGTGCGCGACCATGCGGTACAGGTCGATCGGCGGCCGGCGCGCCAGCTGCGCGCGCACCGAGGCGTCGAGCGCATCCAGCTCCGGCAGCGGCAGCGGGCGGCTCATTGGGCGGTGATGCCGTTGCGGCGGATGATCTCGCCGAAGCGCGTCAGGTCGGTCTGCACCTGGCCGGCGAACTCCGCGGGCGGTGCCGCGGGCGTCGGGCTCATGCCGACGTTCTGCAGGCTGCTCAGCACCGTCGGGTCCGCGATCGCCTGCTTCAGCGCGGCCTCCAGCCGATGCAGCACCTCCGGCGGCGTGCCCAGCGGCGCGAAGAGGCCCGACCAGCCGACCACCGCGGCGGCGGGAAACTCGTTCGACAGCACCGGCACGCCCTTCAGCGACGGCAGCGTCGACGGTGCGGTGGCGGCCACGGCCACCAGCGCGCCACGCGCCGCGTGCGGCATGACGTTGGCCGGCAGGTCGACCGCGCACTGCAGCTGGCCCGACTCCAGGTCCACCAGCGCGCCGGCGAAGCCGGCCCGGTAAGGCACGTGCAGCACGTCGATGCCGGCCGACTGCTTGAGCAGTTCCAGCGCGATGTGCGGCGGCGAACCGACACCGTAGGTCGAGCAGGCCAGGCCGTTCGGATGGCTCTTCGCATAGGCGATGAACTCCGCCAGCGTGCGGATGCCCAGCGCCGGACGAACGGCGATCAGGTAGGGCGTGGAGGCCACCTGAACCAGCGGCACCAGGGTCTTCGTCGGGTCCGGCGCGCCCTTGACCAGCCACGGGCTGATGACGATCGACGTGCTGTGGTACAGCAGCGTGTAGCCGTCGGCTGCCGCACCGACCACGGCCTTCGTGCCGATCAGGCCGTTGGCCCCCGGCTTGTTGTCGACGACGACCGGCGTGCCGAGCGTGCTCTTCAGCTTGTCGGCCAGCACGCGCACGTTGGCGTCGGCCGCGCTGCCGGCAGCGAAGGGCACGACGATGGTGACCGGCCGGTCCGGGTAGGCCGCCACAGGCTGAAGAACAGGCCGAAGAGCAGGCCGGCTGCCGCCCGGCAGCCGCACGAGCCCAGGTAACGCAGAGGGCCCAGGGTTCGGCGCAGGCTCATGGTGATCCTTGCAGCATGGGTGCGAAGGGGTTGCAGGGGTCGCTGGATCATGCAGCCACTCCGCCCGCCGCGATGAAGGCCACGACGCGCGCCGGCGACGCGCTGGCGCGGGCCAGCTTCAGCGGGAAGCAGCCGACGTGGAAACCGGACAGCGGCAGCGCCCCGAGGTTGCACAGCTTCTGCACGATGAAGGCCTCGCGTTCACGGATCGCCTTGTGGCCGTCCCACAGCGGCGTGCCGTCCAGCCGGTACTGGCGCGTCATCACCGCGAAGGGCCGGTCCCAGCCGATGGCATCGGTGCCCAGCACCCGGGCGCCGAGCGCGGTCAGGTGCAGCGTGCCCTGCCGCGTCATGCCCGGATAGTTGAAGTAGTCCGGGCTGCCGGCATGGCAGTCCTCCTGGCCGGTGCGGATCAGCACCGCGGTGCCGGGCACGATGGCGGCACCGGTACGCTCGATGGCCGCGTCGAGCGCGGCGATGGAGATCGGCTCGCCGCGGCCGACCGCGCCGCGCACGTCGAGCACGAGGCCGGGGCAGAACAGTTCGTCCAGGCCGATCTGATCGATCGTGCGGGCACGCGCGCCCTCGCAGGTGCTGCCGCTGTGCAGCGGCGCGTCGACGTGCGTGCCGCAATGCGAGGACATGTCCTCGATGATCTCCTCGCCCCAGCCCTCGCCGTCCGGCAGATCCTCCGGCGTGCAGTGCAGGCAGCGGCAGAACTCGTCGCGCCCTTCGGCGGCCGGGCTCAGGTAGCGCACGCGTGGCGCGTGCAGGTCGGGCCGCGCGGTGTGGCCGGCCAGCCGCTCGCGGTCATCGGGATCCAGCGTGCGGGTCAGATCCACCAGTTTCATGTTCAGCTAAAAGTCAGTCGATTGACTTATTTTGCGATCGATCCCGCCGCCCTGTCAACCCGGGCCGGGCCGCGGCACTGGCCGCCTGCCTAGAATTCTTCGATGGTGACCAAACGAGCCTCGCCAACCCGCGCCGGGCGCCGTGCCGCGCCGGAGGCCGCGTCGGCGGGCCCGGGCAAGCGCTCGGACACGACACGGGCGCTGCTGCTGGACACGGCAGAACGCCTGTTCGCGCAGCAGGGCTACGAAGGCACCGGCGTGCGCCAGATCGCCGAACAGGCCGGCGTCAACCTGGGGGCGATCCACTACTACTGGGGCTCCAAGCAGGCGCTGTGCCGCGAGGCCCTCGAGCGCCGCCTGGTGCCGGTGCTCGCCGAACGCAGCGAGCGCATCGAAGCGGTGGCGACACACGGCGGCGGCCTGGCCGAGCTGCTGGACGCGTCGCACCGGCCTTCGCTGCTGGCCGGCGGGGCACGCGCCGAGGATTCAGAAGCCTTCCGCCGCTTCTATGGCCGCATGCTCTTCGACCCCTCGCCGGACGTCCAGCAGATCCTGGCGTCGCTGCTCGACCGCTTCGCGACCCGCTTCGTCGGTCTGCTGCGACAGCAGTGTCCCGATCTGAGCGACGACGAGTTCTACTGGCGCGTCACCTTCCTCTACGGCGCGTTCCTCTATGCGCACACGCAGCACACGCGGACCACGGCGCTGTGGGGGGACCGCTTCAATCGCAGCGACTACGCCGCGGCCACCGACTACCTGACGCGCTTTCTCGAAGGCGGCCTGCAGGCCGCGCCGGTGCATCCACGCCGGGCGGCGCGCCGGCGCGGCACCTGAACGGCAGGTTCCGCGCTAGGCCACGCCGCGCTGCCGCCCCTTCCAGAACGGCTCGCGCAGCACCGACTTCAGGATCTTGCCGGCGCCCGACAGCGGCAGCTGCGCCACGAACTCCACGCTGCGCGGACACTTGTAGTGGGCGATGTGCTGCTTGCAGTGCCCGATCAGCGCTTCGGCATCGGCTGCGGCATCCGGCTTCAGCACCACGATCGCGTGCACCGATTCGCCCCACTGCTCGCTGGGGATGCCGATCACCGCGCACGCGGCCACCGCCGGGTGCTGCGCGATGACGTTCTCCACCTCGGCCGAGTAGACGTTCTCGCCACCGCTGATGATCATGTCCTTCATGCGGTCGACGACGAAGATGAAGCCGTCGTCGTCCATGTACGCACCGTCGCCGGTGTGCATCCAGCCGCCGCGCAGCGCCTCGGTGCTCTGCTCCGGCTTGTTCCAGTAGCCGAGCATCACGTTCGGCCCCCGCACCACCACCTCGCCGACGGTGCCGCGCGGCACCTCGCGGTCGTCGGCATCGACGATCCTCACCTCGGTGCAGTAGCTGGCGCGGCCGGCCGAGCGCAGCTTGCCCTGCTTGCGGCCTTCGGCCGTGTGGAACCAGGCCGGGTTCAGCGTCGCCAGCGGCGACAGCTCGGTCATGCCGTAGGCCTGCACGAAGCTGACGCCGGGCAGCGCGGCCATCGCGCGGTCGAGCACGGCCTCGGCGATCGGCGAGGCGCCATACAGCACCCACTTCAGGCTGCTCAGGTCGCGCCCCTGCTTCATCGCCGGATGGTCGACCAGCATCTGGATCATCGTCGGCACCAGCAGCACGTGCGTGACGCGGTCGCGCTCGATGGCCTGCAGCACCGCCTCGGGGTTGAAGGCCGGCACGAAGCTGTGCGTGCTGCCGGTGAGCCATTGCGCGGCGGCGATGCCCATGTCGGCCAGGTGGAACATCGGCGCGGCATGCAGGTAGCAGCCGCCGGGCTCGGCCACGCCCTCGCAGCACAGCGCCATCGCCGAGCTGCCCATGTTCTCGTGACTCAGCATCACGCCCTTGGGGAAACCGGTGGTGCCGCCGGTGTAGAAGACGCCGGCCAGGTCGGCGCCGCGGCGCGCCGCATCGGGCACCGGCGCCTGGCCGGCGATCAGCGCCTCGTAGCCATGCATGCCGGCGGGCGGCTCGCCGCTGCCGCAGTAGACGATCTCGCGCAGCGTCTTGGCCTGGCCGCGGAAGCCTTCGGCCATGGTCTTGAAGGCATCGTCGACCAGCAGGATCGTCGACGCGCAGTCGTCCAGCGAGTACAGGATCTCGGCCGCCGACCAGCGGATGTTGCAGGGGTTCAGCGCACCGCCGCCCCAGGGCACGGCGAACTGGTACTCCATGTAGCGGTCGGAGTTCAGCGCCAGCATCGCCACGCGGTCGCCGGGCTGCATGCCCAGTTTCTGCAGCGCACCGGCCAGGCGTGCGACCCGGTCGACGAACTCGCGGTAGCTGCGCACGGTGGCGCCGGCACGCACGGCCGGGCGCTCGGGGTGTTGCTGCACTGCACGGTGCAGCGATTGGGTCAGGTACATCGTCGTCTCCTGGTGTTCGTGTGGGAATCGCGCACGACGGCAGTGGCGTGGCTCGGGGCGCCAGTGTCCCGAAGCCGGCCGCGGCGCGCGATGTCGGATCGCCTCGTTTTGCTGGCCTGCGGCCTCAACCCGGCGCCAGCGCCGATGCGCGCGCCGCACGGCGCTCCTACCATGGCGCTGCCGGGTCGCGCTGCGCGGCCCGCGCTTCTTCATCCTCATCGAAAGGCTCCGTCATGAGCACCCCCGTCCACGTGGTCGGCGTCGGCATGATTCCCTTCGCCAAGCCGGGCGCCAACAAACCCTATCCCGAGATGGCGGCCGAGGCGCTGCGCCGCGCGCTGGCCGATGCCGGCATCGGCTACGAGCAGGTGCAGCAGGCCTATGTCGGCTATGTCTACGGCGACTCCACCTGCGGCCAGCGTGCGCTGTACGAAGTGGGCATGACCGGCATCCCGGTGGTCAACGTCAACAACAACTGCTCGACCGGCTCGACCGCGCTGTTCCTGGCGCGCCAGGCGGTGCAGAGTGGCGCGGTCGACTGCGCGCTGGCGCTGGGCTTCGAGCAGATGAACCCGGGCGCGCTGGGCTCGGTCTACACCGACCGACCCAGCGCCTTCGAGCGCTTCGACCATGCGGCCGACGAGCTGGTGGGCCATGCGGAGGTGCCGCTGGCGCTGCGCTACTTCGGCGGCGCCGGGCTGGCGCACATGCAGCAGTACGGCACGCCGCTGGAGACCTTTGCCAAGATCCGCGCCAAGGCCAGCCGGCATGCGGCCAACAACCCGCTGGCGCTGTTCAAGAACGTGGTCACGACCGAGGAAGTGATGGCCTCGCCGGCCATCTGGCCCGGCGTGCTGACGCGGCTGATGGCCTGCCCGCCTACCTGCGGCGCGGCCGCGGCCATCCTGTGCAGCGAAGCCTTCGCCGCGCGCCACGGCCTGGACCGCAGCGTGCGCATCCGCGCGCAGGCGATGACCACCGACGCGCCCGTCACCTTCGAGGCGCAGGACATGCGCGAGGTGGTGGGCTTCAGCATGGCGCGCGCCGCGGCGCAGAAGGTCTACGACGCGGCCGGCGTCGGCCCCGACGAGATGGACGTCGTCGAGCTGCACGACTGCTTCGCGCAGAACGAGCTGCTGACCTACGAGGCGCTGGGCCTGTGCGCCATTGGCGGTGCGCAGCAGTTCGTCGACGACGGCGACAACACCTACGGCGGCAAGGTGGTCACCAACCCGTCCGGCGGGCTGCTGAGCAAGGGCCATCCGCTGGGCGCCACCGGCCTGGCACAGTGCACCGAGCTGGTCCAACAGCTGCGCGGCACGGCCGACAAGCGCCAGGTGGAAGGCGCGCGCCTGGCGCTGCAGCACAACCTGGGGCTGGGCGGCGCCTGCGTGGTGACGATGTACGAGAAGGTGTGAATGAGCCCACCCCCTACGCGCTTCGCGCGCCCCCTCAAGGGGGCACCGCTGGCGGCCCGGCAAAGCCGGTTCCGCGGCGGTCGCGCGAAGCAGTCTTTTCGTGTGTCGCGGTTGTGCGATGCGGGACGGAGCCACTGACATCATGATCGACAAGGCATTCATCGGGCGCGAGCTGGCGCCGTCGACGCTGACGCTGGAGCGCGGCCGGCTGCGCTTCTTTGCCCAGGCCATCGGCGAGACCGACCCGGTCTACAGCGACGTGGACGCGGCGCGCGCGGCAGGTTATGCCGACCTGCCGGCGCCGCCGACCTTTTTGTTCGCAGCCGAGCTGGACTCGGGCCAGTCGATGGCGCTGCTGGAGCTGCTGCAGATTCCGCTGTCCAAGCTGCTGCACGGCGAACAGGGCTTCACTTACCACCGCCCGGCCTGCGCCGGCGACACCATCACCGTGCGCCCGCGCATCGCCGACATCTACGACAAGAAGGGCGGCGCGCTGGAGTTCGTGGTCAAGACGGCCGAGGCGCGCAACCAGCGCGACGAACTCGTAGCGGAACTGCGCACCGTCATCGTCTGCCGGCATTGAAGGAGCGCTGATGAACACAGCTTCGAAGATCGAAGTCGGCCAGGAACTGCCGCCGCTGACGCTGCCCGCGGTGAACCGCACCACGCTGGCGCTGTTTGCCGGCGCCTCGGGCGACCACAACCCGGTGCACATCGACACCGATTTCGCACGCAAGTCCGGCATGCCCGACGTGTTTGCGCAGGGCATGCTCGGCATGGCCTGGATGTGCCGGCTGCTGACGCAGTGGGCGCCGCAGAGCCGCCTGCGCAAGGTGGATGCGCGCTTCGCCGGCATCACCCATCTCGGCCATGTGATCACCTGCCGCGGCAAGGTCGCCGAGATCGTCGACTTCCACGGCGAGCGCTGCGCGCGCGTCGAACTCAGCACCGCCAACCAATACGGCCAGGTGCGCATTGCCGGCGAAGCGCTGGTGGCGCTGGCCTGAACGAGGACCCTGACATGACATCCCGCAAACTCGAAGGCAAGGTGGCGCTGGTCACCGGTTCCGGCCGCGGCATCGGCCGCGCGATCGCGCTGAAGCTGGCCAGCGAAGGCGCGCGCCTGGTGATCAACGACCTGGACGACGCCCCGGCGCAGGAGACGGTGCAGGCGGTGCGCGCACTCGGCGCCGACGCGGTGGCCTGCGTCGGCAGCGTCACCGCGCCGGACTTCGCCGAGCGCTTCATCGGCAGCGCGGTGGAGGCCTACAAGGGCCTGGACATCATCGTCAACAACGCCGGCTACACCTGGGACAACGTGATCCAGAAGATGACCGACGAGCAGTGGTACGCCATCCTCGACTGCCACCTGACGGCGCCCTTCCGCATCCTGCGCGCGGCGCAGCCGGTGATCCGTGCGCTGGCCAAGGCCGACGGCGAAGCCGGCGTGCGCCACGTGCGCAAGGTGGTCAACATCTCGTCGATGGCCGGCCTGTTCGGCAACGCCGGCCAGGCCAACTACGCCACCGCGAAGGCGGGCGTCGAAGGTTTGACGCGCACGCTGGCCAAGGAATGGGGGCGGATGAACGTCACCGTCAACGCCGTGGCCTACGGGCTGATCAAGACGCGGCTGACCGTGGCCACCAACGACGCCAGCGCCACCGCGAACATCGAAGGCCGCGAGATCAAGGTCGGCGTCAACCCCGGGCTGATGGACGCGATGGAACGCATGATTCCGCTCGGCCGCGGCGGCACGCCCGACGAGGCGGCCGGCGCGGTGTACCTGTTCTGCATCCCCGAGTCGGACTACGTCAGCGGGCAGACGCTGGTGTGCAGCGGCGGCCTCACCGGAATCTGAAATGTCTGCCCCCGGCCGCCTGGCGGCCGCCCCCCGCGGGGGCTACCGAACCGGACCGGGGAACCCGGATCCGGTTCGGCCCGCTTGGGCCACGCCGCGCCCCCTCGTCGCCTGCGGCGACTTTTCCCCCAAGGGAACGCGTTCATCGCGATTGAAAGGATGGCCATGCCACATGTCTTGAGCGAACGTGAGGGCGCGGTCGCGCTGCTGACGCTGAACAACCCGGCGCAATACAACGCGCTGGGCATGGAACTGCTGCGCGACTTCGCAGCCGCGCTGGAGCAGGCCATCGCCGACCCTGCGGTGCGTGTGATCCTGCTCACCGGCGCGGGCAAGGGCTTCTGCTCCGGCGCGCAGTTCGGCGGCGACACCTTCAGCCGGGGCGAGGCCGTCGGCGCGCTGATGCGGCAGTCGGTCAACCCGCTGATCGAGCGGTTGCACTGCTCGCCCAAGCCGGTGGTCACCGCGGTCAACGGCGCCGCGGCCGGTGCCGGCGTCGGCGTGGCGCTGGCCGGCGACGTGGTGTTCGCGGCGCGCTCGGCGCGCTTCATCCTCAGCTTCGCGCGGCTGGGTGCGGTGCTGGACGGCGGGACCTCACAGTTCCTGCAGCGTTGCATCGGCGCGGCGCGGGCGCGTGTGCTGGCGCTGACCGGCGACCCGCTGCCGGCGCAGACCGCGGCCGACTGGGGCCTGGTGTGGCAATGCGTGGACGACGATCGTCTGATGGACGAGGCGCGTGCGATGGCACGGCGCCTGGCCGAAGGCCCGCCGCTGGCGCAGGCGATGATCAAGCGACAGCTCGACGCGGCCTGGTCCTCGGGCCTGGATGCGACGCTGGAGGCCGAAGCCGACGCGCAGAGCCGCGCCTTCGTGACGCAGGACCTGAAGGAAGGTGCGAGTGCCTTCGTCGAGAAGCGCGCGCCGCGTTTCGTGGGCCGTTGACATCGCTTGGCGATCGAACGCACAGCAAGCGCCCGGCGGCTGTCGGCGCAAAGCGGCCGTTGACTTGCGTTGCGTCAGCGCGAGGCCGAGGACGACGGGGAAGCGAATCCGTCCATGTCCCCCGCCCGGTCTTGACAGACCGGGCTCCTCCTTTACTTCCCGGATTCGCTTCCCCGCCATCCTCGGCCGGACAC
>JBGAII010000090.1:0-9993 GCA_044225625.1 Rubrivivax sp.
AGACGCTGTACGCCCACCGGCGGCGGCGCCGGGCGAGGCGGTGCGTCCGGCCCCGGGCGTGCTGGCGGCAGCGCCGGGGCCGGCTGCCGGCGACGCGCTGGCCGAGCGCGCCGCGCCATCGGGTGGCTGGCTCGGCGACCTGCAGCGCGAGGCCCGCGGCCTGCTGGAGGCCGGCGTGCCGGATGTGTGGGACACGCTGTCGCGCAAGTTCGAGGGGCAGATGATCCACACCGCGCTCGAAGTCACGCGTGGCCGGCGCATCGAGGCGGCACAGAAGCTGGGCATCGGGCGCAACACCATCACCCGCAAGATCCAGGAGCTGGGCCTGGACGACTGAGCGTCACTCGCTCAGTTCGACGATCACCGGCGCGTGGTCGCTGGGCTTGTCCCACTTGCGTGGCACGCGGTCGATGGTGCAGGCGCTGACCTGCGGCCGCAGCGCGTCGCTGACCAGGATGTGGTCGATGCGCAAGCCGCGGTTCTTCTGGTAGCCGAGCATGCGGTAGTCCCACCAGCTGTAGCTCTTGGGCGGCTGCTCGAACAGGCGGAAGCTGTCGGCCAGCCCCAGGCCGAGCAGTGCACGGAAATGCGCGCGTTCGGCGTCGGTGTGGTGGATGGTGCCGGCCAGGCCCACCGGATCGTAGGAGTCGCGGTCCTCGGGCGCGATGTTGAAGTCGCCCATCAGCACCAGCCGCGGCTGGCGCGCCAGCTCGGCGCGCACATAGGCCTGCAGGCCGTCGAGCCACTTCATCTTGTAGGCGAACTTGTCCGACTCGGGCGCCTGCCCGTTGACGAAATAGCCGTTGAGCACGCGGATCGGCCCGCCGGGTGCCTGCACCGTGGCGGCGATCACCCGCGCATGTTCGTCGTCGAAGCCGACGATGTTGCGCACCACGTCGGCCAGCGGCGTGCGGCTGAGCAGCGCCACGCCGTTGTAGGTCTTCTGACCGAAGGCCACGGCCTCGTAGCCCGCGGCGCGCAGCGCGTCGAACGGGAACTTGTCGTCGGTCAGTTTCAACTCCTGCAAGGCCAGCACGTCCACCGGGTTGGCCTGCAGCCACTGCAGCACATGGTCCAGCCGGGCGGTGAGGGAGTTGACGTTCCAGGTGGCGAGTTTCATCGTGGTTTCCGTGCGGGCGGCCGCCGTCAGGGCCGACCGATGAACAGATACACCGCCCGGTTCTCGCTGTTGGCGTAGCCGAAGCCGAGGTACAGCGGGCCGAGCGGCGAATCGACGCCCAGGTAGAGCGAGGCGGCCGGCACATTGAGCTTGCCGCTCACCACCGTCTGGCCGTTCCACTGGGTGGGCGTGATCGGCGTCATGCGTGCACCTTCCAGCGACGCGCCGGCGTAGACGCCTTCGAACATCGGGATGTCCGCCAGCTTGGTGCGATAGACGAGGCGCGCAAAGGTGAAGTCCTGCGCCCGCAACTGCTCGCGCTGCAGGCCCGACAGATAGAGGAAGCCGCCGAGCGGAAAGGTCTCCTCGACCGGGATCTTGTTGGAGCCGAGGGTGCCGCCGGCGGCGACCAGGCCCTCGAGCGTGTGCCGCCCGAGCGTGGCCGCGCCGTTCAGGCCGAGCTCCCACTTGTTGTAGACGTCGGTGGCGCCCAGCTGGGACAGCGACGAATAGACGCGGCCGGTCGCCAGGTAGCCGTCGTGCGGGAAGTTGACGCTGTCCATGCGGTCGAAGCGCGCCGACAGCTGCAGGCCGCCGAGCTGCTGGTTCGCCGATGCGGGGAAGAGCAGGTCGCCGCTCTGGAAGCGGAAGTTGCGCTCGCCGATCCGCGCACCGAGGCGAACCTCGCCGTATTCGATGATGTTGGCGCCGAAGTCCAGGTCCGCGGTCCAGGTCGTGTCCTTGTACTGCGCGATCTGCACCGTGTTCAGGAACAGGTACCACGGGGTGATCGAGTACGTCAGCTTCGGCGCGACGAAGAAGTGCTGGCTCTCGCCGATCGGCTGGTAGAGCTCGGTCGACAGCAGGACGTCGGAGCCCAGCACCAGGTCGTTGCGCCACTCGGCGCCCCACCTGTTCATCCACTTGCGGCGATGCGACGCATACAGGTCGAACGTGGCCTGCTTGCTGAGATTGGCTTCCAGGCCCAGGCCGAAGCGGAAGTAGTCGCTGGTCGGTTTCTCCTTGACCAGCACCACCAGCGTCTGCTTGCCGTCGATCTGGTCGACCGCGTAGTTCACCGTCTCGAAGTCGCCGCGGCTGTAGATGCGCCGCATGTCCAGGTCGATGGTGTCGCGTTCGATCGAATCGCCGACCTGCGTGCGCATCGACTGCAGCACCACCTCTTCGGTGACGCGACGGGTGCCCTCGACCTTGATCGCCTCGACGACCACCGGTGCCTTGTCGGTCGGCGGCGCCTGCTTGCGGCGCAGTGCTGCATAGGCCTCGGGCGGCAACGCCAGCGCGCTCAGGCGGTCGGCCACCTTGCGCGCCGCGGCTTCGCCGATCGGGATCGTCTTCGCCAGCTCGTCGAAGTTGGTGGACGAGAAGTCCCCCAGCTCCGGAATGATCAGGATGTCCTGCGGCCGCAGTTCCTTCAGCGAGCGGCCGACGTTCTGCTCGGTGAGGATATTGATCATCTGCATCGACACGCTCAGCACCGAGGTGATCTCCTCCGGCTTGAGCAGCGGCGTACCGAGGTTCACCGCGATGATGATCTCCGCGCCCATCGAGCGCGCGACATCGACCGGCAGGTTGCGCACCAGGCCGCCGTCGACCAGCTGGCGCTTGCCGATGGTCACCGGTGCCACTGCACCCGGCACCGACATCGACGCGCGGATCGCCCGCACCACGCTGCCCTGTCTCAGCACCACCATCTCGCCGGTGCCGATGTCGGTGGCCACGGCGCGGAACGGAATCGGCAACTCGTCGAAGTCACGCACGTTGGCCACCTGCACCAGGCCACGCAGCTCACCTTCCAGCGCGATGCCGGTCACCAGGCCCTTCGGCAGTTCGATGCCGTCCTTGCTGATGCCGAGCTCCGGGATCAGGTAGGGCGTCAGGTCGTCGGTCTTCTGGCGCAGGCTCTTGTCGGCGCGCGGCGCGCTGTCCTTGAACAGCTTGTCGGTGGTGATCTGCGAGACGGCCAGTTCCATCTCGGCCGTGCTCATGCCGGTGGCGAAGGCGGCGCCGACGATCGAACCCATGCTGGTGCCGACGACCACGTCCACCGGCACACGCAGGTCTTCCAGCACCTTGAGCACGCCGATATGGGCAGCGCCGCGGGCACCGCCCCCCGACAGCACCAGGCCGATCTTCGGCCGCGTGGCCGGCGCCGATGCGGCGGCGGATGCGGGTGGCGTTGCCGTGAGCGCGGGCGCCGCAGTCGCTGCGGGCGCGGCGGATCGGGCCGCACCCGAGGTCGCGGAAGGGGCCGGCGCCAAGGTCTGCGCCGACGTGGCACCGACAAAGATGGCGAGGGCGGCGTAGAGCAGGCGCGGCAGGTGGTTGCGGTGGCTCATCGGAGACGGGGCGAGACGCGGCGGACGCGCACGAACGCCCGGCAGTCTATGCGAGCGCCGTGCCACGCGCGCCCGAAGCTGCCGAAATGCGGCCGCCGGGCGCGCCGGCGTGCCGGCGTTGCGAGCCGGTCGCCCCGACGGATACGCGCCGCCCGGCGGTCAGCGCCGGGAGCCCCCGGACCCCTGAAAAGGTTCTTGTATGCTTGGTACCGTGTGTGGGAGAGCGTTCATGACGTCGATTGCATTGAGACTTCGCCGGGCGAGTTGGGTGCTTGTCTTCGTGCTTGCCGCGTGTGGCGGAGACGGCGGCAGCGCTCCGCCCGGCGGCGCCTCCGGTGCAGGTTCCGATGCAGTGATCGGCCAACAACTCGACAGTCTCGATGCCGTGGCCGGCCACTTTGCCGCGCTGACCCTCGAGACCCCCGATGTCGACGCCCAGGCGATGCTGGCCTGGATGAGTACGCGCCCCGAGTTCGTGGATCCGGAAATCGTCGAGCCCGGCGTCGTCGCCTACAACTTCGCCGACGGAACGCCGGGCATCGTGGATCTGCGCCGGCGCATCGAGAACCCCGGCCAACTGGCGACGATGGCACCCGGCGCCATCGGTCTGGCCGCGACCGAGGCGCGGCGGTCGGCCCAGGCGGTACGGGTGCTGGAGCGCCGGCGGGCCTTCCTCTTCGACGCACTCACGGCGTCGTTGGGCGAGCAATCGTGGGCAGTCATCAGTGGGCTTTCCGCGTGGCTCCGCGCAGCAGGATTTGCCGTGGATACGACGGCCTTCACCACCCCGACGAGCTTGTTGAGCGTGAATGCCGCCGACTTGCTCTACATCGATGCCCACGGCGGCGTCGGGCGCTATGAGCGGTCGGGCGGCGAGCGCTTCTACGCCATCGCCACGGCGGTGCCGGTCAACAAGGAGACGCTGGCGCTGTTCAAGGACGCCATCACGGCGCGACAGGTCGCGATCTATGGCGTGCCGGAACTGTTCGATCCGGCCAGCCTGGCCCGCGGCTGGCGCATGCTGTCCTACATATCGATCACGCCGGAGTTCGTGCGTCGGAACATGACCTTCAATGCTGGGGCGCTGGTCTTCGTCAACGGCTGCGAGTTCATGGCAGCAGGCGACGAGTTCAAGAAGATGCGCGACGCGTTCCGCGCCGTGGGGGCCACCAACCTGCTGGGCTGGGACACCTTCACCGAGGCGACCTACGCTGCCGAATCGGCCCTCTATCTGTTCGACCGCATGCTGGGGGCCAACGGCTATGCGCCGTTCATCAGTGAACCGGCGCATCGGCCCTTCGACCTGCCTGCGGTCTTGCGCGCGATGGCACGCGTGGACCGCAAGAACAGCAACGACCTGGTAGGTACCAAGACCTTCCTCAAGCTCGACACGAGCGCGCTGTGGAAGTCCGCTGCGTGGGGAGGATGGCAGGCCAAGCTGACCCACGAAGCGCCGTCCGGTGACATTCTTTCGCTCAGCCCGTCGATCAGCCTCGTGACGCTCGACAACGCCACTGCGACCTTGACGATTTCCGGTCTGTTCGGCGATCCGTCCACGGCCGATCGCAGCATCACCATCGGCGGGACCGACATGACCAGCGTCGCGACCTGGTCGCCGACGCGCATCACCATCAGTCCACTGCCGCGCAGTGGTGCCGGAAGCGCGGGGCCGGTGGAAGTCCGGGTCGGTGGGGGGCGCAGCAATACGACATGGATCAACGCCTGGAGCGGCGTTCAGATCAGCAACTTCCATCCGCTCGACGGCGGCAACGGGTTCGGCGACAACACGGCCCGCATCGTCACCACGTGCACGGTCGATTTCCGCGCGGCGACGGGCGCCTTCCGCACCGCACCCGACACCGCCGTCAACCAGCCGGCGACCAACGGGGACCCGACCATCCAACCCGGCATCTGCAGCTATACGGCGGGGGGTCGCTACACCGGCGCTTTGGGAACGATCGACCTCCGCGTCGTCGGTTCACCCTCCATGCCGTGGCTCGATCCGCCGGGACGTCTGGCGCCCGAATTGCCGGCCCGCCGCGCCTGGGTGCAGGCTCAGTTCAATGCGGTCGATCGTTCGATGTACCTGCAGATGTTCCACTACATCGCTCCGGGCGAAGGCGGCGGTCCGCAGCAGACCCTCACGGCCCTTGACGGGCAGGTGACGGTCGTGCCCCCGGTGGGGCTGGACGAAACGGCAGCCTCGGGCAACAACCCCGCGCGCTTCGATGCGCAGGGCAACCTGCAGCCAGGCTCGAACCAGCAGACCAGTCAGTACATGACGTGGAGCGGCGCTGCTGCGGCCTATCAGGAGGACAGCCGCGCCGGACGCTGAAAGACCTGCGGCAGGACAGTGGGGCGGGCGGCGCACAGGCGCGCCTTCGCCGCAGCGCCGCGAGTCGAACCGGCGGCTTCAGCTGCCGCTGCGGCGCCGGTATTCCGCCCGCTCGTAGGCGAAGCCCTGTCCGGAATCGTGCCGCGTGCGCCACAGCTCTTCGAAGTCCGCCCGCGGCCAGCGGGGAAAGTGCACGTCGCCGTCGAAGTCGCGGTCGATCTCGGTCAGTAGCAGCCGGTCGGCGCGCGGCAGCGCCAGCGCATACAGCTGGGCGCCGCCGAGAACGTAGGCGCGCGGCGTGTCCTGCACGCGCGCGAGGGCGTCGTCGAGCGTGACCACCACCTCGGCGCCCGGCGCCGCGTACCCGGCATCGCGGCTGACGACGATGTTGCGCCGGCCCGGCAGCGGGCGCACGCGCTCGGGCAGCGATTCCCAGGTGCGCCGGCCCATGATCACCGGATGGCCCATCGTGGTGTCGCGCAGGAAGCGCATGTCCTCGGGCAGGCGCCACAGCAGGTCGTTGTTGCCGCCGATGACGCCGTTGCGCGCCACCGCGGCCAGCAGCACCAGTTCCATCACACCGCCACCGGTGCCTTGATCGGCGCGTGGTGCTGGTAGTCCAGCACCTCGAAGTCCTCGTAGGCGTAGTCGAAGATCGACGCCGGCCGGCGCTTGATCTGCAGCGTCGGGTAGGGGTAGGGCGCGCGCTCGAGCTGCGTGCGCACCTGCTCGACATGGTTGTCGTAGATGTGGCAGTCGCCGCCGGTCCAGACGAAGTCGCCGACCTGCAGGTCGCACTGCTGCGCCAGCATGTGCGTCAGCAGCGCATAGCTGGCGATGTTGAAGGGCACGCCGAGGAAGATGTCGGCGCTGCGCTGGTACATCTGGCAGCTGAGGCGCCCTTCGGCCACGTAGAACTGGAAGAAGGCATGGCAGGGCATCAGCGCCATCTTCGACAGCTCGGCCACGTTCCAGGCGCTGACGATGATGCGCCGGCTGTCCGGGTTGGTCTTCAGCTGCTTCACCACCTCGGCGATCTGGTCGATGTGGCCGCCGTCGGGCGTCGGCCAGCTGCGCCACTGCACGCCGTAGACCGGGCCGAGGTCGCCGGTCTCGGGGTTCGCCCATTCGTCCCAGATGGTCACGCCGCGCTGCTGCAGCCAGCGCGCGTTGCCGTCGCCGCGCAGGAACCACAGCAGCTCCAGGATGATGCTCTTCAGGTGCACCTTCTTGGTCGTCACCAGCGGGAAGCCTTCGTTCAGGTCGAAGCGCATCTGGTGGCCGAACACGCTGCGCGTGCCGGTGCCGGTGCGGTCGCTCTTGGCCACGCCGTGTTCGAACACATGGCGCATGAAGTCTTCGTACTGGCTGCGGATCGGGCGGCTCATGGCGGCGGCGGGTCAAAGCCGCGCATTATCCGGTCCGCGCCGCCGGCCCGTCAGGCGGCGGGTTCCAGGTCGAACTGCATCGCCGCCAGCCGCGCATAGAGCCCGCCGCGCGCCACCAGCTCGGCGTGGGTGCCGGTGTCGACGATCTGCCCGGCTTCCATCACCACGATGCGGTCGGCGCGCAGCACCGTGGCCAGCCGGTGGGCGATGACCAGCGTGGTGCGCCCGTGCATCGCCGCCTCCAGCGCGGCCTGCACCATGCGCTCGCTCTCGGCGTCGAGCGCGCTGGTCGCTTCGTCCAGCAGCAGCAGCGGCGGGTTCTTCAGCATCGCGCGCGCGATGCTGATGCGCTGGCGCTGCCCGCCCGACAGCCGCACACCGCGCTCGCCCAGGTGGCTGTGATAGCCCTCGGGCAGCGCGCTGATGAACTCGTGCGCGAAGGCCGCCCGGGCGGCGGCGATGACCTCGTCGTCACTCGCGTCGGGCCGGCCGTAGCGGATGTTCTCGAGCGCGCTGGCGGAGAAGATCACGCTGTCCTGCGGCACGATGCCGATGCGGCCGCGCAGGTCGCTCAGTGCGGCCTGTGCCACCGGCACGCCGTCCACTTCGACGCGTCCGGACTGGGCATCGTAGAAGCGCAGCAGCAGCTGCAGCACCGTGCTCTTGCCGGCGCCGCTGGGGCCGACCAGCGCCACCGTCTCGCCGGCGCGCACGTCCAGGCTGAAGTCGCGCAGCGCCGGCTGCTGCGGCCGCGACGGGTAGTGGAAGCGTACGTCGGCCAGGCGGCAGGACGACCCGCCGTCGACCGCCGGCAGCGGCGTCGGCGCCGGCGGATCGGCGACCGTGGAGCGCGTCGCCAGCAGCTCCATCAGCCTCTCGGTCGCGCCGGCCGCGCGCAGCAGGTCGCCGTAGACCTCCGACAGCACCGCGACGCTGCCCACCAGGATGATCACGTACACCACCGTCTGCCCCAGGTGGCCCGCGGTGATGCGGCCCTGCATCACCGCCTGCGTGCCCTGGTACAGGCCCCACAGCAGCGCGCCGAAGGTGGCGGTGATGATGAAGGCGACGAGATAGGAGCGCACGATCGTGCGCTTGCGCGCCACCTCGAAGGCGTGTTCGGTGGATCGGGCGAAGCGTGCCGCCTCGCGGCCTTCCTGGGTGTAGCTCTGGACGATGGGAATGGCGTTCAGCACCTCGGCGGCAATGGCGCTGGAATCGGCGACCCGGTCCTGGCTGGCGCGGCTCAGGCGGCGCACGCGCCGGCCGAAGTACAGGCTGGGCAGCACCACCAGCACCAGCATCGCCAGCACCTGCGTCATCACCCAGGGGTTGGTGATGACCAGCATGACCAGCGCGCCCAGGCCCATCACCGTGTTGCGCAGTCCCATGCTCAGGCTGGAGCCGACGACGGTCTGTACCAGCGTGGTGTCGGTGGTCAGCCGGCTCAGCACCTCGCCGGTCTGCGTATGTTCGAAGAACTCCGGGCTCTGCTCGACGACGTGCGCATACACGGCGCTGCGCAGGTCGGCGGTGATGCGCTCACCCAGCCAGCTGACCATGTAGAAGCGCGCGGCCGAAAACACCCCCAGCGCCGCGCCCACGCCGAACAGCCCCAGGAAGTACGGGCGCAGCGCCATCACGCGTTCGCCGGGGTCGCTGCTGACCAGGCCGTGGTCGATCAGCGCCTTCAGCGCCAGCGGAAAGGCCAGTGTGCTCAGCGCGGCCAGCACCAGGAACAACATGGCCAGCGCGATGCGACCGCGGTACGGGTTCAGGAAGGGCAACAGGCCGCTGAGCGAGCGCGGCGAGCGTGCCGCGGCGCGGGCATCGTCTTGGGGCATGCACAGAGTCTATGCGGCCGACGCGGCGGCGGAAATTCACGTCCCCGGTTGGCGCTCGCAGCCGGCCGCCAGCGCTTTGTGGTCGAATGGGAACTGGGGGGCTCACGTGCCCCGGCTTTGCGCCATGATTCGCTCCATGTTCGATCCCGCCGCCGAACCTCGCTGGATGCGCCGTTGCACGGCGCTGGCGCTGCGCCTGGGCTTCCTGCCCTCGCTGGCGGCGGCCAGCCTGTTGCTGGTGGCGTTGGTCGTCGGCCTGACGCAGGCGGCGATCTGGTGGCTCGGTGCGGGCCCGAAGCCGATGGCCCTGTGGCTGGCCGGAGGCATGACGTTGCTGCTGTCGCCGTTTCTCGCGGCCTGGCTGCTGCGGCTGATGTTCCAGCTCGACGCGGCGCGCCAGCGGCACAGCGCGCAGGCCGCGCGCGATGAGCTGACCGGCGCGCACAACCGCCGCCACTTTCTGCAGATGGCCGAGCGCGAATGGGCGCGCTGCCGGCGCTACGCCGAGGACGGCGCGGTGCTGCTGATCGATGCCGACCAGTTCAAGACGCTGAAGGCCAGCCACGGCGGCGCCTGCTGTGACGCGCTGCTGCGCGACATGGCGCGCCTGGTGACGCAGTCGCTGCGCCAGCCCGACCTGCTGGGCCGCTACGGCACCGAAGCGCTGGTGGTGTTCCTGCCCAATACCGACCCGATGGGCGCCCTGGACGTGGCCGAGCGCATCCGCGAGCGCGTCGCCGGCCATACGCTGCGCTGGCAGAACGGCGGCGTCAGCAGCACCGTCAGCGTCGGCGTGGCCTCGGTCGGCGCCAGCCACATGACGCTGGAAGCGCTGCTGCAGGACGGCCTGGGCGCGCTGCAGGCGGCCAAGGACGCCGGCCGCAACTGCGTGCGGGCCGCACCGATCCAGCCGCGCGCCATGCCGGCACGGCCGCCGTCGGCGGCC
>JBGAII010000090.1:10052-19680 GCA_044225625.1 Rubrivivax sp.
CCGCGCCGCGCGGCCCGTGCGGTCACGTGGTCTTCATCGACCCGGGTCGCCCAGGCGCAGGCGGCCAGCGTAGCCGGTCATCTCCAGATAGCCGCTGCCCACGCGGCGCTGCCCGGCGTCGTGCAGTTCGGCCAGGCCTTCCCAGTAGACGGTGCCGGTGCTGGCGCGGCTGTCCAGTTCCTGGGCCTCGAACAGCGCCCGCACCTCGAAGCGGCCGGCTGGCGTGTCCACCTGCCACTGCAGCGGGTAGCGCGCGCCCGAGGCCGGGCTGGTCCAGGTGCGTCCTGGCGTGAAGCGCACCTGCCCGGGCTCGAAGTTCTGCAAGGCGCCGGTCGCGCTGCGGTAGCTGCCGCCGGCCCACAGGCTGCTGCCGTCGGCCCGGCGCAGGCGAAAGGCGGTGAGCGCACCGCCGTCGTCCAGGTTCATGCCGATCCAGTCCCAACCGACGGCCTCGGGGTGCAGCAGCGTGTCGCTCCATTCATGGTCCAGCCAGGCCCGGCCCTGCACGGCGATGCGCCGGCCGTCGCGCTGCAGCTCGCCGCGGGCCTGCAACTGCGGCTCGCTGAGGTAGTGGCTGGCCTGCACTTCCTCGGGCCCCTTGCGCGAGAAGCCGCCGTCGCCCTGCAGCAGCGGCGGCTGCGTGGCGCGCAGTTCCAGCGACAGGTCGAAGGCGTCGGCCGGCGTGCCGGCGCCGTTGCTGCCGAAGCGGGTGCGGTACAGGCTCAGCCCGCCGGCATCGGTGCGCTGCAGCGTCCAGCCGCCGAGCAGCAGGTCGGTGTCCTGCAGCGACGCGCGCGCCAGCGCGGCCTGCGGATCGCCGGACCAACGGGCCACGCGCTGCGCATGCCGGTGTTGCCGTGCTCCCAGATCACTCAGCGCGGCGTGGGCGAACAGCAGGTGGCGCGGCGCGAAGCGGCTGTCGAGCGCTTCCGCCAGCCCGGTGCGGCTGCGGAAGAAGGTGAGCTGGAAGCCGTAACGCGCGCTGCCGTCGGCCTGCAGTTCGCCGGTCAGATACCACCACTCGATGGCCGCGCCCAGGTGTGCGCCATGGTCGCGCGGAAACTGCAGCCCGCGGCCGCGGCGTACCGGGTCGCTGCCCGCCGCACCGCCGGGCCGCGCCGTGGCCAGCAGCAGCGTGGCGAGCCAGGTGCGGCGCTGCATCACCAATCCTCCTGCACCGAGCGCAGCGCCGCCGCCGACGCGGCATGGCGCGCGCTGAAGGCGGCCGTGCCGATGCCGGCGGCCAGCACTGCGGCGCACAGCGTCAGCAGCGCGCCCCAGGGCAGCCGCAGCTGCATCGTCCAGTGGAAGCTCTGTGGGTTGACCACGTGCACCAGCACCACGCTGACGGCCAGGCCAAGCGCCAGGCCGATCAGCGTGCCGGCGGCCAGCCAGGCGGCGCCTTCGCCAGCGACGACGCCGATGATCTGCGCCCGCGTCAAGCCCAGGTGCGACAGCAGGCCGAATTCCTTGCGCCGCGCCAGCACCTGCGCCGACAGGCTGGCCGCGATGCCGACCAGCCCAATGGCGATGGCCACCGCCTGCAGGTAGCGTGTGACGGCGAAGCTGCGGTCGAAGATCGACAGCGACAGCGCCCGCAGCTCCGGCGTCGAGGCGAACTCCAGCAGGCCGTTGTCGCCGTCGAGCGCCCGCAGCGCGCGCTGCACCTGCGCCGCATCGGCGCCGGGGCGCAGCCAGATCGCCAGGTCGTTGACGCGGGTGTCGCCGGTCAGCGCCCGGTAGGTGCCGGCATCGATGGCGATGGCGCCGAACTGGCGCGCGTAGTCGCGCCAGATGCCCAGCACGCGCAGCGGCTGCGCGGCGATCGGCAGCGTGATCGCATCGCCCGGCTGTTTGTCGTAGAGCGCGGCGGCGGCCTCGCTGAGGTACACGCCGGCCTCGCCCGGCGCGGCCGGCAGCGGCGGTGCCAGCAGCGGCAGCTCCCGTGCCGGCTGCGCCAGCGGCCGCGCCAGCAGCGCCACCGGCGGTTGCTGCGGCGCCAGCTGCAGCGCGCGCACGCGCGAGGCCAGCACGCGCTCGACGCCGGGCAGGGCGGCCACCGCATCGACGAAGGCCGGCTCCAGCCAGGTGGTCTCGGCCGTCGCGGCGCTGCCGGCGCTGCGCGCGTACAGGTCCGCCGGCAGCACCTGGTCGAGCCAGTCGGCGACGCCGCCACGGAAGCTGGTGACCATCACCGTCAGCGCCACCGACAGCGCCAGGCTGGCCACCACGCCGGCCACCGCGGCGCTGGCGGTATGGCGCTGGAAACGCGCGCGGCGCAGCGCCAGCAGGCGCAGCGCCTGCCGCGGCGCCGGCAGCGCGGCCAGCAGCGCCTGCACCACCGCCGGCACCAGCGCCACGCCGCCGAAGAGCAGCGCCGCCACCGACAGATAAGCGGCGATCGGCAGCCCGAACAGCGGCGGCGCAAAGGCCAGCGCACCGCCGAGCGCCAGCAGCAGCAGGCCGGGCCACGCGGGTGAACGCGGCGGCGCCGGGTCGCCCAGACCCTTCAACGCCTGTGCGGGCGACAGCGCCTCGGCGCGCCGCGCCGGCATCCAGCCGCCGACCAGGGCCGACAGCGTGCCCAGCAGCGCGAAGCCGGCCGCAGCCGCAGGCTCCCAGCGCAGCGCCGGTGCGATGCCGGGGAAGTAGCCGCCGCCCAGGTCGCCGGCCAGCCAGTGCAGCGCAGCGGCGGCCAGCCCGGTGCCCAGCGCCAGACCGAGCAGGCTGCCGGCCAGCCCCAGCGCGGCGCACTCGGCCAGCAGCAGCCCGCGGCGCTCGCGGGCGCTGAGGCCGAGCACGCCCAGCAGCGCGAAGGCCGGCGTGCGCTGGGCCAGCGACAGCGAGACCACCGAATAGACCAGGAAGGCGCCGACGAACAAGGCCACCAGGGCCAGCACCGTCAGGTTCACGCGGTAGGCGCGCGACAGCGCCGACAGCCGCTGCTCGGCGGCATCGGCCGGCACGGCCTGCACGTCCGCCGGCAGGGCCAGCGACGCCAGCAATGCGGCAGCGTCCTGGCCGGGTTCGAGGCGCAGGTCGATGCGCGTCAACCGGCCGCGCAGGCCGAAGCGCGCTTGCGCGCCGGCGATGTCCATCACCGCCAGCGGCGCCCCGGCCGCCGGCAGGTCACCGGCGACGCGCAGGGTCTGCCAGCCGCTGCCGGCGCGCAGCGCCAGGCCGTCGCCGTCCTACAGGTCGAGCAGCGTGCGGGCGCGGGCATTGAGGAAAGCCTGGTCCGGGTCCAGCATCGCGAGCAGCGACGTGCCCGCGGCCGCTCGCGGCAACAGCTGCGGTGCCACCGCGGCCACGCTCAGGGCATCGATGCCCAGCAGGCGCAGCGCCACACGTTCGCCGTGCGCCGAGCGGCCGACGGTGTCGATCTCCAGCAGCGGTGTGGCCAGGCGCACGCCCGGTGCCGCGGCCACGCGTTCGAACAGCGCATCGTCGAAGCCCTCGCGCGGGCCGCGCAGGCTGAGGTCGGGTTCGCCGTTGGCGGCGCGCACCGCGGCCGAGAACTCGGCCAGCGCCGACGCGTTGATCAGGTGCACCGACCAGGCCAGCGCCACGCCCAGCGCGACCGCCAGCAGCGCCATGCCGTGGCGCCACGGGTGGTGGCGCCACTCGCGCCAGCTCAGGGTGCCACAACGCCAGCGGCGGCGTGATCAGGCGGCGGCAGCGATGCCGTCGGGCCGCGCGGCGGCCATTGGCCACAATGACGGCACGACGACAACCCGACGGAGACGAGATGCAGCACCCGGTCGGCCTGGCGCGCCGCGGCCGCGGAATGGGTCACCAGCAGGCAGGCCGCGCCGTGCTCGCGCACCTGCGCCACCAGCAGCGACAGCACGCGCTCCGCCGTCGCCGGGTCGAGGTTGCCGGTGGGCTCGTCGGCCAGGATCAGCGCCGGCGCGTGCACCAGCGCACGGGCGATGGCCACGCGCTGCAGTTGACCGCCCGACAGCTGTGCCGGCATGCGCGCGGCCAGACTCTGCAGGCCCACGGCCTCGAGCATCGCGCCGACGCGGGCGGCATCGGGCCGGCCGAGCAGCAGCAGCGGCAGGGCCACGTTCTCGGCCACGTTCAGGTGCGGCAGCACGTGGAAGGCCTGGAACACGAAACCCAGCTGCGCGCGCCGCAGGCGGGCCCGGGCGGCTTCGTCCAGCGCCAGCACATCCTGACCGCCGAGGTGCAGCGCGCCGCCGTCGGGCGGTTCCAGTCCGGCGATGCAGTTCAGCAGCGTCGACTTGCCCACGCCGGATTCACCGACCAGCGCCACGAACTCGCCGCGCGCGACGCCGAAGCTCACGTCGCGGAACACCGGCGTGTCGCCGAACGATTTGCGCAGGTGTTGCAGTTCGAGCATGGCCGCCGATGATGCCCGATGGTCCCGCGTGGCCCCGGCGGCGGCCATTGGCCACAATGACGGCACGACGACAACCCGACGGAGACGAGATGCAGCAACTCCAGGGCCGCGTGGCCGTGATCACCGGTGCCGCCAGCGGCATCGGCCTGGCGCTGGCGCAGGCCTGCGCGCGTGAAGGCATGAAGCTGGTGCTGGCCGACATCGAGACCGATCCGTTGCTGCGGGTGCAGGCGCAGCTGCGGGCCGAAGGCGTGGCCGCCGTCGCGCAGACGGCCGACGTGATGGACGAAGCCCAGGTCATCGCGCTGGCCGACACAGCCTACCGCGAGTTCGGCGCGGTGCACCTGCTGTGCAACAACGCCGGCGTTGCCGCGCCGGCGCTGCGTGCCCCGAGCTGGGAGACCAGCGCTGCCGAATGGCAATGGGTGCTGGGGGTGAACCTGATGGGCGTGGCGCACGGCGTGCGCGCTTTCGTGCCGCGCATGCTGGCCGGCGGCGAGGAAGGCCACGTGGTCAACACTGCGTCGGTGGCCGGGCTGATCAGCGGACCGGGCCCGTACTTCGCGTCGAAGCATGGCGTGGTCTGTCTGAGCGAGGCGCTGTACAAGGAACTGCGGGCCGCCGGCGCCAGGCTGTCGGCCTCGGTGCTGTGCCCGGGCCTGGTGCGCACCGCGATCCTCGATGCCGAGCGCAACCGGCCGGCGGCCTTCGGTCCGCGCACCGACCTGCAGTCTGCTTCCGCCAGCGTGCGTCAGGCGGCGGCGAGCTTCCGCGAGAGCCTGCAGTCCGGCTATGCGCCGTCGCAGGTGGCCGATGCCGTGCTCGACGGGGTGCGCGCCGACCGCTTCTACATCGTGCCGGCGCAGCCGCCGCTGGTCGATCTGGTGCGGCTGCGCCTGCAGGACATTCTCGAAGGCCGCAACCCGACGCTGCCGCCGAGCCGTTGATGAACACGATGAACACGATGAACACGAGCGCGCCCCGGGCCGACGACACGCTGCTGCTGCACGGCGCCGCCGCCTCGCCCTACACGCGCAAGATGCTGGCGCTGCTGCGCTACCGGCGCATCCGCTACCGCTTCGTGCATTCGTCCAGCGGCATCCCCGGCCTGCCGTTGGCCAGGCCGCCGCTGCTGCCCACCTTCTACCTGCCCGATGCCGAGGGTGCGCTGCAGCCGGTCACCGACTCCACGCCGCTGATCCGGCGCTTCGAGGCGCAGTTCGCCGGCCGCTCGGTCATCCCCGTCGACCCGGTGCTGGCGCTGGTCGATGCCGTACTCGAGGATTTCGGCGACGAATGGCTGACGAAGGCGATGTTCCACCATCGCTGGAGTCACGCGGACGACATCCGCAAGGCGGGCCGCGTGCTGGCCAGCTGGCGCGGCAGCGTGCAGGACGACGCTGCGCTGGCCGATACGGCGGCGCAATTCAGCCAGCGGCAGATCTCGCGCCTGCGCTACGTCGGCTCCAACCCGGTCACCGCACCGATCATCGAGGCGGGTTACCGGCGTGTGCTGCTGGCGCTGGAGGCCCATTTCCGCAGCCACCGCTTCCTGATGGGCGGGCGGCCCGGCACGTCGGACTTCGGCCTGTACGGCCAGCTGACGCAGCTGGTGCTGTTCGATCCGACGCCGATGGCGCTGGCCGCCGACATCGCACCGCGGGTCTGCGGCTGGGTGATGCGGATGGAGGACCTGTCGGGGCTCGAGCCGGTGGATGCCGACTGGCTCGGCGGCGACCGGCTGCCGGACACCCTGCTGTCGCTGCTGCACGAGGTCGGGCGCCTGTACGTCCCGCTGCTGCTGGCCAACGCCCGGGCGCTGCAGGCCGGCCAGGACGAGCTGCGGGCCACGATCGACGGGCAGCCGTGGGTGCAGCAGGCCTTTGCCTACCAGGGCAAGTGCCTGGCGTGGCTGCGCCGCGACCATGATGCCTTGTCCGTCGACGATCGTGAGCGTCTGGCCAGGCTCTGGGGCGGCAGCGGCTGCGATGCGCTGTTTGCCGAGGCGGCCTGAGAAGGTGTGAAGGAACCCGACATGTCCGCTCGGGCATGCCGGATTCACTCGCACCTTCTGAGCGGAACGTCCTGGCCGCCGCTGCGCCAGCTCAGGCCGGCGCCGCGCCCACCGGCGGCAAGGTGCCGGGCGGCGGCATCGCCGGCGGCAGCGTGCCCGGCGGCGGAACGGACGGCGGACGCGCACGCGGCGGCGTGTAACCCGGCGGCGGTGGCGGCAGCGCCGGCGCTGCGGAGCGGCCGACGACGCCGGGCAACTGGTGCCCGCGCGCCACCATGCACTGCGCGTAGGCGGTGTCGTAGCGCTGCTGCAGGCCGCCGTTGGCCGCCTGCGAACCGCCGATGCCGACGGCGCCGCCGTACATCAGGCCGGTGCCGGCGCCCCAGGCGGCCGACAGGTTCGCGTAGTTGCCATAGCTGCCGTAGGCGCCGTAGCCGATCAGCGCGCCGATGGCCGCACCGGCCGCAGCGCCCAGCAACGCGCTGCCCGCAGCCTGGTTGTTGGCCGCGTCGGCCGCCGGCGCCACCTGCTGCTGCGCGAACTGCCGGCAGGCGCCGTCGTCGGCCTGGTACTGCGGCATCGAGCTGCGCACGCCCGGCAGCACCAGCACCGCGGGCGCCGTCGGTGTCGAAGCGCAGCCCTGCAGCAGCAGCGCTGCCGCCACTGCGCCGGCCAGGGCGGCGCGGCGGCTGTGCATCGGGGCCATGGTCAGGGCGCCAGGCGCGGCGGCGTCGCCGTCTCGCCCGGCTGCTGCGGCACCACCTTCATCCAGGGCTGGCTGCAGTCCTTGACGTAGGGGTAGTAACCCGCCGGCTGGCTGCAGTAGTACCAGAAGCTGGGTTCCGGCGCCGCGGCGGCCGGCGCCGCGCTGATCACCACCGGCGGCGTCGCATAGGGCACCGCATACGGCACGGCGTACGGCACCGGATAGGCGCCGCTCCAGCCATAGGGCCAGGGCCCGACCACGGCCGGCGTGGTGATCACGACGCGCGGCCCCCAGTAGCCGGGGCCCCAATAGCCCGGCCCCCAGCCAGGACGCCAGCCGGGGTAGGCCGGCCCGACCACCACCGGCGGCCGGTAGCCCGGCCCCACCGGGCCCCAGGCGGGCGGCGGCCCGGCCTGGGCCAGCGTCGCGGCCAGAACCAGTACGACGGCGGCGGCGAGCTTCGAACTCTTGCGCATGATGGCTTCCTTCGCCTTGCCCATCCAGATGCAACGCGCCAAGGGCGGCGGCGGTGGACAGCCGGCCGCCGCGCCAAAGCGGGCATCATGCCACCCATGCAGATCGACGACCTGCGCCGGCGCCTGCGTGCACTGGGCGCCAACCCGGCCCATGAGGCGCGCGTGCTGCGGCATTGGGCGCAGGCGCTGCCGCTGCAGGCCGGCCGGCGCCGCCTCGAGGATTTCCTGCCGCTGGCCGTGCGTCAGGCCCTGCCGGCGCTGATGGCGGAGCTGGCCGCGCTGGCGCGGCTGCATTCGGCGCATCCGGCCGCCGACGGCGGCGAACGGCTGCTGCTGTCGCTGGCCGACGGCCGCAGTGTCGAAAGCGTGCTGCTGCCGCGCGACGGCCTGTGCGTCTCCACGCAGGTGGGTTGCGCGGTCGGCTGCCGCTTCTGCATGACCGGCCAGGGCGGTCTGCAGCGCCAGCTGGGCAGCGCCGAGATCGTCGCCCAGCTGGTGCTGGCGCGGCAGCGGCGGCGCGTCAACAAGGTGGTGTTCATGGGCATGGGCGAGCCGGCGCACAACCTCGATGCGGTGCTCGACGCCATCGAGCTGATGGGCACCGCCGGCGGCATCGGCCACAAGAACCTGGTGTTTTCGACGGTCGGCGATCCGCGCGTCTTCGAACGCCTGCCGCAGGGGCGCGTCAAGCCGGCGCTGGCACTGTCGTTGCACAGCAGCCGCGCTGCGCTGCGCGCCGAGTTGATGCCGCATGCGCCGCGCATCGAACCGGCCGTGCTGATGGCCGAAGCCGAGCGCTACGCGCGTGCCACCGGCTACCCCGTCCAGGTGCAGTGGACGCTGCTGCAGGGCGTGAACGATGGCGACGACGAGGTCGAAGGCATCGTGCAATTGCTGGCCGGGCGCCATGCCGTGCTGAACCTGATTCCGTACAACCGCGTGCCCGGCCTGCCCTTCGAGCGGCCCGATGGGGAGCGTGCCGCGGCGCTGGCGCGCACGCTGCACCGTCGCGGCGTGCTGACCAAGCTGCGCCGCTCGGCCGCGCAGGACGTGGACGGTGGCTGCGGCCAGCTGCGCGCCCGCGTGTTGCCGGGCGCCGGCGTGGTGCCGCTGCGGCCGGTGGCGGCGACATGAGCGCGCCGGGCCGTTCCCCAGCGCTCATCTCGGAGCACGCAGTGCGGAGGGTAATCCAGTGAGCGCGCCGGGCCGTTCCCCAGCGCTCATCCCGGAGCACGCAGTGCGGAGGGTCGTCCAGTGAACGCGCCGCTGCCTCTGGCCCTGAAGCCGTCGGTCCGGGGCAGCCTCAGAGCTCGCCGAGCAGCGCCTGCACCGGCTTGACGCTGGCGAAGGCGCCGTTCAGCCCGGCCAGGTACGACAGCTGCACCTGCTCGGCGGCAACGCTGTGCCCGTCGAACTGCAGCGTGCGCGTCGCGCAGCCGTCCTGGGCCAGCGAACAGGCGAAGCCCAGGTCGGCTGCGGCACGCACCGTGGTGTCCACGCACATGTGGGTCATCATGCCGGCGAAGACCAGCCGGGTGGCACCGGCGGCGCGCAGCTGTTCGAGCAGCGCGGTCTCGCGGAAGCTGTTGGGGAAATGTTTGACGACCACCGGCTCGCCGGCGAGCGGCCGCACGGCCGCGTGGATCTCGGCGCCCTGGGTTCCCGGAAGAAAGAAGGTGGCTCCCGGCCGCGTGGCGATGTGCTGCACATGGAACAGCGGCAGGCCACGCTGGCGGAAGGCCTGCAGCAGCCGTGCCGCCTGCGTCACCGCGGCGTCCGCGCCGGCCAGTTCCATCGTGCCGCCGGGAAAGTAGTCGTTCTGCAGGTCGATCAGGATCAGGGCGTTGCGCATCGGTGTGCTCGAGTGGCCGGTGAATCGGCGCATTGTCGTCGCCGACGGCGGCGCCCGTCAGGCGCCGAGCAGGCCGCGCAGTGCCCGCGCGACCGCGGCCGCCGCGTCCGGCGCGTCGCAGGCGACCCGCGTGTGCACGTCCATCGAGCGCAGCCAGGTGATCTGGCGCTTGGCCAGCTGCCGTGTCGCGGCGATGCCGGTGTCGCGCAGGCCG
>JBGAII010000091.1:0-18865 GCA_044225625.1 Rubrivivax sp.
CTCGGCTTTCCGGTGTGGCCCGACGCCACTGCCGACCATGCCGGGCCGCTGGCCGGCCTGCTGGCCGGGCTGCAGCACTGCAGCACGCCCTGGCTGGCCTGCGTGCCCTGCGACACGCCGGGTTTCCCTGCCGACCTGGTCGAGCGCCTGGTGCAGGGAGCGGCGGCGGCGGAGGCGGACCTGGCGGTCGCCGTCACGCAGGAAGGCGGCGTGCTGCGGAGCCATCCGGTGTTCTGCCTGCTGCGCCGCGAGCTTTGCCCGGCGCTCGAAGCCGCCGTGCAGGCAGGCGAACGCAAGGTCGGGCGATGGGCATCCGACCAGCGCTGCGCCCAGGTGGTGTTCGACGATGCCCAAGCCTTCTTCAATGCCAACACGGCGGAAGAGCTGCAGCGGCTCGAAGCCGGATGGCCAGGAGACTGACCATGCCCGCACCGAGGCTCTGGGCCGGCGCCAGCGGCTACGCCTTCAAGGAATGGCAGGGCAGCTTCTATCCGGACAAGATCGCGCCCGAAGCGATGCTGGCCTGGTATGCCGAGCGGCTGCCGACGGTGGAGATCAACAACAGCTTCTACCGCATGCCCAAGGTGGAGGTGCTGCAGCGATGGGCCGAAGCCACGCCGCAGCACTTCCGCTTCGCCATCAAGGCGTCGAAGCGCATCACCCACGATGCGCGCCTCGACGCCGAGGCTGCCGCCGACGCGCTGGCCTACCTGTACCGGAACCTGGCCGTGCTCGGGGCCCGGCGCGGGCCGGTGCTGTTCCAGCTGCCGCCGTACCTCAGAAAGGACACCGCGCGGCTGCAGGCCTTCCTGCAGTTGCTGCCCGAAGGCCACCGCGCGGCCTTCGAGTTCCGCCACGACAGCTGGTTCGACGACGAGGTCTATGCCGTATTGCGAACCGCCGGCGCGGCGCTGTGCCTGTCGGAGCGCGAGGACAGCAGCGCGCCGCCGCTGGTGGAGACGGCGTCCTGGGGCTACGTGCGGCTGCGGCTGGAGCACTACGGCGACGACGCACTGGCGGCCTGGGCCGCCCGGCTGGCGGACACGCGCTGGCAGGAGGTGTTCGTCTACTTCATGCACGAACCGACCGCGCCCGGCTACGCTGCGGCGCTGCAGGCGCGATACCCAGCGCCTTGAGGCCGGCCGTCAGCGTCTGCCGGCAGCGCCCGTAGTCCTGCCACGGGTCGGCGGCCTGGAAGGACAGATGTTCGCGCGCGCTGCGCACGTTCCATTGGTCGCCGCGCTTCAGCGCGGGCAGGTCGTCCCAGGCCACCGGCATCGACACGCCCAGACCGGGCCGCGCCCGCGCCGAGAACGCAGCCACCGTCGTGGCACCGTGGTTGTTGCGCAAGTAGTCGACGAAGATCCTGCCCACACGCTGAGCCGCGCCCATGCGCGCGCTGAAGCGCTGCGGGATCACCTGTGCCAGATGCTGCACCACGGCCTCGGCGAAGCCCTTGACCGTGTCCCAGTCGTCACGCCCGGCGACCGGCGTGATCGGCACCACCACGTGCAGGCCCTTGCCGCCGCTGGTCTTGAGCCAGCTCTGCAGCCCGAGTTCCTGCAGCAGGCCGCGCACCAGCGTTGCCGCTTCCTGCATCCGCTCCCAGCGTTCGCCTTCGCCCGGGTCGAGGTCGAAGACCATGCGGTCCGGCCGGTCGATGCGCACGGCCCGTGCGTTCCAGGTATGGAACTCGATCGTGTTCATCTGCGCGGCGGCGATCAGCGCCTTCTTCGTCGCCACCTCCAGCAGCGGCGCGTGGCCGGGCCACAGCGCCGCGTCGAGCTGCCGGACCTCGGGGAGCTGCTGCGGCTCGACATGCTTCTGGAAGAACAGCTCGCCGCCCACGCCTTCGGGGCCACGCACCAGCGAACACGGCCGGCCCTTCAGGTGCGGCAGCATCCAGTCGGCCACCGATTCGTAGTAGCGCACCAGTTCGAGCTTGGTGATGCCGGTGGCCGCATCGATCACGCGCTCGGGATGCGAGACCTTGATGCCGCCGACCACGCTGCCGCCGGCGCGCACAAGCGCCGGCCCCTCGGGCATCACCGTCGTCTCGCGCTTCACGCTGCGGGCCTCCTTGTCGCTGCGCAGGCCCAGGTACTTTGCATGCCGCACCTGGGCGTCGGGCGTCCAGTCGGAGAATTCGACCTCGGCCACCAGCGTCGGTTCAACGTAGTGCCGGGCGGCCGGGTCGCGCACCGCCCAACGGTGCTGGCGCAGCGGCTGCGCGCCGAAGGGCGATGCGTCGACCTCGATGCGGCGCAGGCGCTGCTTCAGTGCTGCGGCGGTCCTTGCATCCCATCCGGTGCCGACGTTGCCCACGTAGACCAGGCGACCCTCGTCGTCGTGCACGCCGAGCAGCAGGCTGCCGACCTCGGCTTCGCCGCTGGCCCGGTCGGTGTAGCCGGCGACCACGAATTCCTGCCGCAGCTTGTTCTTCAGTTTCAGCCAGGTGCCGGTGCGGCGCGATTCGTAGGGCGCGTCCTTGCGCTTGGCGATCACGCCCTCCAACCCCATGCGCCGCGCTGATTCGAGGATGGCACCGGCATCGGCATCGAAGTCGGCGCTGTAGCGCAGATGCTCTTGCGGATGCTGTTCGATCAGCTGCTTCAGCAGCTGGCGCCGCTGCACCAGCGGCACGGCCCGCAGGTCGTGACCTTCGAGGTAGGGCAGATCGAAGACGAAGTAGTCGATGGTCTCGGTGCGCGCGCGGTCGAAGGCGTTCTGCAGCGCATGGAACTCGGGCAGCCCGTTGCTGCCGATGACCACGATCTCGCCATCGAGCCAGGCGCTGTGCAGCCCGAGGCCGCGCAGCGCCTGCACCAACGCCGGCATCCTGTCCGACCAGTCGTGCCCGCCGCGCGTGATGAGCCGCACGTCGGCGCCGTCGATGCGCGCCATCAGCCGGTAGCCGTCGAGCTTGATCTCCCAGCTCCATGCGGCCGAGTCCGGTGCCGCGCTGGCCAGGCTGGCGAGCTGCGGCGCCAGCGTCGCCGGCAGAGGCGCCTTGACAGCGCCCGCAGGCCCGTCGGTGCCGGCCGGCGCGGCCTTCAGCGGCCGGGCGATCACGCTGTCGGGCAGCGCGCTGACCACGTCGTACTCGCTGCGCGGCCGGGCGAAGCGGTCGCGCTTCTTGAACAGCAGCCAGGCCTCCTGCCGCTCGCCCGGCTTGGCGATGCGCACCAGCTCCCAGAGCCCGTGGAGCTTGTGGCCATGCAGCGTGAACACCAGCTTGCCGTCCTTCAGGCCTTCGTGCGGGTCGGCCGCGGGCTCCCACGTGCCCTCGTCCCAGACGATGACCGTGCCCGCGCCGTACTGCCCGCGCGGGATCGTCCCCTCGAACCGGTTGTAGGACAGCGGATGGTCCTCGACATGGATCGCCATGCGCCTGTCGGTGGGGTCGAAGCTCGGCCCTTTGGGCACCGCCCACGACAGCATCACGCCGTCGAGTTCCAGCCGCAGGTCGTAGTGCAGCCGGCTCGCATGGTGCTTCTGGATCACGTAGGCCAGTTCGGCACCGGAGTGGCCGACATCACCGCGCGGCTCACCGGTGACCGAGAAGTCGCGCTTGGACCAGTAGCGCGCGAGCGGGGCGGGCTCCGGCTTGCTGGCCATGGCGCCTCAGCGCTGCAGGCGGCGATAGGCGTTGAAGTGCCGCAGCGCGCCGCGCTTGTCGCCCAGCTGCTCGCGCACCCGCGCCAGGTTGTAGTGGGCGTCGGCCAGCGAGGCGTCGAGCGCCAGGCTGCGCTCGTAGCTGGCCACCGCTTCGTCCAGCCGCTCCAGGTGATCCAGCGCCACGCCTCGGTTGAAGTGCGCCAGTGCCGACGCGGGGCAGTGCGCCACGGCGGCATCGGACAGCACCGCCAGGTCGGCATGGCGGCCGGCATCGCTGAGCATCGCGCCCAGGTTCAGATAGGAGGCCTCATGCGCGGCGTCCAGCGCCAGCGCCTGCCGATAGGCAGCTTCGGCAGCAGCCGGGTCGGCCTGTTCGAGCGCCACGCCTTGTTCATACCAGGCCGCTGCCCGCGGGCTGCCGGCAGGCGCATGGGCCAGGAAGGCCACGCTGCCGGCCAGCGGCGCCACGTCGAAATCCATCAGCAGCTGGCCGCTGTCGGCCTGCCACCGGCCGTCGCGATCGCGCACGGCCACGTCGGCGCCGATGGCGGTGATGCGCAGACCGGTCAGCGGCAGCTCCTGCGGCAATGTCGCCTTCAGGCGGGCCAGCGAGCGCAGGATGCGGCGCGGTGTGATGCCGGAGCTGCGCAGCGCGTGGGCGGTGCGCAGCAGCATCAGGTCCTGGAAGGTGAAGCGCCACTCATTGCGCGCACCGCGCGTCGGCGCCACGAAACCCTCGGCGATCAGCCCGGCGACGATGCGGCGCGACAGCCCCAGCATCGCCTGAACGCGACGCAGGGAGTAGGTCGCGCCGTCGCCCTCGGACCTCACTTTCTGGCGCGGGCCGCTACCGGCGCGGCAGCGGGCTTCGGTGCCGCCGCCCGCTTGGCGCCCTTGCGCTCCTTGGCGGCCGGCACCGCCGCCGTGGCTGAGGCGGGCTCCAGCACCACGGGCTTGGCCTTCGCGGCCTTCTTGCCCAGGCTGGCGCGCAGCGCATCCATCAGGTCGATGACCTGCGCGCTGCTCGGCTCTTCGTGCCGCGCCGAGGCCACGACCTGCTGACCGGCGATCTTCTGGTCGATGGCGGCGAGGATGCGCTTCTTCTCCTCGTCCTCGTATTTCGCCGGGTCGTAGGCGTCTTCGGAGATCTGGTCGATCAGTTGCAGTGCGAGCTGGAGTTCGGCAGGCGTCACCGACACCGGCTCGATCTGCAGGTCCTTCAGCGAACGCACCTCGTCGGCATACAGCAGCTGTTGCAGCACCAGCCCGTCGTCCACCGGCCGCACCTGCACCACGTACTGCCTGGACTTCCAGGCCCACTTGGCCAGCGCACAGCGGCCGCTCTGGCGCATCGCCTCGGCCAGCAGCGCATAGGGCTTGCCGCCGCGCTTGTCGGGCGCCAGCAGATAGGCCTTGTCGTAGTACAGCGGGTCGACCGACTTCTCGGGAATGAAGGCCATGATCTCGATCGCCGGGCTGCTGGCCTCTTCCAGCGCCTTCAGCTCATCGGCGCTGAAGAGCACGAAGCGGTCCTTCTCGAACTCGTAGCCCTTGACCATCTCGGCGCGCGACACGACGCTCTGGTCCGATTCGGACACGTACTGCTGCTTCAGCCGCGAGCCGTCCTTGGCCAGCAGGTTGAACCTGACGGCACTCGCGCTCTCCGTCGCTGAATACAACTTCACCGGAATCGACACCAGGCCGAAGCTCAGCGTCAACGAAGCAATGGAACGTGCTGCCATGGCCGACCTCGCTGTGGGGGTTGTGCGGCCTGTCGCTGCAGGTCCGCGCTGGCGGAGCGGACTGGCATCGTAGCGCCGCTGCCGCGGGTTGCAGCGCGATCGGCGAGCCAACGCATGACAAGTGCCCGCCGCAGACCCTGATTTGTGGGTTCGGCGCGACGCTGGCATGCTCTTCCTCCGGAGCCCGCCATGCCCACCCCCTCTCAGCCGTTGAACATTGCCGTGGATCCATCGTCGACGGTGTCGGCGCTGCTGTGTGTGCCGCCCGACGCCGGTGCGATCTTCGTCTTTGCCCATGGCGCCGGTGCGGGCATGGCTCATCCGTTCATGGCCGCCTGCGCGGACGGTCTGGCCGAACGCGGCATCGCCACATTGCGCTTTCAGTTCCCCTTCATGGAGCGCGGGTCGAAGCGGCCCGACGCGCCTGCCCTGGCCCAGGCCACAGTGCGGGCCGCGGTACACGAGACCGCCCGCCGCGTGCCCGGCCTGCCGATCTTCGCCGGTGGCAAGTCCTTCGGTGGCCGCATCAGCGCGCAGGCGCAGGCACAGGCGCCGTTGCCCGGCGTGCGCGGACTGGCGTTCATCGGCTTTCCGCTGCATCCGGCCGGCAAGCCAGCGGACGAGCGCGCGGCCCCGCTGTACGCGCTGCAGCTGCCGATGCTGTTCCTGCAAGGCACACACGACGCGCTGGCACACCTGGACCTGCTGCAGCCCGTGATGCAACGGCTCGGAGCGCGAGCCACGCTGGCGCTGTTCGATGACGCAGACCACGCGTTCCACGTGCCGGCTCGAAGTGGCCGCACCGATGCGCAGGTGCGCGAAGCGCTGCTCGACACGCTGGCCGAATGGCTGCGTGCGCAGGGCGCCGCCGCGCCGCGCTGAGCCGCGCCGCGCGCGGGCGACTCAGGTGTTCTTCGACACCGTGATCGTCGGAAACTTCGACGAATAGTCCTTCGCGCGCTGCGCGATCTTCACCGCGATCCGGCGCGCCATCGTCTTGTAGATCGCGGCGATCTCGCTGTCGGGTTCGGCCACCACCGTGGGCCGGCCCGAGTCGGCCTGCTCGCGGATCGACAGGTTCAGCGGCAGCGCGCCCAGGTAGTCGACGCCGTACTCCGTCGCCATCTTGCGGCCGCCGTCGGCACCGAAGATGTGTTCGCTGTGGCCGCAGTTCGGACACACGTACACGGCCATGTTCTCCACCAGCCCGAGGATCGGCACGCCGACCTTTTCGAACATCCTCAGGCCCTTCTTCGCGTCGAGCAGTGCGATGTCCTGCGGCGTGGTCACGATGATCGCGCCGGTCAGCGGCACGCGCTGGCTGAGCGTCAGTGCAATGTCGCCGGTGCCGGGCGGCATGTCGACGATCAGGTAGTCCAGGCCGCCCCAGTTCGTCTGGCGCAGCAGCTGCTCCAACGCCTGCGTGACCATCGGCCCGCGCCAGATCATCGGGTTGTCGGCATCGATCAGGAAGCCGATCGACATCACCTGCACGCCGTGGTTCAGCATCGGCTCCATGGTCTTGCCGTCGGCGCTCTGCGGCTTGCCGTCGATGCCCATCATCATCGGCTGGCTCGGCCCGTAGATGTCGGCGTCGAGGATGCCGACCGCCGCCCCTTCGGCGGCCAGCGCCAGCGCCAGGTTGACCGCGGTGGTGCTCTTGCCGACGCCGCCCTTGCCCGAGGCCACGGCAACGATGTTCTTCACGTTGGGCAGCAGCGCCACGCCGCGCTGCACCTCGTGCGCCATCACCTTCCAGCCGACGTTGGCGCTGACGTTGCCCACGCCGGCCACGCCGCGCGCGGCGGCAATCAGCGCCTGGCGCAGCACCGGCACCTGGCTGCGCGCCGGATAGCCGAGCTCGACGTCGAAGGACACGTCCGCGCCGTCGACGCGCAGGTTCTTCAGCAGCTTGGTCGACACCAGGTCCTGGCCGGTGTTCGGATCGACAACGGTCTTCAGCGCCTCGAGCAGCGCGGTTTCGGTGGGATTCATGCGTCTGACATCTGTGGGACTGGGCCGAGTCTAGCCGCCTAGAATTCCTGCATGACCCGCAAGCTCTTCGTCACCACCGCCCTGCCCTACGCCAATGCGCCGTTCCACATCGGGCACATGATGGAGTACATCCAGGCCGACATCTGGGTGCGCTTCCAGCGCATGCGCGGGCACGAGGTGCACTTCGTCTGCGCCGACGACGCGCACGGCGCGCCGATCATGATCGCCGCCGAGAAGGCCGGGCTGACGCCGCAGGAGTTCGTCGGCCGCATCGCTGCCGGCCGAAAGCAGTACCTGGACGGCTTCCACATCGGCTTCGACAACTGGCATTCGACCGACGGGCCGGAGAACCATGCGCTGGCCAAGGACATCTACCGCGCGCTGCGCGCCAACGAGCTGATCACCACCCGCACGATCGAGCAGTTCTTCGACCCGGTGAAGGGCATGTTCCTGGCCGACCGCTACATCAAGGGCGAATGCCCGAAGTGCGGCGCCAAGGACCAGTACGGCGACAACTGCGAGGTCTGCGGCGCGGTCTACGCACCCACCGACCTGAAGAACCCCTATTCGGTGCTGAGCGGCGCCACGCCCGAGCTGCGCAGCAGCGAGCACTTCTTCTTCAAGCTGTCGGATGCGCGCTGCGTCGAGTTCCTGCGCGGCTGGACGCAGGACGGCAAACTGCAGAGCGAGGTGGCCAACAAGGTCAAGGAATGGTTCACCGGCGACGGCGACGAAGGCCCGGGCCTGGACGACTGGGACATCAGCCGCGACGCGCCCTATTTCGGCATCGAGATTCCCGATGCGCCGGGCAAGTACTTCTATGTCTGGCTGGACGCGCCGATCGGCTACCTGGCGTCGCTGAAGAACCTGTTCGACCGCAAGGGCATGGATTTCGACGCCTACCTGGCCGACCCGGGCGTGGAGCAGGTGCACTTCATCGGCAAGGACATCGTCACCTTCCACACGCTGTTCTGGCCGGCGATGCTGAAGTTCAGCGGCCGCAAGGTGCCCGACCATGTGTTCGTGCACGGCTTCATCACCGTCAGCGGCGAGAAGATGAGCAAGAGCCGCGGCACCGGCATCAGCCCGCTGCGCTACCTGGAACTCGGCATGGACGCCGAATGGCTGCGCTACTACATCGCCGCCAAGCTGAATGCGCGTGTCGAGGACATCGACTTCAACGCCGAGGACTTCGTCGCCCGCGTCAATGCCGACCTGGTGGGCAAGTACGTCAACATCGCCAGCCGCGCCGCCGGCTTCATCGCCAAGCGCTTCGGCGGCAAATTGAGCGCCGACCTGGGCGTCGAGGGCCGCACGCTGCTGGACGGCCTGAGAGCCTATGCCGAGCTGGTGGCCGAGCTGTTCGAGACGCGCGACTACGGCAAGGCGCTGCGCGAGATCATGGCGCTGGCCGACCGGGTGAACGAATACGTCGACCAGCACAAGCCTTGGGAGCTGGCCAAGCAGCAGGGGCAGGACGCGGTGCTGCACGACGTGTGCAGCGTCTGCATCGAGGCCTTCCGCGTGCTGACGGTGTACCTGAAGCCGGTACTGCCGGCGCTGGCGGCCCAGGTGGAGGCCTTCCTGAAGGTGGAGCAGCTGCAGTGGCACGACGCGGCGCGCTCGATCGGCGGCCACACCATCGGTGCCTACCAGCACCTGATGCAGCGCGTGGACACGAAGTTGCTGGACGCATTGTTCGAGCCGCCGGCGGCACCCGCGCCGCCGCCGCCGGGTGGCGAGGCGCTGGCCGCCGAGATCGGCATCGACGACTTCGCCAAGGTGGACCTGCGCATCGCCAGGATCGTCGCCGCCGAGCGCGTGGAGGGCAGCACCAAGCTGCTGCGCCTGACGCTGGATGCCGGCGAAGGCCGCACGCGCAATGTCTTCAGCGGCATCGCCAGCGCCTACGCGCCCGAGCAGCTGGCCGGCAAGCTGACGGTGCTGGTCGCCAACCTGGCGCCGCGCAAGATGAAGTTCGGCGTCAGCGAAGGCATGGTGCTGGCCGCCAGCCATGCCGACGAGAAGGCGCACCCGGGGCTGTACGTGCTGGAGCCCTGGCCGGGCGCGGTGCCCGGGTTGCGGGTACGCTGAAAGCCGCGCGCGCGGCGCCTCAGGCCGCGAAAGCGTAGGGTCCGCCCCGCTCCAGCGCCCGCCGGTAAGCCGGCCGCTGCTGGAAGCGCCTGACCCAGGCGTCGACGTTCGGATAGCGCTCGCGGTGACCGCGCGCACCGGCGACCTCGCCGACGAAGCTCATCTGGATGTCGGCCCCGCTCAGCTCGCTGCCGAGCAGCCAGTCGCGGCCCGCCAGCGACTGCTCGATGTAGCCCAGGTGGTTGGCGATCTCGCTTTCGATGCGCGGCGACAGCGGCGCGCCGGCATCGCCCAGGCGCGAGACATACAGCTTCAGCAGCAGCGGCAGCATCGCCGAGCCTTCGGCGAAATGCAGCCACTGCTGGTACTCGTCGTACAGCGGCGACTGCGGCTGCGGCTGCAGCCGTCCCTGCCCGTGGCGGCGGATCAGATAGTCGATGATCGCGCCGGACTCGATCATCGTGCGCGTGCCATCCACCAGCACCGGCGATTTGCCGAGCGGATGCACGTCCTTCAGCGCCGGCGGGGCAAGGCGGGTGACGGCGTCGCGCTGGTGGTGCCGGATCTCATAAGGCAGGCCCAGCTCTTCCAGCAGCCACAGCACACGCTGCGAGCGCGAATCGTTGAGATGGTGGACGACGAGCATGTTCACTCCGGTGGTTGCGATGGGGGAGCAGGGGGCATGCCGGCCGGCAGCCAGCCGCGCACGTGGCAGCCCTGCCCCGGCGTGCTGTCGACCTCCAGGCGGCCGCCCTCGGCCTCGACACGGTAGCGCATGCCCAGCAGCCCATGGGCTGTCGGCCGCACCTTCGCCGGATCGAAGCCGATGCCGTTGTCGAGCACGCTGACCTGCACCTGCCCGTCCTGCTGCGACAGGCTCACCGTGACATCGGTGGCGCGCGCGTACTTGGCGATGTTGGTCAGCGACTCCTGCACCAGCCGGTAGGCGGTCATCTGGGCGTTGTCGTCCAGCGCCACAGGTTCCAGCACGGTGCGCACCGCTATCTCGGCGCGTTGCGCGAACTCGCGTGCCTGGATCTCCAGCGCCGCCACCAGCCCCAGGTTGCTCAGCGACGACGGTCGCAGGTCCTCGATGATGCGGCGCTTCAGCGCGATGCCGCGGTCGAGCGTCTCGTTCAGCTGCTTCAGCCGTTCGGCCACCTCCGGCGCCATTGTGCCCAGGTGGCGCTTCAGCCGCGCGCCTTCGAGCTTGGCTGCGGTGAGCAGTGCGCCCAGTTCGTCGTGCAGCTCGCGCGCCAGCCGGCTGCGTTCGTCCTCGCGCGCGCTCTGCAGGTGGCGCGTCAGCTCGGTCAGTTCCGCGGTGCGGTGGATGACCGTGGCCTCCAGCCGATCGCGCTCGGTGCGCAGCGCCAGGTCGTGCTCGGCCTGGGCGCGGTCCAGCCGCTGCACATTGCGGATGAACAGCAGCAGCGCCAGCAGCGCCAGCAGCGTGAGCGCGTTGACCTCCAGCCGGTTGCGCTGCAGCGTCGCGAAGGCCTCGCTGGCGCCGGCCTCGATGCGCCGGATCTCGCCCTGGATCAGATCGTTGATGGCCTTGCGCAGTTCGTCCATCTTCTCGCGGCCGATGTCGGACATCATCAACTCGCGCCAGCGGTCGTTCTGGCCGTTGCGGTACAGGTCGATGGTGGTCGACAGCTCGGCCAGCTTCTGCCGCGTGCCCTCCTCGATGCTCGCGAGCTGGGCGGCGAGTTGCGGGTCGCCCGTCCGCAGGCCACGGAGCGTCTGCAGGCTGAGGTCGATCTCCTGCAGCGCCACGCGGTACGGGTCCAGGTAACTGTCGCGGCCGGTGAGCAGGAAGCCGCGTTGCCCGGTCTCGGCATCGAGCAGCTGGCGCCACAGCCGCGTCACCGCGAGGCGGCGCTCGTAGCGGTCTGCCACGGCTTGCAGCGTCTGCTGCGCCTGGCGGAAGCCGACCTCGTTGATCGTGACCACGAGTACCGCACCGGCCAGGGCCAGCCAGACGGCCAGACGACTGCGGCGCAACCTGCTCAACGGATGGTGCGGCTCCATGCCCCTGCGGCTCCTTCACCGGCCAGGCCGGGGATCACACGCTGCGACGCTAACCTATTCCAGCGCGCCGGGTGTGGTGTCGCCGCCGCCTTCGGCCACACGTTCGCAATAGGCGATCAGTTCTTCCAGTTCGCTGGACTTGTCGAAGACACGGTCTGCACCCAACTCGCGGCACGCCTTGCGGATGTCGGGCGTGGCGTAGTTCGTCAGCACCACGCGGCGGCCGGGTTCGTCGCGCCCCGCCGTACGGCGCAACACGCCCAGGCCCGAACCGGCCTTGAGGAAGATGTCGACGATCAGCAACTGGCATTCGTGGCTCGGCTCGTCGAGCCAGGCCAGCGCATGGGCCTCGTCGGCTGCCGAGCCCACCACCTGCACCGGGGTCAGCTCCTGCAGCGTGCTGACCAGCTTCTCCAGGATGATCGGGTTGTCCTCGACGATGAATGTCTTCACGGCGTCCTGTCCAACGCTGACGTCCCATGAGGGACGCAGCTCCGAAATTATGGGTCGGCGCCCTCCGCCGCCGCTGTAGGACAGCGCCGACATCTGCGTCAACTGCGAATGACGATGTCGTTCTTCACCGACTTCACGCCGGCGACGCTGCGTGCCAGGCTTTCTGCCGTCGACCGCTCCGACGCAGACTTGGCGAAGCCGGACAGCTGCACGACGCCCTTCATCGTCTCCACGCCGATGGCCATGGCGCTGACGGTCTGGTCCTCGGCGAACTTGGCCTTGACCTGCGTGGTGATGGTGGTGTCGTCGACATAGGAACCGACGGTCTGCTGGTCGCGCATGACCGCGCAGCCCGCACCCAGCGCGAGCGCGGTGGCGGCGGCGGCCGCAACGAGGAATTGACGTGCTTGCATGAGATTCTCCCGTGATGATGCTTAAAGTAGGACGAGAACGGCCTCAGCTCATCGGCGGCACGGCCAGCCGGTTGTCGACCGACTTGACGCCATCGATGTTGCGTGCGAGCTGCGTGGCCCGCTGCCGGGCGGCGGCATCCGGCGCGCTGCCGTCGAGCACCACGTGGCCATCGACGGTGTCGACATCGATGCGCAGCACCTTCAGCTGCTCGTCCTTGGCCAGCGCGGCGTTCACCGCCACGGTGATGGCCGCGTCGCTGGCAGCGTTCACCGCCTTATCGCCCAGCGCAGTGGCGCCGGCGGCCGCATCGGCCGGCGCGCCGGCGCTCGGCGCGTCCTGCGCAGGCTGGCAGGCCGCCAGCGTGAAGGCCGCCGCCAGCGCCGCGAGCAGCGCGGTCAGCGTCGGCGATGGGTTCGTTCGGTTGTTCATGACGACTCCTCTGTGGTCTGAAAGGGTCCGGTAGCACCGGGCCCCGTCCGCATGTCGCTGAAGCGGGTGATCAGTGGAACCAGCGCTCGTCGGCGCGCCGTTCCCATTCGCTCACCTGGCGCTCGGCTTCGTCCCGGGCGACGCCATAGCGCTCCTGGATCTTGCCGGCCAGTTGGTCGCGGCGGCCCGCCACGACGTCGAAATCGTCGTCGCTGAGCTTGCCCCACTGCTCCTTGACCTTGCCCTTCAGCTGCTTCCAGTTGCCTTCGATGCGATCCCAGTTCATCTGCGCTCTCCTTGCTTGGGTTGAGAACACGGGAGACTCGTGAGCCTTCCCGCTTCGGCAACGGCACCGGTGTGTCGTTGCGTGGAAGGCAGTGTGGGCAATCGCGCGGCGGCCTCGCATCGGCGCAGGCGGCGTCGGCGTGTAGGACACGTCCGATGCCCATGTGGGCCGCGGCCTGCTAGGCTGGGCTTCGCCACAACCAGGGACGAAGAACATGATTCGAGTAGGCATCGTCGACGACCACGGCATCGTGCGCAACGGACTGCGGCAGTTCCTCTCCGAAGAGGTGGACCTGCGCATCACCGGCGAAGCGCGCAACGGTCGCGAGGCGCTGGAGCTGGCACGCGGCGGCGAGGTCGACGTGCTGCTGCTGGACATCTCCATGCCCGACCAGAGCGGTGTCGACGCGCTGGCTTCGATCAAGGCGCGCTTCCCGCAGCTGCCGGTGCTGATCCTCAGCGGCTTTCCCGAGGCGCAATACGCCACGGCGATGCTGCGCCAGGGGGCCAGCGGCTACCTCAACAAGGACTGCGATCCGAACGACATCGCCACCGCCATCCGCACCGTCGCGCTCGGCCGGCGCTACATCACGCCGGCGGTGGCCGAGATGCTGGCCGACGGCCTGAGCGGCGACGAGCGCGCGCCGCACGAACTGCTGTCCGATCGCGAACTGCAGGTCTTCCTGCGCCTGGCACAGGGCCAGACGGTGGGGCAGATGGCCGAGAGCATGTTCCTCAGCGTCAAGACGGTCAGCACCTACCGCACGCGCGTGCTCGAGAAGCTGAAGCTGCAGACCAACAGCGATCTGACCTACTACGCGCTGAAGAACGGGCTGATCCAGTAGCCAGCCGATCGCCAGGGCCGCTACCGGCCCGTTGCGGCTGTGAGCCTGGTCCTACAGGCGAACGCGCTCCACGCCGATGGCCGCAGCGCACCCCGGCCCGCACACTGCATGCATCGCCCACCGCCGGTGACGCGATACCCACCAACCAGGAGCGAGTCATGCTGCACTACGCCGTAGTCTTTCTCGTCATCGCACTGATCGCTGCACTGTTCGGCTTCGGGGGCATCGCCTCCAGCGCTGCCGGCATTGCGCAGGTGCTGTTCTTCATCTTCCTCGTGCTCGCCGTCATCGGCTTCCTCGCCGGCTTGATCCGGCGCCGATGAACCTTTGCTGACGAGCCGAACCCAACCGTGCAAGGAGGAAACCCATGAATGCATCCGTCAACACCCTGACCGAGTCCAACACGTCGCCGCGCCGCGTCGAAGGCGTGATCCGCTCCACGCAGCAGGCCGCGCACCAGGCCGTCGACCAGCTGGCCGACGGCGCCGAGCGTCTGGCGGTCAACACCGACCGGCTGGCGCATCGCAGCGCCGAAGAGTTGCGCGAGCGGGCCCGCCATGCGGCGGACGGCACCATCGTGCACATCCGTTCCCAACCGCTGAAATCGGTGCTGATCGCGGGCGCCTTCGGCGCCGCGTTGGGCGTGCTGTTCACGCTGCTGGGCCGCTCCCGCGGCTGAATGGAGCCGGGCGGCCACGCAGCGTGGCCGCTCTTGACACGCCGACACTTCGACAGGCCCGAGATCAGCCCGGCGCAGCCTGGGCTGATCTCGAAGGGCGCGCTGCGGTCCGCCGCGACCGTCGACCGCGCGCTCGAAGACGTTGCCACGGGGACATAGGCAAGCGCTCGCGGCACGGCCAGAATGCCGTCGCCGCCCTGTTCGCGCGCTGCCTGCACCGATGGCCACCCCCCAAAGCTATGCCGCGTTCATCAGCTACCGGCACACCGCGGCCGACCGCGAGGTAGCCCGCTGGCTGCACGGCGCGCTGGAGAGCTACCGCCTACCGGCCGCATTGCTGCGCACCGGCCTGCCGGCACGGCTGGGCCGCGTGTTCCGCGACGAGGAGGAGCTGGCTGCGTCGCCGGACCTGAGCGAACGCATCCAGCTGGCGCTGCAGTCCAGCCAGGCCCTGGTGGTGATCTGTTCGCCGAACACCCCGGCCTCGCGCTGGGTCGACGCGGAAATCGAGCGCTTCGTCGCATTGGGCCGGCGCGATCGGCTGTTCGCCGTGCTGGCGGAAGGCGAACCCGCGCAGTCCTTCCCTGCCGCGCTGCTGGCCACCGGGCAGGAGCCGTTGGCGGCCGACCTGCGGCCGGGCAGCGAAGCCTCGCCGCGCGCTCAGCGCCGCCTGGCGCTGCTCAAGCTCGTCGCCGGCCTGCTCGACCTGAACTTCGACGCGCTGCGCCAGCGCGACGAGGAGCGCCGCCGTCGCCGGCTGGCGCTGACGGCCGTGGCCGCGTCGGCGCTGGCATTGCTGCTCGGCGGTCTGGGCATCGTCGCTCTGACCCAATGGCAGCGCGCGGAGGCCGAGCTGCGCCAGTCGCAGGCCCGACGCCTGGCTGTGCTGGGCCAGCTGGCCCTGGCCGAGTCGCGCCGCGGTCCTGGGTGCGCAGTGTGCGCCGACGTGCACCGCGCCGTGCTGCTGGCGCTGGAATCGCTGCGTCTGCAACCCACCGTCGAGGCGGACGCGGTGCTGCGCGAGGCGCTGTGGGACCTGCCAGGCACGACGCTGCCCGTCGGCGACACGACCGGCGATGAGCCAACGGCCCCTGGCATCGACGACGAGGGCCGCCTGCGGCTGCAGCACGATGCCATCGCGACCGCCGCGGGGGCCGCCGGCGATGACCTGCTGGCCCGTTCCGCCGACGGGGGTCTGCGCGCGCTGCGTTGGGAGGCCGATGCGGATGCCGCGCATCCGCAGGCCCGGCAGGGCGTGGCCTTGGTGGACGCGCAGGGCCGCCGCCTGCATCACCTGCCGCATGAATGGGCGGCAGCGCAAGCCCGCTTCAGCGCCGATGGCCAGTGGCTCACCACCGTCACCGGACTGGTCAGCGCAGACAGCGCGGAGCCGTCGGCGACGGCGCTGCCGGGCAGCACGCTGCGCGTGTGGGAGACCGCCAGTGGCGCCTTGCGCACCGAAGTTTCCTTTGCCGCCACCGGCGGTCTGCGGCAGACAGCCTTCGCGCCGTCCGGACAGTGGGCCGCCACGGTGGTGGGTGAGCCCGGGGCGGAGGCGGGCGGCCCGGGAACGCAACGCATGCTGGCCTGGCCGCTGCCCCCTCAGCGGCTGCAGTCCGCCGCCTGCGCCGCGGTGGCCCGCAACCTGTCGGCGTCGGAATGGCAGCGCTACGCGCTGCCCGGCCCCTGGCGTGAGACCTGTCCGGGCAAGCCCCAGACGGCGGAATGAGCGGTCGGCGTGGTCAGAAAGACGAAGGGGCTACCTTTCGGTAACCCCTTGATCTAGAAGCAATGTTCTGGCGCGGCTGGCAGGAATCGAACCCACGACCCCTTGGTTCGTAGCCAAGTACTCTATCCAGCTGAGCTACAGCCGCGAAGCCCCGCATTATAGCTCAGTCGATCCGTGCCGCAGCACGCTCGCATTGCTGAGCCCGCTGCTCATCGCCCTCCTGCTGCGCCAGATGCGCCAGCGAGCGCCAGGCTCGGCGGCGCGCCGGTGCGCTCAGGCTGCCGGCTGCAGCCGCCTGCTCCAGCGGCCGGCGCGCCTTGCCCCACAGCTGGCGCTCGACCATCGCACTGCCCACCGCCGCCGCAACGGCCGGGTCGTTGGGCAGCGCCTGCGCAGCCGCCTCGAGCCGCGGCAGCCATTCGGAGCCGATGCCCGGCACCGCGTCCAGCAGCGCCAGCGCGATGCGCTCGCGCTCGTCGGGCTCGAGCTCGGCCAGGCGGTCCCAGAAGGGCTTGAGCCAATTGCGCGCATCCTCGGTGGCGCCGAAGGCCCCGGCGCGCAGCGCGGCGCGTGCGGCCAGGCTGGCATCGCGCCGATCCGCCGGGTCCAGTTGCTGCCAGACGCTGCGCAACGCCTCGGCGTCGCGTGCGCTGTCCAGCGCCTCGGCAGCCAGCGTGCGCAGCAGGCTGGCCGCCGCGTCGGGCGAGAACGCCTGGTGCTTGGCCAGCAGCCGCGCAGTTTGCAGCGCCGGCAGCGGCTGGCGCGTCAGGCGCTGCGCCAGCAGCCGCAGCCGCAGCGCCTGCGTGCGGCGCGAGACGCCGGCCGGCAGTTCGCCGAGCAGTTCGATGGCGCGCGGCGCATCGCGGTCGTCGATGGCCCATTCGGCCGCCAGCAGACGGGCGCCCTCGTCCACCGGTCGTGGCGCAGTCACCTTGCGCGGCAGGCGGGCCAGCGCACGGAGCGTCTCGTCGCGGCGGGCGCGGTCCTGCATGCGGTGCAGGCTGGCCGCGGCCATCAGGTGGGCCAGCGCGCGGAAGTCGATGTCGCCACGCAGCGTGTCGGTTTCGTCCTGGATCGTCAACGCGCGCTGCGCGGCACGGTGCGCCCGGCTGTAGCGGGCCGCGAAGTATTCGGCCAACGCCTCGTGCAGCGCCGCATGCCCGGCGCGCTCGCGCCGCAGCTGTCGCCACTCGCGGGCGCGCTGCGGCAGGCTCAGCAGGCTGCCCATCGAGCGGGCCGCGGCCATCAGGACGACGCAAGAGCCCAGCACCAGCAGCACGAACAGGTTCAGCGACAGGTCGGTGCGCCAGCCGCCGAAATAGATGCTGACCAGGCCGTCGTTGCGGCCCAGCGTGGTCGCGGCCACCACGGCCACGATGAACAGCAGCACGAGCCAGATGATGCCGCGCATGCCCGCCCCGATGCCCCCGTTCAGCGCACGCCGGCCACGGCGGCGATGGCGGCCAGCGTGGCCTCGGGCCGCGGCACCACCACCTGCCGTGCCTGCGCACTCACCTGCTTGACCAGTTCGATGGCATTGGCGGTGCGCTTCGAGCCCCGGTCGAAATAGCGATCCAGCACCGACAGCGCATCGCGCAGATCCGCCTGCGCGGTGTCGAACTGCCGGCTCAGCAGCGCCAGGCGGGCGTTCAGCAGCCGCAACTTCAGGTTCTCGCGCAGGAAATAGGCCTGCTCGGGCGCGACCAGCATGGCTTCGGGTTGCTCGATCGGCGTCACGCGGACCAGACCGCGCACCTCCTGCCAGAGGCTGGCGCCGATCGCGGCCCAGCGGCTGCCCAGCACGGAGATCCAGGCCGGGTCCGGCGGTGCCGAGGCTGCGCGCCCCGGGGCCGACGCGGCCGATGCCGCGGCGGCGGCCGCCGAGGCGGACTCGGCCGGCCGCCGCGCCGCGGCGCGTTCGGCATCGCGCGCGGCCTTCGGCGCCGACAGCAGCGGCAGGTCGTCGACCTGGCGGATGACCTCGTCGAGCCGGATGGCCAGCGTGGACACGTCCACCGCGCCGGCGGCACGCACCTTGTCCATGTCCTGCAGCATCGCGCGGCGCACGCCTTCCAGCCGCGGCACGTTCTGGCGCGCCAGCCGTTCCTCGGCCTGCTTCAGCGCAATCAGCATCGGCTCGGCGCTGCCGGTGATCGCCGTCTGCTGCTGCGCCAGCCGGATCGAGGCCTCGACGTCGGCGAGCACGTTCTCATCGCGCGAACGCGACATCGATTCGATCAGCTCGTCCAGCTGCGAGCGCTGCACCGTCACCTCGGCCAGGCGCGCTTCCAGCAGCGCCACCTTCGCGGCGGCATCGCGCGAGCTGTCCTGCGCCTGGCGCGCCAGCATCTGCGCCTCGGTGGCCAGCGCGCCGCTGTCCTCCTGGCGCTTGACCATCTGCTGCTCCAGGCTCTTCAGCCGCTGCTGCGTGTTCCACGCATACATCATCGCGGCGGAGCTGAGCACGGCCAGCAGCACCGCGCCGGCAGCGATCCAGCGGCCCGGCAGCGCGTGCGCGTCGCCGCCGGCTGCCAGCGACGGGGATGCTGCA
>JBGAII010000092.1:0-19121 GCA_044225625.1 Rubrivivax sp.
CGTGATGGCGGGCCCGCTCATCGCGCCCCCAGCTGCTGCCACAGGAACGCGAACTCCAGCGCCATCATGTCGGCGCGCTGCGCGTTGTCGGCGGCGCCGCCGTGGCCGCCCTCGATGTTCTCGTACAGCAGCGCCTCGTGGCCCAGCTCGCGCAGCCGCGCCGCCATCTTGCGTGCGTGGCCGGGGTGCACGCGGTCGTCGCGCGTGCTGGTGGTGAACAGCACCGCCGGCAACCGGGTCGCGGCCGGCGGCACGTTCTGGTACGGGCTGTAGCGGCGGATCCAGGCCCATTGCGCCGGGTCGTCGGGGTCGCCGTATTCGCCCATCCAGCTGGCGCCGGCCAGCAGCTTGTGGAAGCGGCGCATGTCCAGCAGCGGCACCTGGCAGACGACCGCGCGGAACAGCTCCGGCCGCTGCAGCATCACTGCGCCGACCAGCAGGCCGCCGTTGCTGCCGCCCTTGATCGCCAGCCGCTCGGGCGTGGTGATCCTGGCGGCGATCAGGTCTTCGGCCACGGCGATGAAGTCGTCGTAGGCCGTCTGCCGCTTGTCCTTCAGCGCGGCCTGGTGCCAGCCGGGGCCGTATTCGCCGCCGCCGCGGATGTTGGCCACCACCTGCACGCCGCCGCGCGCATACCAGGCGGTACCGTAGCTGCCGGCGTACTGCGGCTGCAGCGGCACTTCGAAGCCGCCATAGCCGTAGAGCAGCGTCGGGTTGCGGCCATCGGCCGTGGCGCCGGCCGGCCAGACGACGAAGTAGGGCACGCGCGTGCCGTCCTTCGACGTGGCGAAGCGCTGCTCGACGCGCATGCCCTGCGCGTCGAAGAAGGCCGAGCGTGCCTTCAGCGGCTCGCGCGTGTCGCTGCCGGCGCTGCCCAGCAGCAGCGAATCCGGCGTCAGAAAGTCGGTGTAGACCAGCAGGTAGCTTTCGCCCAGCGGATCGTCGGGCACCAGCGGGTCGTGCAGGCTCTGCGCCGACAGCGTGCCGGGGAAGGGCGCCTGCACGTCGCGCAGCTGCCAGCCGCTGCCGTCGAAGCGCTGCTCCTGCAGCCGGCCGGCGACGTTGTCCAGCACTTCGAGCAGCACGGTGTGGCGCAGCAGCGCATAGCCGGCCAGCGAGCGCGTGGCGTCGGGCACGAACAGCGGCTGCCACTGCGGCCGGCCGGCGACGAAGGCCGCGGCACCGCTGGCCAGCAGCGCGCCGCGTGGCCAGCTGCGGGCGCCGTCGTGCCAGTCGCTGCGCAGCGACAGCAGCGCCTGGCCGTACCAGAAGTGCAGCTGGGCGTCGGCGGGCTTGTGCAGCGGCTGCCGCACGTCGCCGACCAGCAGCGCATCTTCGCTGCTGAAGAAGTCCGGCGAGCGGCGCAGCACGGTGCGCTCGAAGCCCGGTGTCGGGTCGACGCTGACGCTGACCGCCACGTCGGTCTGCAGGCCTTCGAACACCGTCACCGCGTCGGCCAGCGGCTGGCCGCGCCGCCAGCGCTTGATGATCCGCGGGTAGCCGGAATCGGTGAGCGAGCCGGGGCCGAAATCGGTGCCGACGTAGACGGTGTCGATGTCCAGCCAGGCGACCTCGGACTTGGCCTCGGGCAGCGTGAAGCCGTCGTCGACGAAGCGCTTGTCGACCAAGTCGAACTCGCGCAGCACATGCGCGTCGGCGCCGCCGCGCGACAGGCTCAGCAGCGCGCGCCGGTACTCGGGCCCCAGGCAGGCGGCGCCGCCCCAGACCCAGTTCTCGCCTTCGGCCGCGCCGAGCGCGTCGAGGTCCAGCAGCAGTTCCCACGCGGGCTGCGGCCGGCGGTAGTCGTCGAGCGTGCAGCGCCGCCACAGGCCGCGCGGCTGCGTGGCGTCCTGCCAGAAGTTGTAGACGAAGGCGCCGCGGCGCACGACCATCGGAATGCGGTCCTGCGCGTCGAGCACCGCGCGGATGCCGCGGCGCGTGTCTTCGAAACCGGACCAGGCTTCCAGCCGCTGCCGCGATTCGGCATTGCGCTCGCGCACCCAGGCCAGCGCGGCGTCGCCTTGTACTTCTTCCAGCCACAGCCAGCGGTCGTCGGCTTCGACATGTGCGCTCATCGTTCCGGTCCCATCAGCCGCTGCGGCAGCAGCTCCAGCGACTGATCGCCGCTGCTCAGCCAGGTGTGGCCGTCCTGCACCGTCAGCTGCCACTGCATGCTGCGCTGGGCCAGCGCGGCCAGCGCCTGGGCCTGCACAGCCGGGATCTGCCAGACACTCACGTGCGCAGGCCTTGGCCAACCGGCGATCGTCGGGCTGGCCGACCTCGATCCACTGCACCAGCTGGCCCGACAGGTCGTGCTGCCACAGGTCGGGCTCGTCGGCGTCGGACAGGCCGCGTGCGAACTGCAGCGCGCCGTGGTGGGTGTCGTGCGGCACGTTCAGTGCGAAGGCCAGCAGCCGCACCAGCAGCCGCTCTTCGGTTTCGGACGGGTGCAGCGCGAGTGTCAGCGCATGGTCGGCATAGAGCTGCCGGTCCATGTCGGCGATCTGCAGTGTCGCCTTGTAGATGGTGGATTTCAGGGCCATGGGCACCTTGGGCAAAGGCGGCACTGTGCCACACTGCGCCGCCACTTCCGACGCAGGAGCATGCATGGGTACGCGGTTGCAGGACAAGGTCGCTTTCATCACCGGGGCCTGTTCCGGCATCGGGCTGGCCACCGCCGAGCGCTTCATCGACGAAGGTGCGCGCGTGCTCGCCGCCGACATCCAGGACGAGGCCGGCGCGGCGCTGGAAGCGCGCTTGCCCGGCCGCCTGAAGTTCGTGCACTGCGACGTGACGCAGCCGGCGCAGATCCAGGCGGCGGTGGACCGCGCCGCGGCGGAGTTCGGCGGGCTGGACATCGTCTTCAACAACGCCGGCGCCGGCGGGCAGCGCGGCGGCATGGAGGAGATGACGGTCGAGGGCTGGGATCAGACGATGAGCCTGCTGCTGCGCTCGGTGATGTGCGGCACGCTGTATGCGCTGCCGCACCTGAAGGCGCGCGGCGGCGGCGCGATCGTCAACACGGCGTCGATCTCGGCGCTGGCCTCGGGTTATGCGCCGGTGGCCTACTCGACGGCCAAGGCGGCGGTGCTGCACTTCAGCAGGGTGACGGCGGCGGACCTGGCGCGCCACCGCATCCGCGTCAATGCGGTGGTGCCGGGGTTCATCGCGACGTCGATCTTCGGCGCCGGTTTCGGCCTGGACCGCCAGGCGTCGCAGCAGATGGCGGCGACGCTGGCCGAACGCGGCGGCAGCCTGCAGCCGGCGGGCCGCACCGGCCAGCCGCAGGACATCGCCGAGGCGGTGCTCTACCTGGCGAGCGACGCGGCCGGCTTCGTGACCGGCACGCAGCTGGTGGTCGACGGTGGCATGACGGTGGGCACACGGGCGTCATGGGACCCGAGCGCACCGCGGCCGGTGCAGGAAGCACTGGGGCTGACGCCCGAGGCGCTGCAGGCCATGGCTCAGGCTGCAGCCGCGCGCGCGCCGAAGTAGTCCCTGCGGGACTGAGGCGGTTGCGCTGGGCTGCTTACGGCGCTTTGTCGACGCTCGCTGATCGCCTGCTGGTGCCTGTCGTTCAGGCGTTTGCGCAAGCCGAGGCTGACGGGAAAGCGAATCCGTCCATGTATAGCAGCCGTTCACTGCTGGTGCCTTGCATGCCTCGAGCTTCGGCGCGCGAGCTGAGCTGGCCGGGCAGCGAATCTCGTCTCATGCCTCGGGCCAGCGGCCCGAGGCGCTCGCGTGCACGAACAGTCCCCGACCGTTTCGTGTCCGGGCTCTTCCCCCCGCGGTCTGACAGACCCGGGCTCCTCCTTACTTCCCATCTGCTTCCTCGCCATCTCGGCGGACCTGTGGAGGTGTTCGTGGCTGATGAATGCCACCGAAGGCATCGCGAACCACGAGCAGTGCCGGGGGTCACGGGCGGACCGCCGGCAGGGCGCCTATGCGACGCCGAGGAGCGCAGGTTTCACGGCCAGCGCGCGCAGCGCACCCTCACTTCTGACTTCGTCGCGACTGTTTGAACGTAGCGCGCGATCAGCGCGCGAAGTGAGTTGGCGACGAGGCCGTGAAGCCGAGCACCGCAGGGCACCCCGCCCACCGGGCGGGGCGTCGCATTCGAAGCCCTGCCGGCGGTCCGCCCGTGGCCCCCACGCCCCACACTTCGCACGCCACCAACGAACGGCCGCTATGCGCCGCAAGCGGCACACCACCGAGGAAACTCAGCCCGCTTCCAGGTACAGCCCGGCCAGCCGGGCACGCGCGGCGTCATCCAGGCGCATGCGCTCGGTCAGGTAGCGGTCCATGCCGCCGTGTTCCGCGTCGATCAGGTCGAGCGCCGCGTTCAGGAAGCGCGGCTGCACGCCCCACAGCACCGCCAGCGCGTCGTCCGGCACCGTGCCGGACAGCGATGTCGACGCCGGGCGGCGGTAGACGCGGTTGGTGTAGAGATAGTCGTGCTCCACCACGTCGCGCGGCACGCCCAGCGCCAGCAGCAGCAGCGCCGCAGCCATGCCGGTGCGGTCCTTGCCGGCGGTGCAATGGAAGACCAGCGGCGTGTCGTCGTCCAGCAGGTGGCCGAACCACTCGGCGAAACGCTCGGCCTCTTCGTTCACCAGCCGCCGGTACAACTCCTCCATCAGACCGACCATGCGCTCGGCGCTCAGCGGCAGGCCCGCGTCGGCCAGCGCCACCATGTTCTGCGCCACGGTCGGCTCGATGGCCAGCGAATGCTGGCGCAGGCCCGGTACCTCGTAGGGCCGGGCCGCACGCTCATGCGTGCCGCGGAAATCGAAGGACCGCGTCACGCCCAGCGCGCGCAGCGTCTCATGGTCGGCGGCGGTCAGTTCGCCCAGGTGGTCGGAGCGGAACAGGCGGCGCCAGCGCAGCGGCCGGCCGTCATGGCCCGGGTAACCGCCCAGGTCGCGGAAATTGCTGGCCCCTTGCAGGCCGGGCATGCGTCGATCGTCGTGCATGCCCGGCATTGTGCGGCCTGATCAATGGCCGCGCTGTGACAGGTCGCCCTGCACCACGTACCAGGCGTCTTCCACCCAGTCGCACAGCACCGCGCGCGTTTCGCGCGGGTCGATGATGTCGAGCACGCCGAACTTCTCCGCGGTGCGGAAGGGCGAGGTCATCGCCAGGTAGTGCGCCTCGAGCTCGGCGCGTTTGGCGGCCGGGTCCGGCGCGGCCTCGATCTCGGCCTTGTGCGCGGCCATCACGCCGCCTTCGATCGGGATCGAGCCCCAGCGCGCCGATGGCCAGGCGAAGCGGTGGTTCAGCCGGTCGCCGCCCTTCGGGCCGTGCAGCGCGCCGGCCATGCCGAAGCAGCGCCGCATCAGGATCGACACCCACGGCGAGCGGCACTGCGCCAGCGCCTCGGCCACGCGCGTGGCACCGAGCAGCGTGCCGCCGAGTTCCGCCTCCAGGCCGGTGGCATTGCCCGGCTGGTCGACGAAGTTCACCACCGGCAGCCCGAACAGGCTGCACAGCTTGGTGTGGCGCTCCATCTTGTAGGCGGCCTGCAGCGTCATCGCGCCGCCGGCCGCCTTGGGGTCGTTGGCGATCACGCCCACCGGCACACCGTTCAGCCGGCCGAGCATCGTGATCACCGAAGCACCCTGCCAGCGGCCGATCTCGAACAGGCTGCCCTGGTCGAAGACGGCGGCCAGGATCTTGCGCGGGTCGTAGATCTTGCGCCGGTCGTGCGGGATCGCGTCCTTCAGCCAGTCCTCGGCGCGGCCCGGGTCGTCGTCGCACGGCAGCACCGGCGCCAGTTCGTGCACGCTGCGCGGCAGGTAGCTCAGGAAGCGCTGCACCTGCGCCAGCGCATCGGCCTCGTCGGCCGCCTCGTTGTGCACCAGCGCGCTCTTGCGGTGGGCCTTCCAGCCGCCCAGGTCGTTCTTGTCGACCTCCACGCCGTAGGCCTGACGCACCACGTGCGGGCCGGCCGCCATCACCTGCGCCTGCTCGCGCACCAGCACCGAGAAATGCGAGGACAGCACCTTGATCGCACCCTGGCCGGCGCAGGCACCCAGCGCCACGCCGACCACCGGCACCGTCTGCAGCAGGTCCTGCGCCGGCCAGGTGGTGTATTCGGGGATCTTGGTGCCGCCGATCTGCATCAGCAGCTTGACGCTGCCGCCGGCCGAATCGACCAGCCGCACCAGCGGCATGCGCAGCTGGTACGCCAGGCGCTCGATGTAGATCCACTTGTCGGCGATGGTGCCTTCGGAGCTGCCGGCGCGGATGGTGAAGTCGTCGACGTGCAACGCCACCTTGCGGCCGGCGATGCGGCCGGTGCCGACGATGGCGTTGGTGGGGTCGGTGTGCTTGTAGCGGCCGTCGGCGTCGTAGTGGCCCTTGCCGGCCAGCGTGCCCATCTCGCGGAAGCTGCCGCCGTCGACCAGCGCGGCGATGCGCTCGCGTGCGTTCATGCGGCCGGTGGCCTTGAACCTGGCCAGCGCCTCCGGCCCGCCCATGGCCAGCGCGCTGGCGCGCCGCGCCTGCAGCTCGGCCCAGTTCGGCGGCCCATTCGCCGCCGGGTTCGAAGCCGGCTTCGAGGCGGGCGTTCATCGCGAAGCTCCCAGGTTCAGGCTGGCGGCCAGTTCGGTGGCGGCCTTCCACTCGGCCATCAGGTAGCGGTGCGATTCGACGTAGCCGCGGAAGATCGGCTTGTTGCCGGAGCGCTCGACCAGCGCGACCCAGTTCTTGTCCTGCGACACCTTGCGCAGCGCGTCTTCCCAGAAGCGGATCTGCTCGGCGTTGACGCCGGGCGGCAGCATCACGCCGTTGTAGCTGACGTAGTCGGCCGGCACGCCCTGTTCGCGCCAGGTCTTCACGCCGGCCAGCGCGCCGGTGCCGGGCTCGGGCGCGGCGCTGGCCAGGATGCGCAGCTTGCCGGCCTGCACCTGCGGCAGGATCACCGGCGCGGTGGCCGAGACCACGTCGACGTGGCCGCCGATCAGCGCGGTGACCGACTCGCCCGACGAGCGGAACGGCGCAATCGTCAGCTTGTCGATGGCCACGCCGGCCACCTTCAGCGGCTTGGCAATGGCCATGTGCGTGTTCTGGCCCAGTGCCGGCGCCACGGCGATGCGCAGCTTCGTCGGGTCGGCCTTCAGCGCGTCGACCAGGTCGGTGCCGGTCTTCAGCGGCGAATCGGCGCGCACCGCGACCAGCGAGGTTTCTTCGACCATCATCGCCACCGGCGTGAAGTCGCGCGGGTCGGCCTTGATCAGGCCGGTCACCGCGCCGGCGATGGCGCCGGTGTGGAAGGTGCCCAGATAGGCGGCATTGCCGCTCTGGCTCTTCAGCAGCTGCATCGCCAGCGCGCCGCCGGCGCCGACCTTGTTCTCGACCAGGATCGTCTGGCCGTTGACCAGCTTCAGCGTGTCCAGCGTGTCCTTGATGCCGCGGGCATACAGGTCCACCGTGCCGCCGGGGGCGACGCCGATGACGAAGTTGATGCGTTCGGTGGGCTTCCAGGCGGTCTGCGCCTGCACCAGCGGGCTCAGCAGGCAGCTGCCCGCCAGCAGCGCGGCGGCGAGTCGTCGGTTCATCTCATCTCCTTGGTGGTTGTCATGGATTCGTCGTTCCGGCGGCGCAGCGCCGGGCCCGCCTCAGGCCGCGGCACGGGCCTGGGCTGCGGCCTTGCGTGCGGGGATGAACACCTCCTCGACCCAGCGCGTGGTCACGCGGCCGGCACCGAAGTCCGGGTGCGCGAGCACGGCGCGGTGAAAGGCGGCGGTGGTGGCCGGGCCGTCGACCTGCAGCCGCTGCAGTGCGTCGACCATGCGCGCGATGGCGGCGTCGCGCGTCGGCGCGTGCACGATCAGCTTGCCGAGCAGCGAGTCGTAGAAGGGCGTGACGGTGTAGCCGTCATGGCAGTGGCTGTCGCAGCGGATGCCTTCGCCTTCGGGCGGCGCCCAGCGCGCCACCACGCCGGGGCGCGGCAGGAAGTTGCGCTCCGGGTCCTCGGCGTTGATGCGGCATTCGATCGCATGGCCGCGGCTGCCCACCTGCGCCTGCGTGAAGGACAGCGGCAGGCCCGCGGCCACACGCAGCTGCTCGGCCACCAGGTCGATGCCGGTGACCATCTCGGTCACTGGATGTTCGACCTGGATGCGCGTGTTCATCTCCAGGAAGTAGAAGCGGCCATCGCGGTCGTCGAGCACGAACTCCACCGTGCCGGCCCCGTGATAGCCGACGCGGCGGGCCAGCGCGACCGCCGCCTCGCCCATCGCGGCGCGCTGCGCGGCGTCCAGCGCCGGCGAGGGCGACTCCTCGATCAGCTTCTGATGGCGGCGCTGCGTCGAACACTCGCGTTCGCCCAGGTGCACGACACTGCCGTGGCGATCGGCCATCAGCTGGATCTCGACGTGGCGGGCCTGCTCGATCAGTTTCTCCACGTAGAGCGTGCCGTCGCCGAAGGCGGCCAGTGCCTCGGCCGTGGCGCTGGCGAAGGCGGCCGCCATCTGCGACGCCTCGCGCACCACGCGCATGCCGCGGCCGCCGCCGCCGGCGCTGGCCTTGACCAGCACCGGCCAGCCGATGCGCTCGGCCGCCGCCAGCGCGGCCCCGGCATCGGCCACCGCATCCGAGCCCGGTACGCGCGGCACACCGGCTTCGGCCGCCAGGCGGGCAGCAGTGATCTTGTCGCCCATGGCCTCGATCGCCGCCGGTGTCGGGCCGACGAAGCTCAGCCCGGCGTCGACGCAGGCCTGCGCGAAGGCCGCGCGCTCGGACAGGAAACCGTAGCCCGGGTGCACCGCGTCGCAGCCGCTGCGGCGCGCCGCGTCGACCAAGCGCTCGATCGCCAGATAGCTCTGCGCCGGCGGCGGCGGGCCGATCAACACCTGGCGGCCGGCCAGGCGCGCGGCCAGGCTGCCGGCATCGGCCTCCGACACCGCGGCCACGGCCTCGATGCCCAGCGCCTGGCAGGCGCGCACGACGCGCACCGCGATTTCGCCGCGGTTGGCGACCAGCACGCGCTTCAGCCCCGGCAGGCCGGGCAGCGCGGGGGCGGGGAAGGGCGGCAGCGCGGGGTCGGTCATGGCGGTGGAGGGGAATGGGGTGGGGCGCGGATGGTGCGCGGTTGGCCGCGATTGAAGCATTCGACATCACGATTGTCAACAATCGCAATGTTGCCTATCATGACCCCATCCCACCCACCGACAGGAGACGACCCATGCCCCAGACCCGCCTGCAATCCGACGTCACCGGCACCGTGTGGAAGATCGAGGTGCGCGAAGGCGACGCCGTCACCGAGGACCAGACGCTGGTGATCCTGGAGAGCATGAAGATGGAGATCCCGGTCTGCGCGTCGCACGCCGGCACCGTGCTGCAGCTGCTGGTGAAGGAGGGCGAAGCCGTGGCCGAGGGCCAGGACGTGGTGGTGATCGGATGATCGCCGGCCGCCTGATCAGCTGGGCCGCGGCCCAGCACGGCGCGCGGCCGTCGTTGGTGTTCCGCGAGCGCAGCTACGACCATGCGGAGATCGACGCGCGCAGCAACCGGTTCGCGCAGGCGCTGATCGCGCTCGGGCTGCGGCCGGGCGAACGCTTCGCCGTGCTGCTGGAGAACTCGGTCGAGAGCCTGGAGAGCCTGTTCGGCGCCGAGAAGGCGGCCCTGACCTACGTGGCGCTGAACGCACGTCATACGCTGGCCGAGCACCTGGACATCCTGGCCGATGCGCAGGCCAGCGCCGTGCTGGTCGGGCCGCAGTTCGCGGGCCTGGCGCAGAGCTTCGCCGCGGCGGCCGGGGGGCAACTGCCCGATCTGCGCCACGTGCTGACGCTCGGCGCGACGCCGCCGGGGGCGGTCGATTTCAGTGCCGCCTGTGCCGCGGCCGGCGTGCAGGCGCCGGCCATCGAGATCGGTCCCGAGCACCTGATGCGCATCGCCTACACCAGCGGCACCACCGGCAAGCCGAAGGGCGTGGCCTACACGCTGGAACGTCTGAATGCGCGGCTGGCCAACCACTTCCTGGCGATGGAGTACGGCCTGTCGGTCGATGACGCGATGCTGCATGTCGGCCCGCTGACGCATGCGGCCGGCGTGTACCTGTTTCCCTGCTACCTGCGCGGCGCGCGCAACGTGATCCTGGACCGCTTCGATCCGGCGTCGCTGCTGGCGGCGATCGCGCAGCACCGCATCACGCACCTGATGCTGGTGCCGACGATGATGAACCGGCTGGTCGAGGCCATCGAAGGCGGTGCGCAGGGCGACTGGTCGTCGCTGAAGCGCATCCACTACGGCACCGCGCCGACGCCGGTGTCGCTGATCCGCCGCGCGATGAAGATCTTCGGTCCGATCCTGCGCCAGCAGTACGGCATGACCGAGGCAGTGCAGCCGCTGACCGTGCTCTATCCCCACGAGCACATCGGCGACGCCGAGGACGCGGCCGATGAGCCGATCGGCTCCTGCGGCAAGCCCACGGCCAACGTGCGCATCGTGCTGCGCGATGCGCAGGGCCGCCCGGTGCCGCAGGGCGAGGTCGGCGAGGTGACGCTGGCGCACGAAGGTGCGGCCAAGGTGCAGCTGTGGCGCCGCCCGGAGGCGATGGCCGAGGTGGTGCGCGACGGCTGGTACTACAGCGGCGATCTGGGCCGCTTCGACCGCCACGGCTTCCTGCACATCGTCGGCCGCAACAAGGACATGATCATCAGCGGCGGCTTCAACGTCTATGCCCGCGAGGTGGAGGACGCCCTGGCCGCACATCCGGCCGTCGTGGAAGCGGCGGTGCTGGGTCTGCCGGACCCGGAATGGGGCGAGGTCGTGGCCGCGGTGGTGGTGCTGCGCGAGGGCAACGAGGTCGCGGCCGACGCGCTGCAGGCGCATTGCGGCGAGCGCATCGCCGGCTACAAGAAGCCGCGCCGCATCGTGTTCGTCGATGCGCTGCCGCGCAACCTGGCCGGCAAGGTGCTGAAGGGCGAACTGCGCGCCTGTTTCGAGACCGGCGCCACGGTCTGAAGGCCGAAGCCGCGGCGCGGCCCGCCTCGACCCGCGTCAGGGCCGGCGTGCCTGGATCACGCCGCCGGCGCGCACGAAGCGCCCGGCGCCCAGGTGGTGGATCGTCTGCAGGTCGCTGTTGTCGTCGCGGAAGTCCCAGCGTCCGCCCTGGAAGATGCGCTCGTCGGCGGCCGCGGCCACGACTTCGGCAAAGCAGGTGTCGTAGGCGTCTTCGGTGTGCGCTTCGGGGATCAGCCGGCATTCCATCCATGCGGCACAGCCGTCCTCCAGCAGCGGCAGGCCGAGTACCGGCCCGCGGGTCGTCGCGAGGCCATGGCGGGCGAACTTGTCGACCTCGCGGCCGCTCTCGCTGCCCACCGCGAACGTCAGGTCGGCCAGAGACGGCCCGGGTAGGCACAGCGCGAAGGCACCGCTGGCGGCGACCAGTTCGCGCGTGAAGGTGTGCTTGTCGATCACCACCGCCACGCGCGGCGGCGTGAACTCCACCGGCATCGACCAGGCCGCCGCCATGATGTTGCGACGGCCCCCATGCGCGCTGGTCACCAGGACCGTCGGGCCGTGGTTGATCAGGCGGCTGGCATGTTCCAGCGCCACCGGCTTGAAGTGGCCGCTCATGCCTCGACCGTGAAGCTCAGGCCCGCGTTCGCCTGCAGGCGCGCGATCAACTTGTCACCCATCGCCGGCGCGGTGGTCCAGATGCCGCCGGGCAGCGTGGGCACATCGCACAGCAGGCACACGGCGCTCTCGGCGATCATCTTGCTGGTCGAGCCGTAGCCCGGGTCGCGGTCGCCCTTGACGCCGGCGCGCAGGCGGTTCCCGGCGGCGTCCTCGGCCAGGAACAGCAGGTCGTAGAAACCGCTGTCGCGTTCTTCCTTCGACGGGCCTTCGCCAGGCTTCGGGCCGCCGTCGCCGCCCAGCGACTTGTCGCCGGCCACGGCCTGCGCGATCTGCTCGCCCTTGGGTCCGGGGCCGGTGATCAGCATTTCGTCGTAGACGAAGTCGGCGCCATAGGCCTGCTGCAGCAGGAAGTTGGAGCGGTGCACGTTCTTCGTGTTGATGGCCGCCATCACGAAGGGCGCCACCCAGATGCCTTCGCCATTGAGCTGGCCCAGCGCGTCGTCGACCATCGGCTTGTGGCCCGCGGGCTGCTTCGGCCCTTCGAAGCCCGGCGTCAGGCTGAAGGGGCTGCGCAGCCAGTCGAGCACGCGCGGGTCCTTCGCGGCGGCGGCCATCGTTGCCTTCAGGCTGGCGGCGGTACCGCCCGAAAACGTGCCCTTCATCTTGCGCACGCGGCCGCGCACGCGTGGCGCGGCATGGCCATAGCGCTGGCGGAAGGCCTGCTGCAGGAAGAACACGCCCAGGTCGAAGGGAATCGAGTCGAAGCCGCAGGAGAACACGATGCGCGCGCCGCTGGCCTGCGCCGCGGCGTGGTGCGCGTCGATCATCTGCCGCATCCAGGCCGGCTCGCCGCACAGGTCGACGTAGTGCACGCCGCTCTTCGCGCAGGCGGCCAGCAGTTCGTTGCCGTACAGCTGGTACGGGCCGACCGTGCTCAGCACCAGCCGCGTACGCTGCATCAACTGCTGAAGCGATGCGGAGGACTGGGTGTCGGTGACGACCAGCGGCGTGTCGGCCGGCGCGCCGATCTCATCGCGCACGGCGGCCAGCTTGGCCGCGTCCCGCCCGCCCATCGCCCAGCGGATGCCTTCGGCGTTGCCGGCGCGAGGGTAGCGCCGGGCCATGAATTCGGCCACCAGCCGGCCGGTGAAGCCGCTGGCGCCGTGGATGACGATGTCGAATTCCTTGTCGGCCATGGTCGTGTCTCCTGGTTCTAGGCCCGGTAGTAGACCATCTGGTGCGTGCTGGCCAACAGCTGGCCGTCGTCGCTCCACACCTGCGCGCTCTGGTCGAAGAAGCCGGCATGGAAGCGAAGCGCCTGCGCCATGCCCAGCAGGTGGCGTTCGCCCTGTGCGGCGATGCCCGCGGCGTCGGCGTGGAAGTAGCTGCTCAGGCTCACGGTGCCGATCGGCGAACGCTGGTTGCGGCGCACGAACACGCGCGGAAAGAAGCTGTCGCAGATCGCCGCCAGCGAAGCGAAGTCCAGCGGCCGCGGCGGATGGTCGCGCACCCAGGCGCGGCTCAGCGAATCGGCCGCTTCCCGGCCGTCGAAGCTGAAGGGCGCACCGCCTTCGAAGCGCATGTCGTAGCGGTCCACCCAGGCGGCGATGCCGGCGGTCGGCATGCGCTGCAGCGCGGCGGCCGGCGGCATGCCCTGCGGTGGCTGGGCCTCGTGCGCCGACCACATCTCGCGCCGCGTCGCAAAGACGGCCGAGCCGGTGACCGCGACCTCGCCACCCTGGCGCAGGACCAGGTTCCAGTGCTGCGTCGAGCGGTTGGTGCGCATCGGCAGCGCGTCGACCTCGAAGTCGCCGTCGGCCACCGGCCCGGCGAAGTTGACGGTCAGCACGATCGGGTCGCCGAGCCGCTGCGGATGCAGCAGCGCCGCGTTCAGCAGCACCGCGCCGAGCGTGCCGCCGAAGGGGCCGACCATGTTGGCATAGCCCGGGTGCGTGCTGCCGGTGTAGCGGTGCTCGCCGGCCGGCGCGAGGCGGATCGATTCGTCGAAGGGATGCATGCGGTTCGGGGCCGACGGGCTGATCGCGATTCAGGCCAGCGGTGTCGCGCGCCGCAGGATCGTCGCGCAGTCGACGCCGCGCGGCAGCGTGCCGTACTGGCGGTGGCCCTCGCCCTGCAGGCGCGAGCGGCAGAAGGCGTCGGCGACGGCCGGCGGCGCGTGCTGCACCAGCAGCGCGGCCTGGATGGCCAGCGCCATGCGGTCGACCACGTGGCGGGCCCGGTACTCCAGCTCGGCCTGATCCCTGAACTCCGCCTGCAGCGCCGAGACGGCGGCGTCCAAGGCCGCATGGCCGCCGCGCGCCTTGGCCAGCTCGGCGAAGAAGGCGCCGACCACCGCCGGCGTCTTCTGCATCGCGCGCAGCACGTCCAGGCACTGCACGTTGCCGCTGCCTTCCCAGATGGCGTTGACCGGCGCCTCGCGGTACAGCCGCGGGAACGGGCTGTCCTCCATCACGCCGCTGCCGCCGATGCATTCCATCGCCTCGTAGGCGTGCTGCGGCGTGCGCTTGCAGATCCAGTACTTGCCCACCGCGGTGACCAGACGCACCAGCGCGTCCTCGTGGGCATCGTCGCGGTGGTCCATGGCCCGCGCCAGGCGCATCGTCAGCGCCAGCGAGCCTTCGTGCTCCAGCACCAGGTCGGCCAGCACGTTCTGCATCAATGGCTGCTGGTTCAGCACCTTGCCGAAAGCCGAGCGGATGCTGCAGTGGTGCAGCGCCTGCGCCACCGCCGCGCGCTGGCCGGCGGTGGAGCCGATCATGCAGTCGAAGCGCGTCATCGCCACCATCTCGATGATGGTGCGCACGCCGCGGCCTTCGTCGCCGACCATCCAGGCCAGCGCGCCGCGCAGTTCGGTCTCGCTGCTGGCGTTGGTGACATTGCCCATCTTGCGCTTCAGGCGCAGCACCTGCAGCGGGTTCTTCGTGCCATCGGGCCGCCAGCGCGGCAGCAGGAAGCAGCTCAGGCCTCCCGGTGCCTGCGCCAGCACCAGGAAGGCGTCGCACATCGGTGCCGAGACGAAGAACTTGTGGCCGACCAGTTCGTAGGCCGCGCCCGGGCCTTCGGCCGCGCCCGCCGGGTACGCGCGCGTGCTGTTGGCGCGCACGTCGGAGCCGCCCTGCTTCTCGGTCATCGCCATGCCGATGGTGACGCCCTGCTTCTGCGCGTCGGGCAGGTTGCGCGGGTCGTAGACACGCGAGGTGATCTTCGGCACCCAGGACGTGGCCAGCGCCGGCGTGGTCTGCAGCGCCGGCACCGCGGCGAAGGTCATCGTGATCGGGCAGCCGTGGCCGGCCTCGACCTGCGTCTGCAGGTAGAAGTGCGCCGCGCGCGCGACATGCGCGCCGTCGCGCGGCTCGGCCCACGGCGCTGCATGGATGCCGTGTTCGATGGCGCTGCGCATCAGCTGGTGGTAGGCCGGGTGGAACTTCACCAGGTCGACGCGCCGGCCGAAGCGGTCATGCGTGTCCAGCACGGGCGGGTTCTGGTTGGCCTGCACGCCCAGCTCCAGGTAGTCGGCCGATCCGGCCAGCCGGCCGAAGGTGCCCAGCGCGGCGTCGGCCCAGCCGGCGCCTTCGCGCTGCACGGCGTCGACCAGCGCCGCATCCTGGCGGTACATGTCGTAGTCGACCAGCTCATGGCCGACGTTGGTGACTTCATGCGTGTCCGCCGACGTGGGGGCCAGCGTCAGGCGCTCCTGGCTCAGCGTATCGGGTGCGTTCATGTCGATGTCTCCTGCATTCGTCTGCGGGGAAGGGAAGGGGTGGCGTGCCGCGAGGATGGCGCACGCACCGCGCCCAGAAACTGGCGCCAGATGGCCTTGCCGATGTCGTCGTGGCGTGTGACGGCGGTGATGAAGCGCCGCCGCGCCGCATCGTCGACCAGCGGTGCCGGCAGCCAGGGGTCGAAGACGATGCGGCGGATCGCGCGGTTGCCGAGCTCGAAGGCCTCGCGTGCCGCCTGCTCCGGCGGCAGCGAGCGCACCTGCTCGCGCCAGGCGGTGAGCTGCGCGGTGCCTTCGCGGTAGCTGGCGTCGAGCGCGGCGGTGTCCCACAGGCTGCGGGCGCGCCGGCCGTCGGCCGGACCCAGGTCGCGCAGCGTGAACACCGTGCCGGCGTGCGTGCCTGCCGGCAGCAGGGCCTGCAGCCGGGTGCGCAGCGTCTCGGCGCCGCCGGCCAGGTTGTTCGGTCGCAGGTGCAGGCCGCGTTCGAACTCGGCCAGCCCGAGCAGCTCGAAGCTGCGTTCGCGCGCGCGCAGCGCGCTGCGGTCGCTGCGGCCGCGGGCCCCCACGTGCACCGCGACCCAGTCGCCTTGCCAGAGCACCACCTGCTGCGCCATGCCGCGCCAGCGGCCCACCTCGTCGGCCAGCGCACGGGCGGCTGGCCCGAGTGCGTAGACCGCGCGGCGCGGCGCCACCAGCAGCCCGGCCGCCACCGCGCGGGCCAGCGCGACGCGCACGCGGTTCTCGGGCAGGCCGAACAGCGCGCAGGCCGACAGCAACTCGCGCACGCCCAGCGCAGGGTCGCCGTGGCTTTCAACGCCGAGCACCAGCCGAAGGATCAGCGCGCGCGGAGGGATCGTCATGGCTGAATATTACTCTGAGCTGCCAGCGATGTTCATGCATGTAATATTCAGCCGACCCTACCCACAGCCGCGTCTGGAGACACCATGCCCGCTTTCAGTACCTTGTGCATCACCAAGGACGAGACGAACCCGCGCATCGCGCGCCTGAAGCTCGACCGGCCGGAGCGTTTCAACGCCATCAGCGATGCCATGCCGGCCGAGATCCGCGCCGCGGTCGACTGGGCCAACGAGGACGACGAGGTGCACGTGATCGTGGTCGAGGGCGCGGGCAAGGGCTTCTGCGGCGGCTACGACCTGGCCGCCAGCGCCGAAAGCCACGTCGAACACCCGTGCCAGCAGGAGAAGACGCCGTGGGACCCGATGGTCGACTACAGCTTCATGAAGCGCAACACCGAGCACTTCATGAGCCTGTGGCGCAGCCCGAAGCCGACGATCGCCAAGGTGCATGGTGCGGCAGTGGCCGGCGGCAGCGACATCGCGCTCTGCTGCGACCTGCTGGTCATGGCCGAGGACGCGCGCATCGGCTACATGCCCACGCGCGTGTGGGGTTGCCCGACGACGGCGATGTGGACCTACCGGCTGGGGCCGACGCGGGCCAAGCAGCTGATGTTCACCGGCGACATGATCGACGGCCGCACGGCGGCGGAATGGGGCCTGGCCAATGCGGTGGTGCCGCGGGCCGAGCTGGAGGCGGCGACGCGCAAGCTGGCCGAGCGCATCGCCGGCGTGCCGCGCGGGCACCTGGCGATGCACAAGATGGTGGTCAACCAGGTGATGCTGACGATGGGGCTGGAGCAGTCGCAGATGATGGCCACCGTCTTCGACGGCATCACGCGTCACAACCCCGAAGGCCTGTGGTTCCGCCGCTATGCGCAGGAGAACGGCTTCAAGGCCGCGGTGCAATGGCGCGACAGCGGCCGGCCGATCCCCGAGGGCGACGAGGCCCGTGCGCAGATCCGCGCGATGGATGCGGCCCGCCAGCGCCGCGGCGATGCCTGAGCGCCGCCGTGCGCCGGGCTCACAGCCAAGTCCACAGGCGCCACATCCAGGCGGGGATGCGCGGGACGCGGGGGCGGTAGTGCTGGCGCAGTTCGGCAGGCATTGGGGGCTCCATGGCAGGTGACTGAAGAACACTGTATAGAAATACAGTTATCGCTGCAAGTGCCTTGGAGAACCCGGGCACGCCAGAGGGGCGGTCTAACGCGGCTCGACATGACCTGGCAGGTCATTGAAGGCCCGCCGCCGCAGCCTCAGTATCCTTGCCCGTTTCAGCTCAACGGAAGCATGCCGTGCGCCTGCCCTTCTTCTATGGCTGGGTCATCGTTGCCGTGGCCTTCGTCACCACCGGCATCGGCGTCAACGCGCGGACCGCGTTCTCGCTGCTGTTTCCGCCGATCCTGAAGGAGTTCGGCTGGGAGCGCGGCGTGATCGCCGGCGCCTTCTCCTTCGGCTTCCTGGTGTCCGCCGTGCTGAGCCCGACACTCGGCTGGCTGATGGACCGGCACGGCCCGCGCGCGGTGATGGGCCTGGGCGTGGCGATGATGAGCACGGGTCTGCTGCTGGCCGCGCAGGTCAGCGCACCGTGGCACCTGTACCTGACGCTGGGCGTGCTGGTCGGCGGCGGCAGCGTGTGCCTCGGCTACACCGGCTGGTCGCTGTTCCTGCCCAATTGGTTCGTGCGCCGGCGCGGGCTGGCGGTGAGCCTGGCCTTCGCCGGCGTGGGTCTGGGCTCGATCGTGCTGCTGCCGTGGATGCAGTTCTTCATGGACCGCCACGACTGGCGCACCGCGTGCTGGACGCTGGGCCTGGTGCTGCTGGCCGTGCTGGCGCCGCTGGTGCTGCTGCTGCGCCGCCGGCCCGACGAGATGGGCCTGCAACCCGACGGCGACGCCCAGCCGGCGGCCGGTGCGGCCGCGCGCCCCGCGGCCAACATCGTCGATCCGGCCTGGGCGGCGATCGACTGGACGCTGGCGCGGGCGATGCGCACCGCACGCTTCTGGTGGATCGCCTGCGCGTTCTTCTGCGGCGGCTTCGCCTGGTATTCGGTGCAGGTGCACCAGACCAAGTACCTGGTCGAGATCGGCTTCCCGGCGGCCGACGCGGCGTGGGCGCTGGGCTGGGTGGCGCTGATCGCGGTGCCGGGGCAGATCACGCTGGGCCATCTGTCGGACCGCATCGGCCGCGAGTGGTCGTGGACCGTCGGCTGCATGGGCTTCGTCGTCTGCTATCTGGCGCTGATCGCGCTGCGGCAGACGCCGTCGATGCCGCTGCTGTTCCTGATGGTGATCGCGCAGGGCTTCCTCGGCTACGGGCTGACCTCGGTGATGGGCGCGATCGTGCTCGAGATCTTCCAGGGCCGGCGCTACGCAACGATCTTCGGCACCGTGATGATCGGGCTGATGGCCGGCAGCGCGCTCGGCCCCTGGCTGACCGGCGTGATGCACGACGTGTCGGGCAGTTATGCGCTGGCGTTCTGGATCTCCACCGTGCTCAGCGCGTTGTCGATCGGCGCGATCTGGCTGGCGGCGCCGCGCAAGGTGCGCCTGGTGGCCGGCCGCGTCGATCGATTGGCCAGGCCGGCCTGACGCACGCGCCGGCGTTCAGCCGTCGGCCTGCGGGTCTGCGGCCTCCTGCGGCGTAGCGATCACGCGCGCCTGGCGCAGCTGCTCGATCTCGTCGTCGCCGTAGCCCAGCCCGCGCAGCAGGTCGCGCGTGTGCTCGCCCAGGCTCGGCGGCCCCGAGCGCACGCCCAGGCGGCGGCCCTGCAGCGTCAGCGGCAGCAGCGCGGTGCGCGTCTCGATGCGGCGGCCCGCGCCGCTGGCATCGGCCGGCAGCGTCACCGGCGCCAGGCCGCCGGTGGCGGCCAGGTGCGGGTCGTCGAACAGGTCCTGCGGCCGGGTGATCGGCGCATAGGGCAGGCCGGCCCGCTC
>JBGAII010000241.1:0-2419 GCA_044225625.1 Rubrivivax sp.
CGCGGGTGGGCAGCATGCCTGCGGCGTGGCCGACGCGCTGGGCATGACGCGGGTCTTCGTGCACCCGCTGGCCGGCGTGCTGTCGGCCTACGGCATGGGCCTGGCCGACCAGATCGTGATGCGCGAGACCTCGGTCGAACGCGCGTTCGACGGCGCCGGGCTGCAGGCCGCCGAACAGCGGCTGCGCGAGCTGGGCGCCGCCGCGGCCGACGAGCTGGTGGCGCAGGGCGTGGCCCGCTCCGCGGTCGAGCTGCGGCACACGCTGCACCTGCGCTATCAAGGCACCGACACCGCGCTGGCCGTGCCGCTGGACGGCCTGGAGGCCGCACGCGCCGCCTTCGAAGCGGCCTACCGCCAGCGCTTCGCTTTCCTGATGCCGGATCGGCCGCTGGTCATCGAGGCGGTGTCGGTGGAGGCCATCGGCCCCGGCGAACGCTCCGGCGACGAGGCCGTGCCGGCGCAGCGGGCGGCCGTCGCCGTTGCGCCCGACGAGCTGGTGCAGATGTACTGCGAGGCCGACACGCAGCCGGCGGGCTGGCGCGCCGCAGGGCTGTACCGGCGCGAGAAGCTGCCCGACGGCGCCGTGCTCGACGGCCCGGCGATCGTCGCCGAGCGCAATGCCACCACGGTGGTCGAGCCTGGCTGGCAGGCGCGGCTCGGCGCTGCCGGCGCGCTGGAACTGCGGCGCACGCAGCCGCGGGCCACGCAGCATGCGATCGGCACGCAGGTCGACCCGGTGATGCTGGAGGTGTTCAACAACCTGTTCATGAACATCGCCGAGCAGATGGGCCTGCGGCTGCAGAACACCGCGTACTCGGTGAACATCAAGGAACGGCTGGACTTCAGCTGCGCCCTGTTCAGCGCCGCCGGCGAGCTGATCGCCAACGCGCCGCACATGCCGGTGCACCTCGGCAGCATGAGCGAGAGCATCAAGACGGTGATTGCCGGCAACCCGCGGATGCAGCCGGGCGACGTCTACGTGCTGAACGACCCGTACCACGGCGGCACGCACCTGCCGGACGTGACGGTGGTGACGCCGGTGTACATGGAGCCCCCGGCGGGCGGGGTACCGACCGCCACATCCCGTGGAGGTTCGCCGGCTGCGTCGGAACGGCCGGGCACGGCCGGCGCCCCGCTTCGGCCCAGCTTCTTCGTGGCCAGCCGCGGCCACCATGCCGACATCGGCGGCAGCACGCCGGGCAGCATGCCGCCCTTCAGCCAGACCATCGCCGAGGAAGGCGTGCTGTTCGACAACTTCCTGCTGGTGCGCGATGGCGCGCTGCGCGAGGCCGAGCTGATGGCGCAGCTGCAGTCCGGGCCGTTCCCGGCACGCAACCCGGCACAGACCATCGCCGACCTGCGCGCGCAGATTGCCGCCAACCAGAAGGGTGTGGACGAGCTGCAGGCGATGGTCGCGCAGTTCGGCCGCGACACCGTCGCCGCCTACATGCAGCACGTGCAGGACAACGCCGAGGAATCGGTGCGGCGCGTGATCACCGCGTTGAAGAACGGGAGCTTCGAGCTGCCGCTGGACAACGGCGCGGTGATCCGCGTGAAGGTGACGGTCGATGCGCAGGCACGCGAGGCCACGATCGACTTCAGCGGCACCAGCGCCCAGCTGCCCAACAACTTCAACGCGCCGAAGGCGGTGACGATGGCCGCGGTGCTGTACGTCTTCCGCACGCTGGTCGACGACGACATCCCGCTGAACGCCGGCTGCCTGAAGCCGCTGAAGGTGATCGTGCCCGAAGGTTGCATGCTCAATCCGCGGCCGCCGGCGGCGGTGGTGGCCGGCAACGTGGAGACGTCGCAGTGCGTGACCAACGCGCTGTTCGGCGCTCTGGGCGTGATGGCTTCCGGCCCGTGCACGATGAGCAACTTCACCTTCGGCAACCAGCGCCACCAGTATTACGAGACCATCTCCGGCGGCAGCGGCGCCGGGCCCGGCTTCGACGGCACGAGCGTCGTGCAGACACACATGACCAACTCGCGCCTGACCGATCCCGAGGTGCTGGAGTTCCGCTTTCCGGTGCGCCTGGACAGCTATGCGATCCGCGCGGCTTCAGGCGGCGCCGGCCACTGGCGCGGCGGCGATGGTGGCGTGCGCCGCGTGCGCTTTCTCGAAACGATGGAGGCCTCGATCCTCAGCAACGGCCGGCACCACGCCGCCTTCGGCATGGATGGCGGCGGCGCCGGTGCGCTGGGCATCAACCGCGTCGAGCGCGCCGACGGCCGCGTCGAGCCGCTGGACCACATCGGGTCGGCCACGATGCAGCCGGGCGACGTGTTCGTGATCGAAACGCCCGGCGGCGGCGGCTGGGGGCGGCCCGACGCATGACGGCCTGGCCTCGGCGACGGTTCATCGCGGGCCTGCTGCCCGCGCTGCTCGCCGGCTGCGTGCAGCCGCCGCCGGCCGTGC
>JBGAII010000093.1:0-19714 GCA_044225625.1 Rubrivivax sp.
CCTCGATGCCTACGTGCGCGGCGACCGCAGCGCGCGTGCGCAGCTGGGCGCGATGTCCAGCGTCGGCGGCGGCGCCGACGACCGGCTGCTGCTGCCGCTGCAGGCGCCTTGAGGCAGGTGCCGCAAGGGCCGGCCGCCATCGACGCCGGCCGCCGCGTGCCGGGCAGGTCCGGCGCCGCCGTGAGGCCAAGCGCCGCCGGGAGAAGGTCGACGCGACCTCAGCGGCGGCGGCGCCGCGCCAGCCAGCCCAGCGTGCCCAGGCCGGCCAGCATCAGCGCGTAGCTTTCGGGCTCGGGCACCGGCGCGGTGTAGCCGTCGATGCGGGCGGCATAGGCGTGCAGCACGCCGGGCAGCAGCGCGTAGCCGTCGAGCAGCGGCGTGGCGGCGCCGCTCTGGCTGAAGCTGCAATGCGAGGTGTCGCCCAGCGGGCACTGGATCGAGCCCGCGTAGGGGTCGGCGTCGCTCATGCGGAAGTAGACGTCGAACTGCGTGCCGGTGCCGTTCTGCGTGACGCTGTAGTCGTTGTCGGTGCCGGCCAGCACCAGGTACTTGCCGTCGGCCAGCTGCGGGCCGACCGCCAGGCCCTCCCACTTCTCGGGCGACTTGTTGCCGAGCGCGGCCAGCGTGTTGGCATCCAGGTCCATCACCTTGGCCACCTTGGTGACGGCACCGGCAAAGGCACCGCTGGCCGGCAGCGTCACGCCGGTGACGTCGGTGGCGCCGGACAGGTCGATCTCGAACACGTTCTTGTCGGGGCTGGCGGGGTTGGCGCCGACACCGACGCCGCGGTTGTTGCGCTCCAGCACCAGGAACCTGTCGTCACCCAGCGCGACGATCGCGGAGATGCCGCGCCCCTGGCCCGAGCTCTCCAGCTTGTAGGCGTACTGCGCCACGGCCGCACCGGTGGCGGTGTCGTACTTGACGATGCGCGTGTACTGGCCGCGCGTGCCATCGCTCCAGCCGTCCTGCACGGTGCCGTTCTGCAGCATGCCGTAGGCGTACTTGCCGTCCGGGCTGATGGCCAGGCCTTCCATGCCGCGGTTGCCTTCGCGGCCGCTGACCAGCGAGGCCGGCGCGGCGTTGTAGTCCACGCCCGAGGCCGTTTTCGGCACCAGGTTGGACGGCGTGCCATACAGGCGCACCAGTTGGCCGCTGCGGTCGAACTCGTACAGCGACGGGCCGTACTCGTCGGAGATCAGCAGGTTGCCGTTGCGCGGATTGATCACCAGGCCTTCCGGGTCGAAGGACAGGCCGAGCTTGCCGGCCGTGCTCGGCGCCAGGCCGTTCAGCGACAGGCCGTTGACGTTCAGCAGCACGGTCTGCTTGATCTGGAAGTTGCTGATCGCCCCGTTGGCGGCGACGTCGAGCGTGAAGCGCTGGACGCGCGTCTCGTAGGGCAGCGTGCCGCCCCCCGGGCCACGGTCGGACAGACCCCACCATTCGTTGTGCTGGCGGTCGTAGTACAGGTCGGAGAAGAAGCCGACGCGGCGGTCGAAGCTGGAGCCGCTGGACAGGTCCAGGCTGCCGCCGGACAGGGCCAGCCCGTTGACGAAGCCGACGTCGGTGACCGACGCGGCCGCCGAGGCGGCGAGCGGGATCGCAAGGGACAGGGCGGCGGCCAGGGCCGACAGGGCAGGTTTCATGATGGTGCGATGGGATGTCATGGGTGCCACGAACGGTACGCACGCCTCGTGTCGATTCCATGACAGACGCGGCGCGCCGCGCGTCACCGTGCGGTCACAACGGCTGCGCACACTGCGCCGAGCGGGCTGCCGTCGCGCCCCGGCCGCTGAGGCGCACCACGACGCAGGAAGGACGATGGACGCGCAAGCGACGATCGAGCTGCTGTACATCGACGCCGGCGGCGGCCACCGCGCCACCGCGCAGGCACTGGAGGCGGTGGTGCGCGAGCAGCGCCGGCCGTGGGCGCTGCATTGCACCAGCCTGACGGCGGTGCTGGACCCCGGCGCGCGGTTCCGGCGTCTGACCGGTGTCGCACCGGAACATCTGTACAACCGTGCGCTGGCCCGCGGCCGGACCCTCGGCATGGGCCTGCAGCTGAAGCTGCTGCAATCGATGGTCACGCTGAGCCACGGCTGGATGCGGCGGCGGCTCGAGGCCCATTGGCGGCGCCTGCGGCCGGCGCTGGTGGTCTCGCTGGTGCCGAACTTCAACCGCGCGATCGGCGCCGCCGTGACTCGCGCGCTGCCCGGCACGCCCTTCGTCACGGTGATGACCGACCTGGCCGACCTGCCACCGCATTTCTGGATCGAGCCCGGCTACACGCAGCATCTGGTGTGCGGCAGCGAGCGCGCCGTCGCGCAGGCGCTGGCCCAGGGGCTGGACCCGCGCTGCATCCACCGCAGCAGCGGCATGGTGATCCACCCCGACTTCTACCCGCCGCTGGCGGCCGACCGCGAGCTGGAGCGCGTGCGCCTGGGCCTGCAGCCGGGCCGGCCGACCGCCGTGGTGATGTTCGGCGGTCAGGGCTCCGACGCGATGCTGCAGATCGAGCGCGAACTGCCCGACCTGCAGCTGCTGCTGATGTGCGGCCACAACCAAGCACTGGCCGATCGGCTGCGGACCTCGCGCGCACGCGCGCCGCGCGCGGTGGTCGGCTTCACCGACGAGGTCTGCCGCCACCTGCAGCTGGGCGACCTGTTCATCGGCAAGCCCGGGCCGGGCTGCCTGAGCGAGGCCCTGCAGGTCGGCCTGCCGGTGATCACGCTGCGCGACGAGCGCACGCTGCCGCAGGAGCGCTACAACACCGAATGGCTGCTGGAACTCGGCGCGGGCCGGGTGCTGCGCTCATGGCAGGAACTGCCGTCGGCGGTGGCCCAGATCCTGGCGCGCTATCCGGACTATCGCGCGGCGGTGGCGCGTGTCGACAACCGCGCGGTGTTCGAACTGCCGCGGCTGCTGGAACGCATCCTGCGCACACCGCCGGAGGCGCGGCGCGACCCTGCAGCCGCCGCGGTGCGGCCGCTGCGCGAGGCGCTGCACGAGGGCTGAGTGCGCCGGCCGGGCGCGCTGGCCGTGGCCGGTATCGCGGCGCCGCGCGTCAGGCCAGCGCGGCCGATGTCGCCGCGGCCACCCGCCGCTGGCGTGTATCGAAGCGGGCCGACCAATCCACGATCTCCAGCCGCCCGTCGGGCCATTCGACCAGCGCGCTCAGGCTCTCGACCCAGTCGCCGTCGTTGGCATAGAGCGTGCCGTCGATGTCGCGCAGCTCCGCATGGTGGATGTGGCCGCAGACCACGCCGTCCGCGCCGCGGCGCCGTGCCTCGCGCGCCACCGCCGCCTCGAACTCGCCGACATAGCTGACCGCGCGCTTGACCTTCAGCTTCAGGTAGCGCGACAGGCTCCAGTACGGCAGCCCCAGCCGCGCCCGCGCCCGGTTGAACCAGCGGTTGAACTTCAGCGTCCACTCGTAGGCGATGTCGCCGGCCACCGCCAGCCAGCGGGCGCACTGGATCACACCGTCGAACAGGTCGCCATGCGTGATCCACAGCCTCCGGCCATCGGCAGTGACGTGCATGCAGTCTTCGGCCACGTCGACACCGCCAAAGTTGTGCGCCACGTAGCGGCGCGCAAACTCGTCGTGGTTGCCGGGCACGAAGACCACGCGCGTGCCCTTGCGCGCCTTGCGCAGCACCTTCTGCACCACGTCGTTGTGCGCCTGCGGCCAGTACCAGCTGCGGCGCAGCTGCCAGCCGTCGATGATGTCGCCCACCAGGTACAGCGTCTCGCATTCGACGTGGCGCAGGAAATCGAGCAACGCATGCGCCTGGCAGCCCGGCGTGCCGAGGTGCAGGTCGGAGATCCACACAGTGCGCACCTGCAGCGCGTCGGCGCTGCGCGTCGGCGGCGGTGCCGTGTCGTCGGCATCGGCGGCCGGCGTGTCCAGCAGGGGCAACGGTTCGCGCTTCACGGGCCTGCGCGCGGGCCGTCCTGCGCGATGCGGCCGGGATGCAGCGGCGGCGGCGCGGCGCCGGCATGCCGTGCACCGGCCACACAGGCCGCGATCAGCTGCGATTCGAATCGCGCCACCACGCCGTCCCAGCCCTGCGCCAATGCGGTGCTGCGCGCGCGCGGCCCAAGCCGGCGGCGCAGCGAGGCGTCCCCAGCGAGCGCCGCTGCGGCGGCGACGTAACGCGCGTCGTCGCCGCAGGGCACGGTCCAGCCGTTGTCGCCGCAGCGGATCAGCTGGCCGGCCGCCGCATGGTCGAAAGCCAGCACCGGCAGGCCGCTGGCCATCGCCTCGATCGTGACGTTGCCGAAGGTCTCGGTCAGGCTGGGGAAGGCGAACAGGTCGAAGGAGGCATAGTGCGCGGCCAGCTCCGCGCCGCGCCGCGGCCCGGCGAAGATCAGGTCGCCGCAGGCGGCCTGCAGCGGCTCGCGCAGCGGCCCGTCGCCGACCAGCACCAGCCGCGCCCGAGGCCACTGGCGGCGCACCGCACCGAAGGCCGCGAGCAGCAGCTTCAGGTTCTTTTCCGCCGCCAGCCGGCCGACATAGCCGAGCACCACCTCGTCGTCGCCCACGCCCCATTCGCGGCGCAGCGCGGCGCTGCGCCGCGCGGGGTCGAAGTGCTGCGTGTCGACACCGCGCGGCACGACGTGCAGCCGCTGGTAGCCCGCGGCGGCGAGTTCGCGCCGCAGCGTCTCGGTGGGCACCAGCGTGCAGTGGGCCTGGTTGTGGAAGTGGCGCAGGTAGGCGGCGATCGGCCGGTACAGCCAGCCGAAACCGTAGTGGCCGCTGTAGGCATGGAAATTGGTGCGGAAGTCGCTGGTCACCGGCAGGCCCAGGCGACGCGCCGCACACAGCGCCGACCAGCCCAGCGGCCCTTCGGTGGCGATGTGCACCACGTCCGGCCGCTGCCGTGACCACAGCGCCTGCAGCGCGCGCCGGCACGGCAGGCCCATGCGCAGGTGCGGGTAGTGCGGGATCGGCAGGCCGCGCGTCAGCACCTGCTGCAGCGCGGCGGTCTGGGCCGGCGCATCGGCGGGCTGCTGGCGCGGCCGCAGCAGCTGCACGGCATGGCGGCGCTGCAGCAGTCCGTCGACGAAGCGCGCCGTGGTCGTGGCCACGCCGTTGACTTCCGGCGGGTAGGTCTCGGTCACGAAGGCCACGCGCATCTGCATGGCGGTGATCGTCAGGCCGCCGCGCAACAGATTGATGACAGACGCGCGGTCACGCGGTTTTCACGCAGCGCGGTCACGATGCCGTCACCCCGAGGCCACACGAGGAGCAGCCATGAACGACTTCCTGCAGACCCTGCGCGAGCAGCGCTGGGACGACCACCGCTACTACCACCAGAGCCGCATCAACCAGAGCCTGCACTTCGTCAGCGCGATCAGCTTCCTGGTCGCCTACGCCCTGCTGTTCATCGACCCGGCCTGGGCGGCGATCGTCGGCTGGTGCGTGTCGATGACCACGCGCCAGGCGGGGCACTTCTTCTTCGAGCCGCGCGGCTTCGACCACCTGAACCAGGTGAGCGACGAGCACAAGGAGGCGATCAAGGTCGGCTACAACCTGCAGCGCAAGATCGTGCTGCTGTCGATCTGGGTCGCGGTGCCCGCGCTGCTGTGGCTCGCCCCCACGCTCGGCGGGCTGATCGCCCCGGCCGACGGTCTGGCCGGCTTCGTGCACGACGTCGGCATGGCCTGGCTGGCGCTGGGCGCGGCCGGGCTGCTGTTCCGCGTCGCTCAGCTGTGGCTGCGCGACGGCATGGTGCCGGCGCTGGCCTGGCTGGCGAAGATCCTCAGCGACCCGGTGCACGACATCGTGCTGTACCACCCTGCCCCGCTGGCGCTGCTGCGCGGCGAGCTCATCGACCCGATGCACCACGTGCGGCGGCGCTGATCATTTCCCACAGCAGTTCGCGGCGGATGCCGCGGTTCGTCGCGCCGGGCTCGTGCCACCACCAGCCGTCGGCCTGCATCTCGCGGGCCGCGGCGACGAACTTGGCCGTGACCGCCTCGAAGTCCGCATCGCCGTAGTTCAGGCTGAAGACGATGCGCCCGCTGCCGACCCACGACAACGCCAGGCCATGCGCACGCAGGTAGAACTGCAGCATCCAGTTGTAGCGCGACGGCTGCTCGTAGAGCACGGTCCAGATGCTCGACAGGTGCGCCACGCGCACCGGCACGCCAGCCTCGGCCAGCGCCGCGTTGAAGCGCGCGGCGCGCGCGTTCCAGCGGGCGTCCAGGCCGTCGTACAGCGCCGCCACGTCGGGGCTGTCGAGCCGGTCGAGGAACGCGCTCATCGACGCCATCACCGCCGGGTGCGCATTGAAGGTGCCGCGGGCGAAGCAGATGTCCGCGGGCCGTTCGTCGCGGTAGCGCCGCATCCATTCGCGCCGGCCGCAGACCACGCCCACCGGCAGCCCGCCGCCCAGGGTCTTGCCGTAGGTCACCAGATCGGCACGCACGCCGAAGTACTGCTGCGCGCCGCCGCGCGCCAGGCGAAAGCCGGTGAACACCTCGTCGATGATCAAGGCGATGCCGCGTTCGCTGCACACCTGGCGCAGCGCGCGCAGCCATGCGGCATAGGCATCGCGGTCCGCGCCGGCGCGGCGGCTGCTGTCCACCAGCGACGAGTCGCCCGGCGCACTGGCGTTCGGGTGCAGCGCCTGCAGCGGGTTGACCAGCACGCAGGCGATGTCGCGGCGCGTGCGCAGCACCTGCAGCGCGCGCTCGTCCATGTCCTTCAGCGTGTAGGTCTCGCGCGGCGGCAGCGGGTTGCCGGGGCCGGGCTGCACGTCGTCCCACCAGCCGTGGTAGGCGCCGGTGAAGCGCACCAGGTGGCGCCGGCCGGTGTGATAGCGCGCCAGCCGCACCGCCTGCATCACCGCCTCGGTGCCGCTCATGTGGAAGGACACCGCGTCCAGGCCGGAGATCGCCTGCAGCCGCTCGATGTTGGTCGCGACGCACGGCAGGTAGCTGCCGAGGATCGGCCCGACGGCCCGCGCGGCCGCGAAGCCTTCGTCCATGCAGGCCTTGTAGAAGTCGACGCCGAAGACGTTGACGCCATAGCTGCCGGTCAGGTCGTGGAACAGGTTGCCGTCCACGTCCTCGATCTGCACGCCGCTCGCGCGGGCGACGAAGCTGCTGGTCTTCAGGTGCTCGCGCACCAGCGGGCTGAACGGATAGGGCACGCGGTAGCGGCCGGTGAACTGCAGGTCGGGCAGGCCTTCGCGCGCCTGCGCGCTGAGCGCGATGCCGCGCGGGAAGCGCTGCGCGAACAGCGCGGCCAGGCGGAAGAAGGCCTCGCGCCGCCGCGCCGCGATGTCCTTCGGCGCACCGTCGACGCCGAAGAAGCGCGCCTCGTCGTAGGCATAGCCCGGGATCAGCGCCGCGATGCGCTGCGCGATGCGCGCATGCCCCGCCAGCGAACGGTGCTTGGCGCGCGACAGCTGCAGCCGCCGGTGCGCCTTCGGCAGCCCCCAGGCCAGCAGGCCGAGCGCCGCGGCGGAAAGTGCGAGTCCTTCGTCCATCGTCATCTCCTCGATCCAGCCTGCAGGTCTACGCCCCATGCTTGACAACGTCATGAAAACCGGCGCGCTGCGGCAGCTGCGCCGCATCGCGCAACACGAGGACCTGAACTTCCTGCTGACCAACCGCATCCCGCGGCTCGCGGCAACGCGGCTGATGGGCCGCTTCAGCCGCATCGACAGCCCGCTGCTCACCCGCGTGTCGCTGGCGCTGTGGCGGCTGTTCACCGACCTGGACCTGTCGGATGCCCGGCCGGTGCGCTACCGCAGCCTGCGCGACGTGTTCACGCGCCAACTGGTCGACGGCGCCCGCCGCGTCGACCCCGACCCGCAGGTGCTGTGCAGCCCCTGCGACGCCATCGTCGGCGCCTGCGGCCCGGTCGCCGGCGACCTGCTGCTGCAGGCCAAGGGCATGCGCTATTCGCTGCGCGAGCTGTTCGGCCCCAGCCAGGACACGACCCCGTTCGAGGGCGGCAGCTACGTCACGCTGCGGCTGACCTCGGCGATGTACCACCGCTTTCACGCGCCGGCCGACGGCCGGCTGCAGCACGTCAGCTACCTGAGCGGCGACACCTGGAACGTGAACCCGATCGCGCTGGCGCGGGTGCAGCGGCTGTTCTGCCGCAACGAGCGCGCGGTGCTGCGGCTGAGGCTCGACGACGGCACACCGCTGGCGCTGGTGCCGGTGGCCGCGGTGCTGGTGGCCAGCATCCGGCTGCATGCGCTGGACGTGCTGCTGCACCTGCGCTGGCCGGGGCCGAACGAGATGCCCTGCGACGCCGCGGTCCGTCGCGGGCAGGAGCTGGGCTGGTTCGAGCACGGCTCGACGATCCTGCTGTTCGCGCCCCCGGGCTTCGCGCTCGAACCCGGCATCGCGCCCGGCATGCCGCTGCGCATGGGGCAGGCGCTGCTGCGCCGTGGGCCTTCCCGCCCGCCGTGCTGACGGTGGCCACGGCGCCGGCCGTCGACTCGGCCTCCCGGCCAGCGTGAGTTGTTACGAGGATGGCCACGTCCGGCCGTGCCGCTCATCGAGACGGCGCGGCCCTCGCCGGCGCCGAGTTGCCCCCGCCCCCACCTCACCCCGCACCCTGAAGCGCGCCCTCGTTCCCGGGACCCCCTTCCCGCAGAACTGCTCGCTGGTGATCTGCCCCAAGACGAACCGCGCCGCGCTGGTCGATCCCGGCGGCGAAGTCGACCGGCTGGTCGAGCAACTGGACAAGCGCGGCGCCACGCTGGAGAAGGTGCTGGTGACGCACGGCCACATCGACCATTGCGGCGGCGTGGCCGAGGTGGCGGAACGCGCCGGCGTGCCGGTCGAAGGCCCGCACCCGGACGAGAGCTTCTGGATCGATCAGCTCGACAGCCAGGGCCGCATGTTTGGCGTGCCGGGTGCGCGCCGCTTCACGCCCGACCGCTGGCTGCAGGGCGGCGACGAGGTCAGCGTGGGCGAGATGCGCTTCGAGGTGCGCCACTGCCCCGGCCACACACCCGGCCACGTGATCTTCGCCAGCACGCAGTTCGGCGTGGCCTTCGTCGGCGACGTGCTGTTCAAGGGCTCGATCGGCCGCACCGACTTTCCGCGCGGCGACCACGACACGCTGATCCGCTCGATCACCACGCAGCTGTGGCCGCTGGGCGACGCCATGCAGTTCGTGCCCGGCCACGGGCCGATGTCGACCTTCGGCGCCGAGCGCCGCAGCAACCCCTTCGTCGGGGACGCGGCGCTCGGCCTGGGCTGAGGCCGACGCGTCAGCCGCGGCGGCGGCGCGCCACCACCGCCAGGCTCGCCAGCCCGGCGAGCATCAGTGCCCAGGCGCCGGGTTCGGGCACTGGCGCAATGCGCAGCACCGTGCCGCCTTCGGGCATCGCCGTCAGGTTGCTGACGTAGAACACCGGGCCGTTCGGGCCTTCCTGGATGGCCAGGCCGCCGGGGAACAGCAGGCCGTCGCTGGCGATGGTCGTGCGTTCGCCGGTCTGGCCGTCGATCTTCAGCAGCAGGCCGGTGCCCGGGCCGGCGGGGGAAGCCAGGCCGTTGCTGCTGATCTGCAGCACGTACAGGTTGCCGGCCGCGTCGAAGTCCAGGTCGATGATGTTGGTGAAGCCGGTGAGCACCGTGTCGACGGCGCCGCCGCCGGCGGCCTGCCGGTAGACGTTGGCCGCGCCGGGCGGGAACGGGAAGCCCGTCAGCTGCCCGATGAAGGTGTTGGCGCCGGGCCCGATGGCCACGCCGGTGGGGACGGCCTGATAGACCGGCGGGCCGAAGGGCAACGGGTTCGGCTGCGCCGGCAGCACGCCCAGCGTGGACAACGCACCGTCGCTGGCCACCTTGATGAAACTGTTGCCGCCGGCATCGGTGACGACGAAGGAACCGTCCGCGCGGCGCGCGAACTTGAAGGGGTTGGAGTCGATTGCGCCGCCGTCAGGGTTGGCCGTGGTTTCGTACTTGGCCACGTCGGCAACCTTGGTCACGCTGCCGCTGCCGTCGAGGCCGAGCTTGGACAAGGTGCCCAGGTACGACGCACCGAAAGCTCCCAGGGCGTCGCGCTGGGCGGAACTGGCACCCAGACCGAACAGGCCGTAGGCCTGGCCACCGGCGTCGAACAGGATGTCCTGCAGCCCGGCGGCGTCGGCCCCGGTGGCGCCGGCCAGCGACGGCAGGCCGGTCAGCACGCGGGTCTGCGTGCCTGCCAACAGGCGGCTGACGGCGCCGGTGTAGCCGAAGTAGCTGGTGCCGGTGCCGCCGACCAGGCTCGGTGCGCCCGTACCGCCGCCCCGGCCGACCTCGGCCACGTACAGCGAACCATCGGGTGCGAAGGCCAGGCCGCGCGGCGTGACCAGGCCCGTCATCACGGTGTCGATCTGGTAGCTGGCCGACCAGGCCATCGGCGAAGCAAGGCCGAGCCCGATGCCCAGCACGAGGGCGGTGACGCGTTTCATGAGCAGTTCCTCCGTTGTGTCTGCGTAGGGCTCCGCAGCCCGCACGACACAGGCCGAGGAGGCGCGCCATTCTGGGAGGCGCCTGCCCCCGCGTCACCCAGTCCACTCCCCCTGGATGCGGGGGTTGGCCTCTGGGGCGGACCGCCGACGACAGTCAACCGACGGCTGGCTCAGTCGGCCTGACCCAGCAGCGGGATCGCGCCGTCGCCGCTGCTGCCCAGCAACCCCACCTTGCTGTAGACGCCGAGCTTGGCGCGCGTGTCCTGGATGTCCAGATTGCGCATCGTCAGCTGGCCGATGCGGTCGGCCGGCGTGAAGGCGCCTTCCACCTTCTCCATGCTCAGGCGTTCGGGCTGGTACGTCAGGTTCGGGCTCTCGGTATTGAGGATCGAGTAGTCGTTGCCGCGGCGCAGTTCCAGCGTCACCTCGCCGGTGACCGCGCGCGCCACCCAGCGCTGCGCCGTCTCGCGCAGCATCAGGCACTGCGGGTCGAACCAGCGGCCCTGGTACAGCAGCCGGCCCAGGCGCCGGCCGTTGATGCGGTACTGCTCGATCGTGTCCTCGTTGTGGATGCCGGTGACCAGCCGCTCGTAGGCGATGTGCAGCAGCGCCATGCCCGGGGCTTCGTAGATGCCGCGGCTCTTGGCTTCGATGATGCGGTTCTCGATCTGGTCGCACATGCCCAGGCCGTGCCGGCCGCCAATTCGATTGGCCTCTTCGAACAGCTCCACCGCGCTGGCGAAACTGCGGCCGTTCAGCGCCACCGGCTGGCCTTCTTCGAAGCGCACCGACACGGTCTCGCGCTTGACCTCCACATCGTCGCGCCAGAAGGCCACGCCCATGATCGGGTTGACGATGTGCATGCCGGCATTCAGGAACTCCAGGTCCTTGGCCTCGTGCGTGGCGCCGAGCATGTTGCTGTCGGTGCTGTAGGCCTTCTCGACGCTCATCTTGTAGTCGAAGCCATTCTTGATGAGGTATTCGCTCATCTCCTTGCGGCCGCCCAGTTCGTCGATGAAGGTCTGGTCGAGCCACGGCTTGTAGATCTTCAGCGCCGGGTTGGCCAGCAGGCCATAGCGGTAGAAGCGCTCGATGTCGTTGCCCTTGTAGGTGCTGCCGTCGCCCCAGATGTGCACGCCATCGTCCTTCATCGCCAGCACCAGCGAGGTGCTGGTGACGGCCCGGCCCAGCGGCGTGGTGTTGAAGTGGTAGGCGCCGCCGGTGCTGATGTGGAAGGCGCCGCACTGGATGGCGGCAATGCCCTCGGCCACCAGCGAGGCGCGGCAGTCGATCAGCCGGGCGATCTCGGCGCCATAGGCCTTGGCCTTGCGCGGGATGTCCTCGTAGTCGCTCTCGTCGGTTTACCCAGGTTGGCGGTGTAGGCGCAGGGATGGCGCCCTTGGCGCGCATCCAGCGCACGGCGGCGCTGGTGTCCAGGCTGCCGGAAAAGGCGATGCCCACGCGTTGGCCGGCGGGCACGGATTGCAGGATGGTGCAGACATGGTCGGTCGGAAATGGCGATCAACGGATGCGCGATTGTCGCAAGCCGGGCTGCCACCCCGCCAAAGGCCCTTTCCAGGTCGCGCGCTGGCTCGCACCGGTGCCGACACCACCTGGCCGCGGACGCCGGCCAGCGGCAGGTGCCGCGCCGCTGCCGAGGCCCGAACGCCGGCTACTTCTTGTCCTTGCTCACCTGGTTGCCGATGACACCACCCACCGCCGCTCCGCCCACCGTGCCCAGCGCGCGCTGCCGCCGGTCAGCACCGCGCCACCCACTGCGCCGACACCGGCGCCGATGGCCGTGTTCTTTGCCGCGCTGGCTCATGTTGCTGCAGGCGCCCAGCAGATCCAGCGCACCCACCAGCAGCAGCGCGACCGACACGTTCTTGTGCAAGCTCTTGGACATCATTTTTCTCAGCGACCGCAATGCGCACCACTGTAGGCAACGCAACGTGGCCTGCCTCTAGGCCGCCGTGCCGCCGCGCCAGGACCGCGCCGACGCGGGCAGCGGCATCAGCCGCTTCGTGCGCGTCGGCATCGCCGAGTTCACCGAGCTGCGCTGGATCACGGTGCAGACGACGCTGGACATCATTTCTTCGTTGCCGCGATCCGGCGGCACCGCGTTTACGGTTGTCGCTCGGCGTAGTCCTGCGAGCAGCAGCGGGCGCAAGGCGGTCGCCAGCCCGAAGGTGCCGGTCACCAGCAGCCAGCTCCTGGGCGCGCAGCACGTCGCGCCGGCCAGCGGCCGCGCCACGCTGTCGGCCAGCCCGGTCGCCAGCCCCAGCGCGCCGGCCTGCCGCGCCAACTGCTGCTGCCGGCGCGCGGGCCCGCAGCGTCACGCAGACCACTCGCCGCGCCCATGGCGAAAGCGGCTCCAGCATCGCCCTGGCGTCCTTGTCGCCGGCCAGGGCCAGCAGCACCGTGGGCGGCGCCGCCAGGCCGGGCTGTCGCGCCAGGTCGTGCAGCACGCGCCAGCGCAAAGCCGACATGGGCCGCGTCGCACCACCGGCGCAATCGATCGCCGGCCCATCAGCGAAATCGAAGCGTTCCAGGCGGGCGGGCAACGATGCTGCGTCGGCCACGTCGTCGGGCAGGTCGGCCGCGCCCAGCGGCGCGCCGCGCCGCAGGCCAGGCGCCCCGCCCAACGCGTCGAGCACCGCGCGCGATCGCCTGGTTGGTCTGGGCGAGGCTTGCGTCCGGCGACACGACCACCCGGCGCACGCTCGCCTGCGCGCCGCGCGGTCGCCGTAGATCGGCGGGCCGATGGGCTCGTCCGGCGCGGCGGTGGTCACCAGCGTGCAGCCCGGCTTGACGATGCCGGCCTTGTGCGCGGCGATCTGTTCGACGTGGTGACCCAGCACCTCGGTGTGCTCGAGGCCGATGTTGGTGATCACCGCCACGTCGGCATCGATCACGTTGGTGGAATCGAGCAGGCCGCCCAGCCCCACCTCGACCACGCCCCACGGCAGCCCGGCGGCGCGGAAGGCGTGGAACGCGGCGGCGGTCAGCACGTCGAAGCGGCTGGCCACGCCGCCCGGCCCGCCGGCGCGCGCCGCCTGCTCGCGGGCCTGCAGCGCGGCTTCCAGCGCCGTTGCCAGCGGGCCGTCGGCGATCGGCTGTCCGTCGATCACGATACGTTCGGCCAGGCGCTCGACATGCGGCGAGGTGTAGCGGCCGGCGCGCAGGCCGGCGCTGCGCAGGCCGGCAGCCACCAGCGCGACGCTGCCTTTGCCCTTGGTGCCGGCGACGTGCACCGAACGGAATGCTTGCTGCGCTGCTCCAGGCGCTGCAGCAGGTCGCTCACCGGCGCGAGGTCGACGCGCATCTGCGCGCGCTCGCGCCGTTCCCAGTCGAGCAGCGCATCGAGTCGCCGCAACGTGGCGTCGAGCCTCGTGTCGTCGTTCATGCGCCGGCTCGCGCGGCCGGGCTCAGCTGGCGCCACACGGCCAGCGTGTCGACGGTGGCCGCCACGTCATGCACGCGCAGCACCGCGGCACCGCGTTCGGCGGCCAGCAGCGCAGTCGCCACGCTGGCGGCGAGCTGGTCGTCGACGGCACGGCCAGTGGCGGCGCCGAGCATGCTCTTGCGCGACAGGCCGACCACCAGCGGGCGGCCGAGCGCGGCCAGCTCGGCCTGGCGCGCCAGCAGCTGCCAGCCCTGCGCGGCGGTCTTCGCGAAGCCGTAACCCGGATCGAGCGCGATGCGCTCGGCGTCGATGCCGGCCGCCCGCGCACCGGCCAGCCGCGCGGCGAGGAACTCGCGCACCTCGGCGACGACGTCGTCGTACCGCGCTTCGGACTGCATCGTCGCCGGCTCGCCGCGCATGTGCATCAGGCAGACGCCGGCCCGCGGGTACCGCGCCAGCAGTGCCGGTGCGGCCGGGTCGCGCAGCGCGCTGACATCGTTGACGATGTCCACGCCGAGGTCCAGCGCCGGACGCATCACCTCGGCCTTGCGTGTGTCCAGCGACACCGGCACGCCCAGCTGCAGGGCCGCCTCGAGCACCGGCTGCACGCGCTGCCATTCCTCCGCCGCCGCCAAGCACCTCAGGCCGCGCCGGGCGTGTCGACTCGCCGCCGATGTCGAGCAGGTGCGCGCCGTCGCGCAGCAGTTGCTCGCAGCGTTCGATCGCCGCGCGCGATCCGAAGGCCTGGCCGCCGTCGGAGAACGAGTCGGGTGTGACGTTGACGATGGCCATCACCTGCGGCTGCGTGCAGTCGATGTCGAAGCGCGTCGTGCGCCAGCGCAGCCCGGCGGCACTCGAGTCGGGGCGGTCATCGGCGCGCGCTCAACGCTTGCGCCGCAGCAGCTCGCAGCCCACCGCCCGGCAGTCGCCGAAGGCCTCGAGCTTGCCGATGCGCACGTACACGGCCTGCCTCGGGGCGTGCCATGCAGAAGTCGGCGATCTCCTCGGCCAGCGTCTCCTGCAGATGCAGGTGGCGGCCGCCGGCCAGGTCGCGGATCGCGCCATGCAGAACGCCGTAGTCGAGCACGTTGGCCAGCTCGTCGGCCAGCGTCCGGCCGGCATAGTCCAGCTGCACCGCCAGGTTGACCACGATCTTCTGCGTGCGCCCCTTCTCGGACAGGTACACGCCGATGCGGGCGTCGCAGACCATGTCCTGCACGTACAGCGTGCGCAGGTCGGTGGTGCCGGCCTCGACCGGCGGCAGGGAGAACACGGGTGCGCAAACATCGAAACGTGGAACCAGGAACAGCGAGCCGGGCCAGGCCGGGGGGCGGCGTTCATCTCGCACGGCGCATTGCGCCGGCGAGTTCAGCGTGGCGCCACGTCGCCGACTCGCCACCAGGCGGGTCGGCGACCGCGTCGATCCTGCCGCCCAGCGCCGCGGCCAGCGCGGCGGCGCGGCCTTGGCCGGGCATCCGGATCTCCGGCGCGATCCTCGGCCAGCGGCACCAGCACGAACAGCCGCTGGTGCGCGCGCGGATGGGGCGGCGTCAGCCGCGGCGTGTCGCAGCAGACCTGTTCGTACAGCAGCAGGTCCAGGTCGAGCGTGCGCGGCGCGTTGCGGTAGGGCCACGCTCGGCGGCTCGTCGTCATGGCACTGCAGACAGTCCAGCAGCTGCAGCGGCGGCAACCCGGTCTGCAGCATCGCGACGGCGTTCAGGAAGTCGGGGCCGGCAGCGTCGACCGCTGCATTGCGTACAGGCTGGAGACCTGCAACTGCCAGGTAGCGCGGGCTGCTCATCGAGTTGCGCCAGCGCGGTGGTCAGCGCGGCCCGCGGCTGGCCGAGGTTGGCGCCCAGGCCGATGAAGGCCGTGGCCGGTGCTGCGGCGCTCATGCAGGGACGCCGGCCTGGCGGGCGCCAGACAGCGCAGCAACGAACGGCTCGGGGCAGGACATCGGGCGGGCATTCTGCCGCGCCCGGGCTCAGGCGCGTGCCACCACCTTGTGGATCGGGGCCCGCGCGACATGCTCGCGCGCCACCTGGCGCACCTCGTCGAGCAGGCGCGTGCGTCCCAGTCCAGCGGCCAGCCCTGCCACAGCCGCAGCCGGCCCTGCACGTGCACCGACTCGATCTGTGCGCGCGAGGCCAGGCGCACCAGCTCCCAGCGCAGGTCCCAGCTGGGGGTCATCTCCGGCACGTCGAGGTCGACCAGCAGGAAGTTCGTCGCCAGCCCGACGGCCACGCGGCCGGTGACGCTGCCCAGCCGTAGGCATCAGCGCCACCCGCGTAGCCCATGTCCAGCCACAGGCGGCCGGCGCCGCAGACCGAATCGCCGCTGGCCAGGCCGAAGGCCAGGCGCTGGTTGCTCTCGGCCGCGTCCATCATGCGGAAGCCGTCGCTGCGCGTGCCGTCGGTGCCCAGGCCCAGGCGCACGCCGAGCGCGGCCAGCAGTTCGCTCGGCGCCACCGCATTGCCCTTCCACGGGCTGGCCACCGGGTTGATCGCCACCGCGCTGCCGCTGTCGCGCAGCAGCAGCATCTCGTCGGGCGTGAGCATCGTGCAGTGCGCCAGCAGCGCCTGCGGGCCCAGCGCGCCCGCCGCCTGCAGGTGCTGCAGCGGACGCAGGCTACGCGCGACCAGCGAACGTTCGACCGACGCCAGGTGTTCGTTGACATGCACCTGGAAGGCTGCGCCGGCTTCGGCGCACAACGACGATGCGGCCTGCAGCATCGCGGCGCATTGGTGGCCACCTCGGGAATCGACACCGCCAGCGACGGATGCAGCAGCGGCCCGCCCTGCGCCAGGAAGCGCCCGGCCTCGGCCAGCAGCTCGGCGTGGCGGCTGCCGTCGTCGTTGCAGATCTTGGCCAGCACGCAGCGCACGCCGGCGTCCTGCGTGGCCGCGGCCACCGCCTCCAGGCCGACGCTGGCGCGCGTGCCCGCATCGCACACGGTGGTGTAGCCGCCGCGCAAGGCCTCCAGTGCCGCCAGCTTGGCGCTGAGGTACAGCGCATGCGGGTCCAGGCTGCCTTCCAGCGGCACCCAGATGCGGCGGAAGATCTCCGACGGCTCGCCGAAGGCCAGCGCCTTGCCGAAGCTCTGTGTCAGGTGGTGATGGGCATCGATGAAGCCCGGCATCAGCAGCCGCTGCGGCAGCGCCACCGGCACCAGCTGCGGATGCCGCACCGCCACCTCGGCCAGCGGGCCGAGGTCGGCGAAGCGGCCGTCGCGCACGACGACACCGAGGCCCTGCGCCGGGCCGTCCGGCAACAGCGTCCATTCGGGCGCGAGCAGCAGTTCCGGCGCGGCCAGCGCCTGGGCCCGATCTTCGCTACGCATCGCAATTCCTTCCGTTCAGAGATGGGCCTGGCCGGTGGCGATCAACGCCAGCGCCACCGCCTGGCGCAGCCGCTGCACCGGCAGCCGGCCGGCGACCCAGCGGCCCATGGCCCAGCCGGCCAGCACCAGCACGCCGATCGCCAGGCCGAGCAGCAGGTCCAGGCGGCCAGCCGCAAAATTCACCGCGGTAGCCGCCAGCGCCACCGGCAACGCCGCACGCTCGGCCGCGTCCAGCCCCACCGTGGCCGGCACGCCAAGCAGCGCCAGCAGCGGCAGCAGCACCACCGGCCCACCGGTGCCGGACCAGGCCGACAGCGCGCCGACCACCAGGCCCAGCAGCACCAGCACCCCGGCCCGGCGTGACGTTGGTAGCGTTGCTGGCTCCGCCCAGAACAGCGCAAACAGGCCGGAGGTCAGTGCAACCACACCCACCGCCAGGCGCACGCCCCCGCCGGGCATCCAGGCCAGCGTCAGCGCCCCCAGCGCGGCGCCGGCCAGCGCACGCCGAGCCGAGCTGGGACGCTTTCGCCCTGGGCATCGCGCGGCGCGTGCCACCAGGCCGCGGCGCCGGTGAAGGCAAAGCCCAGGCTGGCAGCCGCCACGGCACGGTCGGGCTCGACCTGCGCCAGCGCGCCCAGCACCGGCACGACGAACACGCCGCCGATGCTGGTGGCGCCGATGGCCACGCCGGCCAGCAGCACGCCCAGAGCGGTCAACACCAACATCTCGCGCGCTGGCCACCGCGCCGATGCTCAATCCGGCGACGCCGCGGATCGGCAGCGTCTGCCAGCTGCCCTGCGAGGCGCGCGCAGCGCGTAGGGGGTGGGCGCATCTACTCCGCCTTGATGTGGTTGGCGGCGACCACGCTCGACAGCGCCTTGCGCTCCTTGGCCAGGTAGGCACCGAACTCGGCCGGCGCCATCAGCATCGGCTTCACGCCGCCATCGGCCAGCTGCTTCTGCACCGCCGGGTCGGCCAGCACCGCCGCGACTTCCTTGTTCAGCCGCGCGACGATGGCCTGTCCAGGCCGGCCGGGCCAGTGACCCCATCCACGAGTCCACGTCCAGCGTCGCCAGCGCCGGCGTCTCCGACAGGCTGGGCACGCCGGGCAGCGCGTCGCTGCGCGCCTTGGAGGTCACGCCATAGGCCTTGACCTTGCCTTCCTTGACCATGCCCTGCACCAACGCCACCGGCAGCACGCCCAAGTCGACCTGGCCGCCGGCCACGTCGGTCAGCACCTGCGGGCCCGACTTGTAGGGCACGTGCAGGATGTCCACGCCGGCCGTGGCGGTGATCATCGCCGCGGTCACGTGCAGCGACGTGCCGAAGCCGTCGGTGCCGTAGGTCAGCTTGCCGGGCTGCTTGCGCGCCAGCGCCAGCAGTTCGGCGGTGTTGGCTGCCGGCAGGCCGAGCTTGCCGACCAGCACGAAGGGCGACACCGCCACCGGCGCGATCGGTGCCAGGTCCTTCAGCGCGTCGTAGCGCACCGAGGCCGGCGCCACCAGCGGCGCCACGTTGATCGGGCTGGCCACCGCGAACAGCAGCGTCGTGCCATCGGCTTTGGCCTTGGCCACGCGCTGCGTGCCGATGGTGCCGGAGGCGCCGGGCACGTTGTCGATGACCACCTGCTGGCCCAGCCGCTCGGCCAGTTTGGGCATGACGATGCGCGCGGCGGCATCGACGCCGCCGCCGGCGCCGAAGGGCACGACCACGGTGACGGGTTTGTCGGGCCACGCCTGTGCCAGTGCGCTGGCGGGCAGCGCGGCGGCCATCAGGACGGACATCAGCAGCTTCTTCATCGCAGCACTCCTTGCAGCAGATCTTCGTGACGACAGGCGCAAATCTAGGGCCGCCGGCCTGTCAGGCATAGCTGAATGATTCTTCCATCCCGTACGGATTTTCCGTACAGTAAGCCATGCGCCCCATTTCCCAGTCCTTCCGTTGCCTGGACGCGGTGGCGCGGCGCGGCTCGGTGCGCAAGGCGGCCGAGACGCTGCACCTGACCGCAGCCGCGGTGCACCAGCAGATCCTCAACTTCGAAGAGCAGGTCGGCACGCCGCTGTTCGACCGGCTGCCGCGCGGCATGAAGCTCACCGCGGCCGGCGAGATCGTGCTCGCGTCGGTGCGCCGTGCCCAGCGCGATTACGAGCAGGCGCTGGCGCAGGTGGAGGCACTGCGCACGCTGAAGCGCGGCCATGTCAGCCTGGGCGTGCCGCATGCCAGCGCCGAAGTGCTGATGCCGCGCGTGATGCGGGCCATGCTGGCCGAATATCCGGGCATCAGCTTCGACGTGCGCACCGGCAATGGCGAAGCACTGCTGCGCGCCGTGGCCGGCGGCGAGGTCGACATCGCCTTCTGCCTGCAGCGCATGGCGCCGCCGGGCGTCGAGCAGATCCGCGCCTGGCCGCAGCAGCTGGGTGCGGTGGTCGCACCCGGCCATCCGCTGGCGCAGCGTACGGCCAAGCTGCGGCTGCGCGACTGCCTGGCCCACCCGCTGGTGCTGCCGGCGCCGGACATGGAGCTGCGCGCGATGGTCGA
>JBGAII010000094.1:0-17213 GCA_044225625.1 Rubrivivax sp.
GTGTTCATGGAGCAAGCGTAACGCAGTCGCCGCGGGGGTGCCGGCGGACATCGGCAGCGCGTGCGGCAGGGCACGTGACGCGCTCGCGGCGGTCCCGCAGCCGAATGCCGGCCGTCGTTTCGGCTCCCGGCTTGCGAAGCCGGCCGCGGTCGCGGCATCATGCGTGGGGCCGTGCCGCAACCGACCGAATGTTGGAGAAATGGCCAGAGGAATGGCCCGAGTCCACCCCATGAATTCACACGAGGATCTGCTGCAGACACTGAAGCGCCGCTTCGAGCGGCACCCCGCGCGACACGCGGGCATCGGCTGGGCCGAGGTCCTGGCTCGGCTGGAGCAGCAGCCCGCGGCCCTGCGGGCGCTGCAGCGGATGGAGGACAGCGGCGGCGAGCCGGATGTCGTCGGCCGCGATCCGGCCAGCGGGCAGTTGAGCTTCTGCGACTGCGTGGCCGAGAGTCCGTCGGGCCGGCGCAGCCTGTGCTACGACCGCGATGCGCGGGTGGCGCGCAAGGAACACCCGCCGCAGGACAGTGCGGTCGAAGCCGCCGCGGCCATGGGCATTCAGTTGCTGAGCGAGGCGCAGTACCGGCACCTGCAGACGCTGGGCGAATTCGACACCAAGACGTCGAGCTGGGTGTCGACGCCGCCGCAGGTGCGCGCGCTCGGCGGCGCCCTGTTCTGCGACCGCCGCTACGGACTGGTCTTCGTCTATCACAACGGTGCGCAGTCCTACTACGCTGCGCGGGGCTTTCGCGGCTGGTTGCCGGTCTGACGCGGCGCGCCGCGCGCTGGCGGCCGTTCAGGCCGCGCCCAGTGCCGGATAGTCGGTGTAGCCGACCGCGCCGCCGCCATAGAAGGTGGGGCGGTTGTACGGGTTCAGCACCGCGTCCTCGCGCAGGCGCCGCGGCAGGTCCGGGTTGGCGATGAAGCTGCGGCCGAAGGCAATGGCGTCGGCCAGACCGGCCTGCACCGTCTGCATCGCGTTGCGGCGGTCGAAGCCGCCGGCATCGATCAGCACGCCCGGCCACAGCGGGCGGAAGGCGGCGGCCGCGCTGGGTTGACCTTCGCGGAAGATGTCGGCCTTGCCGGTGCCGCTGGCGCGCGGCTCGATCAGGTGCAGGTACACCAGCTGGCGCAGAGCCAGCTGCTGCACCAGGTGCGTGTACAGCGGCAGCGGCTCGTCCTCGCCGCTGTCGTTGGCAATGCCCCAGGGCGACAGGCGGATGCCGGTGCGCTCGGGCCCGACCGCCGCCGCCACCGCATCGGTGATGTCCAGATGCAGGCGGCAGCGGTTGGCGATGCTGCCGCCATAGGCATCGTCGCGCTGGTTGCTGCGCGCATGCAGAAACTGCTCCAGCAGGTAGCCGTTGGCGCCGTGGATCTCCACGCCGTCGAAGCCGGCGTCCATCGCGTTCAGCGCCGCCTGGCGGAAGGTGTCGACCAGCGGCGCGATTTCGTCGGTGCGCAACGCCCGCGGCACTTCATAGGGCACCGGCTGCCACTTCGCATCGATGGTGCTGCCCTGCGCGGCGATGGCCGACGGCCCGACCGGCGCGGCGCCATCGGGCTGATGGCTCGAATGCGACACCCGCCCGGTGTGCCACAGCTGCATGAAGATCACGCCGCCGCGCGCATGCACCGCGTCGACCACGCGGCGCCAGCCCGCCACCTGCGCCGGCGTATGGATGCCGGGCACGCAGGGGTGGCCATGCGCCTGCCACGACACCGGCGTGGCCTCGGTGATCAACAGCCCGCCGGGCGTCGTGCGCTGCGCGTAGTACTCGGCATTCAACGCCGTGGGCACGTTGCCCTCCGGGCTGGCGCGCATGCGCGTCAGCGGCGCCAGGACCACGCGGTGGCGCAGCACGCAGCGGCCCAGCTGCAGCGGGGTGAAGAGCTTGTCGGTCATCGGGCATCCGTTCGGGGGTTGGCCTGTGCCGGCGATTGCAGCACAGGCGGCAGACGCCTTCCTTCGCCCGCTGTTCAGCGCTGCAGCTTGCGGATCTCGGCGCGGTATTCGGCCAGCACCTTCTTCGGCTCCTTCAGTCCCTTGGCCTCCGAGGCCTTGGCCCAGGCCTCGACCAGCGGGTCGGTCTTTTCCGTCACGACCTTGACGAAGGCCGCGTCGGCCTTGTTGAACTGCACGCCGCCGGCCTGCATCAGCGCCATCCCGCGGCGGTCGGCCTTGTCCCAGCCCAGGCCGAACATGCGCGACGCGTGTTCGCCCGACAACTCGTCGACCACCTTCTTCACCGCGGGGGGCAGCGCCGCGTACTTGGCCGGGTTCATCATGTAGACGAAGCTGGTGTTGTACAGCCCGCCGGGAAAGCTGGTGCCGTAGCGCACCACCTTGTCGATCTTGAAGGCATCCACCGATTCGGCGGGGAACAGCGTGCCGTCCATGACGCCGGTGGACAGCAGCTCGTAGCTTTCCACCGAAGGCTTCAGCGTCAGGTTCATGCCCAGCGCCTTGCCGATGTCGTTGACCATGCCGCCACCGACGCGGAACTTCAGACCCGACAGGTCCTCGAGCCGGGTGATCGGCCGCCTGGTGTTGAAGATCATGCCCGGCCCGTGCGTGAACAGGGCCAGCACCTTGACGCCGGTGTATTCGGTGGCAAAGGCGGGATAGCGCTCGTAGATGCGCTGGTAGGCCACCGACGTGGCCTCGGCCGAATCGCCGAGGAAGGGCATCTCGGCCATCTTCGTCAGCTCGAAGCGGCCGGGCGTGTAGCCCTGCACCGTGAACGAGATGTCGGCCAGGCCGTTGCGCACCGCGTCCAGCGCGGCCGGCGGGGACGACACGGCGCGCGGCAGGATGTTGCACCTGGCCTGGCCTGCGCTCTTCTGCTCGAGTTGCTCGCACCACTGCTTGATGGTTTCGGCCAGCACGTGCGTCGGCGGTACCCACGACGAGACGACGAGCACGGTCTGTGCGGACGCGGACCACGGCAGCAGCAGGGCGGACAGCGCGGCCAGCGCGGCGCCGCGACACGAGGACAGGAACGGGAATGAACGGGGATTCACGGCAAGGGCCTCGGCAGAATTCGCGAAGCCCGGTGTCAAGCAAGCCGCGGGCCATTCGACCGGCGCGCCGTCCGGGTGCCCTGCCCCTGCCGGGGCGGGTGGGCAATGCGACACTGCGGGCCCTTTTCTTGCACGCTGTGTTGCATGCCTTATCTGATCGGAGTTTCCCTCATCTGGGCCCTGTCCTTCGGACTGATCAAGGGCCGCCTCGTCGGCCTCGACAGCGCCTTCATCACCGCGGTGCGGCTGGGCCTGGCGCTGCTGGTGTTCCTGCCCTTCCTGCGCCCTCGCGGCCTGGGCCTGCGCCGCACGCTGCAGCTGATGGCGCTGGGCGGCCTGCAGTTCGGGCTGATGTACCTGGCCTACAACGAGAGCTTCCGCCATCTGCAGGCCTACGAGGTGGCGCTGCTGACGCTGACCACGCCGGTGATGGTCACGCTGCTGGCCGATGCGCTGCAGCGCCGCTGGCATCCGCGTTCTCTGGCGGCCGCGCTGGTGGCGGTGGCCGGCACCGCGGTCGTCGTCTTCCAGGACAAGTCGCTGGCGCCGACGCTGGCGGGCGTGCTGTGGGTGCAGCTGTCGAACCTGGCCTTTGCCGCGGGTCAGGTGGGCTACAAGCGCTGGCGCGAGGCCGAGCCGGCCTGGCGCGACCGCGACGTCTTCGCCTGGCTCTACGCCGGCGGCGCCGGGCTGGCGCTGCTGGTGCTGCTGGCACGCGGCGGCGGCGGCGTGCCCGACGCGTTGAACGCATCGCAGGCGCTGACGCTGCTGTACCTGGGCGTGGTCGCGTCGGGCGTGGGCTTCTTCCTGTGGAACGTCGGCGCCACGCGTGTCAGCGCCGGCCAGCTGGCGGTGATGAACAACGCCAAGATTCCGTTGGCCGTGGCCTGCTCGCTGCTGGTCTTCGGCGAGCGTGCGGATCCGCTGCGTCTGCTGGTCAGTCTGGTGCTGCTTGGCCTGGCCGTCTGGCTGGCCGACCGGCGGCCGGCGTTGCCGGTCGCCTCAGCGCGCGTGGCCGCGCACCAGCCGCTCGCGGAAGGCGCGCGGCGATAGGCCTTCCACGCGGCGGAACACGCGGCTGAAGTAAGCCGGGTCGGCAAAGCCCAGCGTGTAGGCGATGGTCGTCACCGGCAGGCTGGTATAGGCCAGCTGGCGCCGGGCCTCGCGCATCAGCCGCGCTTCGATCAGGCGCGACGCCGGCTGGCCGGTGGCGGCGCGCACCACCCGGCTCAGGTGCGTGGGCGACACGGCCAGCGCACGCGCATGGGCCGCCACCGAACGGTGCGACAGCAGGTGGCTGTCGACCTCGGCCTCGAAGCGGCGCAGCAGCGCCGAGCCCGGCGAGTCGCGCTGCGGCGGTGCCGCGCGTTGTGCCGCGCGCGCGGCCAGGCCCAGCAGCACCGCGCTCAGCCCCTGCAGCAGCAGCGCGCGCGACGCGGCCGTGCCTTCGAACTCCGTGGTGATCTGCGCCATCAGCAGCGGCAGCGTGTCGTCGGCGGCGAACACGCCCCCCCGGGCCAGCACGCGACGCTCGTCGCCGGCGGACGGCACCAGCTGCTCGACCAGGTCGTCGGCGAGCGTGGCCACCCAACCCTGCGTGCCGCGCTCGAAGGCGAAGGCGTGCACCGCGCCGGGCGGCACGTTGACCAGCGACATCGGTGCCAGCGGCAAGGCCTCGCCTTCCAGGTGCAGCCAGCCGCCCCCGCTGCGCAGCAGCAGCAGCTGGTGCAGGCGCACATGGCGGTGCGGCGCCAGCTCCCAGTCGTGCAGCGCGGAGCGCGCGGCAATGGTTTCGATGTGCAGCGGGTCCGGCAGGTTGGCCGTCTCGCCGAACAGTCCGTAGCTGCGTATCGCCGACCCGTGCATGTTCGAAATGTACAAGTAGCCGACGGATGCAGCCCTTCCGCCGCGGCCCGCGACGGCCTAAGGTTCGGCCCGTCACAGCCCACTCCAGGAGACAAGACATGAAGACCCAGGTCTGCATCATCGGCGGCGGCCCGTCGGGCCTGCTGCTGTCGCAGCTGCTGCATCTGAAAGGCATCGACACCATCGTGCTGGAGCGCCAGAGCCGCGAGTACGTGCTCGGCCGCATCCGCGCCGGTGTGCTCGAGCACGGCTTCGCCGCGCTGATGCGCGAGGCGCAGTGCGGCGAGCGCATGGACCGCGAAGGCGAGATCCACGAAGGCTTCTTCATCAGCAACCACGGCGACCTGAAGCGGGTGGATCTGCACAAGTACAGCGGTGGCAGTTCCGTGGTCGTCTACGGCCAGACCGAGCTGACGAAGGACCTGTACGAGGCCCGCGACCGCATGAAGGGCGCCGTCATTCACAACGCCGAGGACGTGCAACCGCACGACCTGACCAGCGCCAAGCCCTATGTCACCTACCGCAGCGGCGACGAGATCGTGCGCATCGACTGCGACTACGTGATCGGTGCCGACGGCTTTCACGGCGTCAGCCGCAAGTCGATCCCGAAGACCGTGCTGAGGGAATACGAAAAGGTCTACCCCTTCGGCTGGCTGGGCGTGCTGTCGCGCACGAAGCCGGTGTCGCCGGAGCTGATCTACGCGCGCCACGAGCGCGGTTTCGCGCTGTGCTCGCTGCGTTCGCAGGTGCTGAGCCGCTACTACATCCAGGTGCCGCTGAGCGACAGTGTCGAGGACTGGAACGACGACGCCTTCTGGGCCGAGCTGAAGCGCCGGCTGCCGGCCGACGTGGCGGCGCGGCTGATCACCGGCCCGTCGATCGAAAAGAGCATCGCGCCGCTGCGCAGCTTCGTCGCCGAACCGATGCGCTACGGCAACCTGTTCCTGGCCGGTGACGCGGCGCACATCGTGCCGCCGACCGGCGCGCGCGGCTTGAACAGCGCGGCCTCGGACATCTACTACCTGTACCACGCGATGGTCGCGCACTACCAGCGCGGCGACGACAGCGGGCTGGAAGGCTATTCGGCCAAGGCGCTGGCGCGGGTGTGGAAGGCGCAGCGCTTCTCGTGGTGGATGACGACCATGCTGCACACCTTCCCGGACAGCATCGAATACGACCAGAAACTGCAGCAGACGGAGCTGGACTACCTGTTCTCGTCGGAAGCCGCACAGCGCTCGCTGGCCGAGAACTACGTCGGCCTGCCGTTCTGAGTCGGCGGTCCGCGGCCCGGCCGTCGGCCAGGTCGGCGGGTCGGCCGGCGATCGGGTGGAACTTGCGTCCGCTGGCCGGGTCGGACCGGTTCCGAACGCGACGGCGAGGTGACGATGGCCGAGCAGTCCCCCGCGCCGATGCCCGACGCCGATCTGGCGGACGCGGGCACGCGCACCCTCGTGCCACCGCCTTCGCGCTCCGCGGCCGGTGGGCTGGCAGGCCTGATGCTGCTGCTGGCGCTGGCCGCCGGCGCTGCATGGTGGTGGTGGCAGCGCACCCAGACCGTCCCGCAACTGCAGGCCGGACGGGCACCCGCGGCCGTGCCGCCGACCGCCCCCGCTGCTTCGACAGCCATGCCTTCGGCCGAGCCGGCGTCCGGCCCGGTCGCGTGGACCGAGCCCGTGCCGGCCCAAGGGCCGCTCGCTGCGGCCGACGTGGCGTCGGCACTGTCGGCGCTGGTCGGCGCGCAGAGCGCGAAGCTCCTGATCAGCGACGACTTCGTCCGCCGTTTCGTCGTCACGGTCGACAACCTGGGGCGCGAACATGCGCCGCCGCGACTGTGGCCGGTGCAGCCCACACCGGGGCGCTTCAAGGTGATCGAACGTGAAGGCCGCCTGTATGCCGATCCGGACAATGCCGTGCGCTACACACCGCTGGTGCTGTGGGCCGAGCAGATCGACCCGCGGGCCGCTGCCGCGTTCTACGGCCGGCTGTTGCCGCTGGCCCAGGCGGCCTACGAGGAGCTGGGCTATCCCGGCCAGCGTTTTCACACGCGCTTGATTGCCGTGATCGACCAGTTGCTGGCCACGCCGGACGCGCCGGAAATGATCCCGGTGACGCTGGTCGAGGTGAAGGGCGAGGTGCCCTCCGAACGGCCCTGGCTGCGCTACGAGTTCGCCGACCCGCGGCTCGAAGCGGCCACCGCCGGCCAGAAGATGCTGTTGCGCGTGGGCGCAGTCAACCAACGTCGGTTGAAGGCACAGCTGCGTGCGCTGCGCGCCGAACTGCTGGGGCAGGTGCCGCGCTGATGAAACTCAGCCGCCGGGGCGCCTGCCCGGCACCCCGGCGGCCCGCGCTTACGGCGTGGGCTTGATCAGGATGACCAGGTCGTCGTAGTCGGGTTCGCCGGGGCCGCCGGCGCCGTCGTCGAAGCTCAGCGTCCAGCCGGAGCTGAAATTGCCGCTGATCCGGATGGACGGCGGGAAGGCCAGACCGGTGGTGCCCGTCAGCCCCGAGACCACTGCGGCCTGCAACTGGGTTCCGGCGGCGAACTGGGCGCCGCCGTTGAGGGTGTACGTGCTGCCCACGGGCACATAACAACCGTCCGTGAACAGGACTTCATTGATCGGCGCGGTGATGAGGAACTGGTTGCCGCGCGCATTGCAGGCACTGCTGACCAGCGTCGCCGTCACCGTGGCTGCCTGCGTCAGCAGCAGGCGACAGTTTTCGCCGGTGCAGTTGTCCGTCGAAGCGGGCGGCGCCACCGGCAGGCTCTGCGTGTTGGTGCTGGTGTTGCCGGCCGCGTCGGTGACGGTGAGCGTGACGGTATAGGTGGTCAGCGTCGTGGCGCCGTAGCGATGCACGGCTGGATTGGTCGCGGCCAGGGTGACGCCATCGCCGAAGTTCCACAGACGCGTGCTCGGCGTGCTGCCGGCGTCGTAGGTGCTGGTGTCGGTGAAGGTGCAGGTCAGTGATTCGCACGCGGCGGTGAAGGACGCATGCGGCACGGCGGAGCCGGCTGCCGGTGCCGTGACCGTCACCTTCTGGGTCACGGTGCCCGACGCGCCGAGGTTGTCGACGACGACCAGTACCACGTCGAAGCTGCCGGCCGCCGCATAAGTGTGGGTTGCATTCCGGGTCGTGACGTCGCTGCTGGCATCACCGAAGCTCCACTTGTAGCTGGCGATCGAGGCGTTGCTTTCGGGGTCGGTGCTGGTGTTGGTGAAGGTGCAGGCGAGGTCCGAACACACAAAGGCGAAATTGGCCGTGGGGGCCGTGTTGGCCACGCCACCGCCGCCGCCGCCGCAGGCCGACAGGCCGAGCAGCGACGCCCACAACAACGCCCGCAAAGGATTGCTCTTCATTGTTTGAATCACAGAGTTTGAATGGAGAAGATGCGCAGGAATGTAGCTTGAGGGAACGACCCGCAACCCCCGGGCGCACGTGACATTTTCCCAGATTTGGAGTGAGGCTGCTCGGGTTTTCCCGCGGGCCGCGCGGTCGGTGCCTGCCAGCCGCGACGCGCGTGTCCGATGCTCAGTACTGCAGCCGGGCATACAGCGTCTTCTGGGCCGCTTCGCGAGCCTGACCCAGCGTGTGCACGCCCTGCGCCTGCAGCAACGGCAACAGCTTCAGGAAGACCTCGGCGGTGACCATCGCGTCGCCCAGTGCGGTGTGCCGGCCCATCACGGTGACGCCAAGCCGCTCGGCGATGGCTTCGAGGCCCTGAGACTCCTGATTTGGCTGTGCGACCGCCGCCAGCAGCAGCGTGTCCAGCACCGGCTGGTCGAAGCGCAGGCCGGTGCGTGCTTCCTTCAGCTGCAGGAAGCGCATGTCGAAGGCGGCGTTGTGGGCCACCAGCACGGTGTCCTGCGCAAACGCATGGAAGGCCGGCAGCACCGCGTCGATCGTCGGCTGGCCCTGCACCATCTGCGCTTCGATGCCGTGGATCGGGATGCCGGCGGCCGGGATATCGCGCTGCGGGTCCACCAGTTGCTCGAAGCATTCCTGCCGGCGCAGCTTGCCGGCGACGATCCGCGTTGCGCCGATCTGGATGATCTCGTCGCCTTCCGAAGGGTTCAGGCCGGTGGTCTCGGTGTCGAACACGGTGTAGCTCAGCTCGGCCAGCGGCCGGTCGTCGAGCGCCCGGCTGGACTCGGTCTGCGCGAACAGGTCGAAGTCGTAGTACTCCGGCCGGCTGTCGCCGCGCACGAAGGTCTCGGCCTCCAGCGGCGGCTGCGCGCCCGCCAGCGGCAGCAGGAAGCGGAAGAAGGCCGCATGACGCACGCGCTCGCGCTCGAACCAGAATTCGGCCCCGTGGCGCTGCACCACGTCGCGCACCGACAGCGCGCTGCTGTCGGTGCCGATGCGCATTGGTTCGGTCTCCCAGCCCATCACCGTCTCGGTGCTCATCGCCTGGCCGACCCACAGCAGGTCCAGTTGGGCACGCTGGCCTTGTCCCGCCGCCGACAGCCGGAGGTCGACCCGGCGGATGTCGTATTCGTCCTTGAGCCGCTGTGCCAGGCTGGCCAGCGCCAGCAGCAGCGAGAAGCTGTCGACCTTGAGCCACAGCGCGGCATCGACCTCGTTGGCCGACACGCGCAGGCCCAGCGCCTCCAGCCGGCGCTGCGCAGCGGCCACGAAGTCGGCGCCGAGCATGTCCTCCAGCGGCCATCTCGTGCGCAGCTCCTGCGCGCCGCGGGTGGCCAGGTCCTGCACGCGCCGACCCATGCCCTGCACCTCGTCGCGCACCACGGCCTGGAAGCGCTCGCGCATCGCCGGCTCCAGGTCCGGCATCTCCAGCATCTCCACGGCCGCCTGCAGGTTGCCCAGCGCGGCACGGGTGCCTTCGGTGAAGGCATGCAACTGCGCATCGCGCGCCGATTCCTGCTCGAACTCGCGCGTGATGTTGTCGAGCATCAGCACGAAGCCGTGCAGCGCCGCATCCCGCCCGGCGCTGCGCACCGGCGCCATCACCGCGCGCAGCAGCTGGCCCGAGCGGGTGGTGGTGACGAACTGCGCGGTGGGCTGCGCGGCGCCGCGCAGCAGCCGCTGCTGGATGTTTTCCAGCGCATGCGCGACCAGCCGGCGCTCGAACACGCCGTAGATCGAGCGGCCCAGGCCGATCAACTCCGCGCCGCCGGCCACGTCGGGCGCGCTGGACAGCGCGCGGAACTGCACCCGGGCGCGGTTGTTGTACAGCAGGATCCTTCCGTCCAGGTTGCACACCACCACCGCCTGCGTCAGCTCGGACATCAGCGCCGCCAGGCGCTGGCGCTCCTGGTCGATGTGGCGGGCCGCCTCGGCCACCTTGGCGGCCATCTCCTCGTGCAGCGCCGCGCGCTGCCGCACCAGCGCGTTCAGCGTCTCGGCCAGGCCGCGCAGCGGCGCCGAGCCGGCGCCTTCGATGTCCTGCGCCACGTCGCCGGCGGCGCGCGAGCGTGCCTGCTCCAGCAGCTGCGCGGCGGTCAGCACGTGGTCGCGATACAGCCGGTTCAACAGCCACGCCGCCAGTGCCCACAGCGCCAGCGCCACCATCACCAGCAACATGCCGCGGGTCTGCAGCACCGCGGCCAGCGTGCTGCGCTCGGCCTCGTCGAGCGTGGCCCACAGCCAGCCGCCGCCGCCCAGGCCGAAGGCCGCGAGCAGCAGACCCGGCGCTGCCAGCGCCGCCACCAGCCGCTTGTCGACGCGCTTCACGACGGCGGACCCAGCATCTCGGCGACCTTGGCCGCCAGTTCACGCGTCGAGAAGGGCTTGGTCATGTAGGCATCGGCGCCGACGCCCAGGCCCTTGTCGATGTCGGTGTCGCGGCCCTTGGCACTGAGCATCAGCACGCGGACGTCGCGCAGCGAATCGTCGGCGCGCAACTCGGCGCAGACCTCGTGGCCGCTCTTCTTCGGCATCATCACGTCCAGCAACACCAGCGCCGGGCGCTCGCGGCGGATCATGTCGATCGCCTCCTGGCCATCGCGGGCGACCAGCACGAGGTAGCCGGCGCGCTTCATCAGGTACTCCAGCGAGACGACGATGTTCGGCTCGTCGTCGGCGATCAGGATCTTGTGGGTCATGCCTTGTCTCCACTGTCTTCTGGGTGCCAAGGTAGCGTGAAGAAGAAGCAGGCGCCTTGCGTCACGTCATCGCGCAGGCCCATGCGGCCGCCGAAGTGCTCGACGATCTGCCGGCTGATCGGCAGCCCCAGGCCCGTGCCCTGCGGCCGGTTCAGCGCGTCGCCGCCCTGGCGGAACTTCTCGAAGATCAGCGTGCGCTGCTCGGGCGGCACGCCGCTGCCGTTGTCCTGCACCTCGACGCGCAGCAGGCCGGCCTCGACCTGCAGCCGCAGCTGCACGCGGCCGCCTTCGGCGGGCAGGAACTTCGCCGCGTTGCTCAGCAGGTTCAGCAGCACCTGCGTCAGGCGGTCGGCATCGGCGCGCAGCGTGGGTACGTCTTGCGGCAACTCGAGTTCCAGCGTTGCGCCGCGTTCGCGGAACATCTCGCGCGTGGTCTGCGCCGCCTGCTCGACCAGCGCCTTCAGGTCCACGTCCACGGTCTGCCACTGCGCATGGCCGGACTCGATCTTCGCCATGTCCAGCACCTGGTTGACCAGCCGGCTCAGGCGCTGGGTCTCGGCCACCACCAGGTCGAGGAACTCCTGTCGCTGCTCGGGCGGCATGTCCGGGTCATCGCGCATCAGCTCGGCGAGCGCGCGGATCGAAGTCAGCGGCGTGCGCAGCTCGTGCGTCACCGAGGACATGAAGTCGTCCTTCAGCTTGTCCAGGCTCTTCAGCTGCTCGTTGGCGCGCTTCAGCTCGTCGGTGACAAGCTCCAGCCGGTGCGAATAGGCTCGGATCTGCGAGGCCTCGTCGAGGATGCGCATCACGTCGTCCAGCGCCAGCGATTCCTCTTCGACCACCGAGGCCACCATCACCCGCGCGGAGGCGCTGCCGATCGCGCCGGCCAGTTGCGTCTCGACGAACTGCACCAGCTGCGCGTCGGGCTGCAGCGCGTCGTGATGCGCCACGCCGCGCTGGCGGGCGAAGTCGTCGAACAGCGCGCGAGCCCGGGCCGGGCCGAGAAAGCGGCCGAGCAGCGGCAGCAGGTCGGCGACGCGCGCGCGGCCGCGCCAGAACACCGGCCCGCTGCTGGTCGTGCGCCTGAACACGTCGACGAAGAGCAGCGCCTGGCTGGTCTCGCGCGCCGACGGCGCCCGCCACAGCGACACCGCCACGTACAGGCCGGCGTTGGCCAGCAGACTCCAGAACAGCGAATGCGTCAGGTAGTCCAGCCCCCGCAGGCCGAACAGCGCCTCCGGTCGCAGCAGCTCGATGCCGAAGGCGCCGTGCGCGAGGAAGTCGGGGCTCAGCCAGCCGGACTTGGCAAAGGACGGCAGCAACAGCGTGTACAGCCACAGCGCGAAGCCGGCCAGCAGCCCGGCGAGCGCGCCCGCGCGCGTTGCACCCTTCCAGTACATGCCGCCGAGCATCGCCGGCGCGAACTGCGCCACCGCGGCGAAGCTGATCAGGCCGATGCCGACCAGCGCATAGGCCTCGCCGGCGAGCCGGTAGTACAGGTAGCCCAGCAGCAGGATGGCGACGATGGCCGCGCGCCGGATGCCGAGCAGGAAGCCGCCGAGGTCGCCACCCGGCGCCGCCTGCGCGGCCTGCAGCCGGCGCGTGCGCAGCAGCAGCGGCATGACCAGGTCGTTGCAGACCATCGTCGACACCGCGATCGCTTCCACGATCACCATGCCGGTGGCGGCCGACAGCCCGCCGACGAACACCAGCAGCGCCAGCGCCGGCTGGCCGGCGGCCAGCGGCAGCGTCAGCACGAAGCCCTCGGCATTGGCGCTGCCGCCGAACTGCAGCAGGCCGGCCAGCGCGATCGGCAGCACGAACAGGTTGATCAGCAGCAGGTACAGCGGGAACACCCAGGCGGCGCGCTTCAGGTGCCGCTCGTCCACGTTCTCGACCACCATCACCTGGAACTGGCGCGGCAGGAAGATCACCGACAGCGCCGACAGCATCGTCAGCGCGAACCACTGTGCCCATGCGAAGTCGGCGCGGCCCTGGCCGAGGCTCAGCAGCTGCGCCAGCGCCGGCACGGCCCTGGCACGTGCGAACAGGTCACCGAGACCGTCGAACAGACCCCAGGCGACGAAGACACCGACCGCCAGGAAGGCCAGCAGCTTGACCACCGATTCGAAGGCGATCGCCGCGACCATGCCTTCGTGGCGCTCGGCACTGTCCAGGTGGCGTGCGCCGAAGACGATGGTGAAGCCGGCCAGCGCCAGTGCGACGTACAGCGTGCCGTCGGCCCACCAGGGCGCGGCGACGCTGGCCGTGGCACCGGTCATCAACGCATAGGCCACGGCGATGCCCTTCAACTGCAGCGCGATGTACGGCACCAGCCCGGCGACGGTGATCAGACTCACCAGCCCGGCCAGCGTCTGGCTCTTGCCGTAGCGGCTGGCGATGAAATCGGCGATGGAGGTGATGCGGTAGGCGCGCGCGATGCGGATCATCTTGCGCAGCAGCATCCAGGCCAGCATCATCGCCAGCATCGGGCCCAGGTAGATCGGCAGGAACCAGACGCCGCCCGAAGCGGCGCGGCCGACGCTGCCGAAGTAGGTCCAGGCGCTGCAGTACACCGCCATCGACAGGGCATAGACCCAGGCGTTGCCGATGACCGAACGGCCCTGCCGCGCGCGCCGGTCGCCGAAGCTGGCCACCGCGAACAGCAGCGACAGGTAGGCGAAGGCGGCTGCGATGACCCAGGCGCCGGCGATCATGGCGTTGGCCGACGTTCAGCCGCGCTCGAGGATCAGCGCGAGCAGCGCGATCAGCAGCGCCCACAGCGCGAACAGCGCCGCCGGGAACAGCGGCACGCCCAGCACCAGCAGGTCACGGTCCCACAGCGCCAGCAGCGGGAAGTTGAACAGCGCCAGGCCGGCGAAGAAGAGCGCCAGCAGCCGCTGCGTGCGCAGGCCTTCGAGCATCGCGTTTGTCTCCTGTACCGGCGGCCCGGCGTCGGGCGCGCCATCGTCAATGAGACATTCTGTCCGCGCGGCTGACCGGCATCTGACGCTGGCCGTCGCGGTCCTCCACGCCCCGCGCCCGGGCGCGGGGTTCAGAGCGCGCCGAGGCGCAACTGCTGCTGCAGCTGCTGGCGGAAGCGCCTGACGATGCCCAGCGAGTCCTGCAGCCGGTCGCGCTCCAGCGTGCTCAGGTCGGACAGGCGCACCAGGTTGTCTGTCGGGTGGCCGCGCTGGCGTTGCGCCAGGTGGTTCTTCAGCCGCAGTCCCATCAGGAAATGCAGCGCCTCCAGCAGGTCGCGCGCCAGATCGGCATCGAGCTGCTGCGCGTCGACCAGCGCGCGCAGGCGCTCGCCGGTACCGAGCACCGCCAGGTGCGCCTGCAACGCCAGGCTGCGCACACCGTGCACGATCGGGAAGATGCCCAGCTTCTTCAGGTCGAAGGGCGTTTCGTCGCGGCTGCGCTGGCCGGTGAGCCGCGCCCACCAGCCGGTGGGCGGCTCCTGGAACTGCTCGATGGCGCCGGCAAAACGTGCCAGGAAGGCCTGGTTGTCCGGCAGGATGTCGTGCACGAACTGCCTGGCCTGCTGCAGCAGGGCCGCATCGCCCGCCACGGCCGCCGCGTCCATGAAGATCGCCAGCCGCATCGGCCCCTCCGCGGTGCCGTCGTAGAGCCAGCCGCGAATGCGTTCGCGGAAGCCGGCCAGCGGCGCGCACCACAGCGGGTTGGTCAGCATGATGTCGCCGGGGCAGGGCGGCCAGCCGAATTCGATCAGCGCCTGATTGAAGGCCGTGGTCGCCTGCGGCAGCCCGGGGCATTCGAAACCGTCGCGCAGCAGCAGCGCGTTGTCCTGGTCGGTCTTCAGGATCTGCTCGCCGCGGCCTTCGCTGCCCATCACCAGCAGGCAGCTGTTGGCGATCAGCTCGGGCGGGGCGACGAAGGACCACAGCCGTGCGAACACCTGGGCGTTGAGCACGCGCACCATGCCGGCGATGACCTCGACCTTGACGCCGCCGCCGTGCAGCAGCGCCACCAGGCCGTCGAGCTGCAGGGCCGCGGCCTTCAGCGCGGCAACGTCCTCGGCCTGCTCGATCTGCAGCGCGATCAGGTGCGAATGGTTCGAGACGAAGCTCATCAGGTCGAGCTGGCTGAGCACGCCGACGATCGCCGCGCCGTCGCGCACCAGCACGCGGTGCACGCGGTGGCGCAGCATCAGCAGCAGCGCCTCGAACAGTTCGGCGTCGGCGTCCACCGCGATCAGCTCGAAGCGGGCCACGTCGCGCACCGGCACTGCGCCGGGGGACAGGTAGCGGCCGTCGCCGCCCGGGCGCAGCAGCGCGTCGCGCAGGTCGGTGGTGGTGAACATGCCGATGCGCTCGCCGTCGCGCACCAGCGCGTTGCTCTGGCCGGCCGCGGCCATCAGCGCGCAGACCTGCACCAGGTCGAGTCCGCCATCCACGTAGAAGGGCCTGCGCACGTAGGCGTCGCGCACGCGGGCCATCATCAGCGACAGGAACTCACGCTGCTCGCCGCTGGCCTCGGCGTGCGACAGGCGCTGCGCAATGTCGCGGAAGACCGCGGCGCAGAAGGCCGGGTTGGCCGACAGCAGCGATTGCAGCGTCGCCTTCGGAATCTGCCAGGCGCTGACGTCGTCGAGTGCCACCGAATGGCTGCCGGCGCGCGCCGACAGCAGCGCGCGCGCGCCGAACAGCGTGCCCGCGCCGTAGGTGGCCTCGGGCAGAACGCCGGCATCGCGCCGCACGTGGCCGGCCACCAGCAGGTAGGCGTGCGTCGGGACCATCTCCGGCGTCAGCACCGGATCGTCCGGTGCGAAGTGCACCTGGCTGGCCGTGGCCCGCACCAGGGCCTGCTGCGCCGCGTTCAGCGTGTCGAAGGGCGGGACATCGAAGTCGAAACTGGCACTCACGGGGCCGTCCAAAATGGAAAGGGACCGCGAGGCCGGAGCCCGCAGTCCCGTGAATCTTGCCGCAGCGGACCAGGCCGTCGCCACGGCAGTCGTTTTCAGTGGCCGGACGCGCCGGACGCGCCGATGCCGGTCTCGCTGCGCACCTGCTGGGCCAGGAAGCCGGCCCTGTCTTCGGCGGCGCGCTTGCTGCCGTCGAGGATCGAGAACAGCCAGATGCCGACGAAGCCGATGGTCATCGAGAACAGCGCCGGGCTGGTGTACGGGAACCAGGCCGAGCCCTTCGGGTTGCCGAGCGTGGCTTCCCACACCGCCGGCGACACGACGGTCAGCACCACCGAGCTGATCAGGCCCAGGAAGCCGCCGATCACCGCGCCGCGCGTGGTGCAGCCCTTCCACAGCACGCTCATCAGCAGCACCGGGAAGTTGGCCGACGCCGCGATCGCGAAGGCCAGCGACACCATGAAGGCGATGTTCTGCTTCTCGAAGGCGATGCCCAGCACGACGGCGACGATGCCGAGCGCGATGGTGGTCATCTTCGAGACGCGCAGTTCGGAGGCGCTGTCGGCCTTGCCGCCCTTGAGCACCGTGGCGTAGATGTCGTGCGACACCGCCGAGGCGCCCGACAGCGTCAGGCCGGCCACCACGGCGAGGATGGTCGCGAAGGCCACCGCCGAGATGAAGCCGAGGAACACGTTGCCGCCCACCGCGTTGGCGAGGTGGATGGCCGCCATGTTGCCGCCACCCAGCAGCGCGCCCTTGGCGTCGAGGAACTGCGGGTTGGTCAGCACGAAGGTGATCGCGCCGAAGCCGATGATGAAGGTCAGCAGGTAGAAGTAGCCGATCCAGCCGGTCGCCCACATCACGCTCTTGCGCGCTTCCTTGGCGGAAGGCACCGTGAAGAAGCGCATCAGGATGTGCGGCAGGCCGGCGGTGCCGAACATCAGCGCCATGCCGAAGCTGATCGCCGAGATCGGGTCCTTCACGAAGTTGCCCGGGCCCATGATCGACTGGCCGAGCTTGGCAGCCTCCTCCGGCGTCTTGCCGCCGGCGGTGGCGAGGTCGGCCTTGATCTGCACGGCCTTGGCGAACATCGCCTCGGGGCTGAAGCCGAACTGCCACATCACCATGAAGGCCATGAAGCTCGCGCCGCCCAGCAGCAGGCAGGCCTTGATGATCTGCACCCAGGTGGTGGCCGTCATGCCGCCGAACAGCACGTAGACCATCATCAGCGCGCCGACGATGACCACCGCGATCCAGTACTCCAGGCCGAACAGCAGCTTGATGAGCTGGCCCGCGCCGACCATCTGCGCGATCAGGTAGAACGCCACCACGACCAGCGTGCCCGAGGCGGCGAAGATGCGCACCGGGGTCTG
>JBGAII010000095.1:0-13973 GCA_044225625.1 Rubrivivax sp.
ACCGCGGCTCGCGCTCGCTGGCCGATGCCGCGCCGGCCGGCGGCGACACCCGGCCGTGGCGCGCCTACGAATACCACCGCCAGCGCGGCGCTGAGCAGGCACACCAACCTGACCGAGTTCGCCTTCTCCGGCATCCGGCATCAATCCACCCTGTAGCACGCCGGCCAACGTGGCCACGGCACGGCTCGATGCCACGCCGCGCATCCCGGGCGGGTCCACCTCCGGCGGCGCGGTCACCGTCGCCAGTGGCGCAACCTGGGCGCATCAGCTCCAGACACGCGCGGCTCGATCCGCGTGCCGGCGGCGCTGCACGGGCTGGTGGGCTTCAAGAACACGCAGGCGCTGACGCCGACCGAGGGCTGCCTGCCGCTGTCGTTCACGCTGGACACCACGTGTGCGATCACGCGCAGCGTGCGTGACGCCGTGCTGCTGCACGAAGTGCTGGCGGCACGCCGCGTGCGGCTGCGCAGACCGGCCGCTGCGTGCACTGCGCCTGGCGCTGCCGACGGGGCCGATGCTCGACGGCCTGGACGACGGGGTCGCTCGCGCCTTCGAGCGCAGCCTGCGCCGCCTGCGCGCCGCCGGTGCCGAGATCGTCGACCGACCGCTGCCCGACAGCGACATCCCCTGGACCAGCAGTGGCCAGATCAGCGCGGTGGAAGCCTGGGCCTGGCCTGGACGACTCGAGAACGCCATGCCGACTACGACCCGCGTGCTGACGCATCCGCGACGATTATCGCGGCCGCGGACTACATCGACCGCCTGCAACTGCGCCGGCGCTGGATCGCACAGGTGGAACAGATGGCCACCGACATCGATGCCTTCGTCTGCCCGACGGTGCCGATCGTGGCGCCGCCGCTGCAGCCGCTGCTGCAGGACGATGAAGCCTTCTTCGCCACCAATGCGCTGCTGCTGCGCAGCCCTTCGGTGGTCAACCACCTGGACGGCTGTGCGCTGTCGCTGCCCTGCCAGGCGCCGGACGAACTGCCGGTTGGGCTGATGGTCTGGGCGCCGGGCGGCCACGACGATGCCGTGCTGGACATCTCGCTGGCCATCGAGCAGGCTCTGCACTGACATGCGCATCGCCGTCATCGGCGCCGGCATCGTCGGCGTCACGAGTGCGCATGAGCTTGCGGCCGATGGCCACGAGGTCACCGTCTACGAACGCCATGCAGGCGTGGCCAGCGAAACGAGCTTCGCCAATGCCGGCGTCGTCGCGCCCGGCTATGTCACCCCGTGGGCCGCGCCGGGCATGCCGTGGAAGGTGCTGCGCCACATGGCCGGCCCGCATGCGCCGGTACGCTTCGGCGGCGCGAATGCGCTGGCCCGGCTGCCTTGGATCTGGCGCTGGTGGCGCGCCTGCAACCCTGCGGTCTATCAGGCGAACCGCGGCCGCATGTACCGGCTGGCGAAGTACAGCAGCTCCAGCGCCTGCACGCGCTGACGCAGGCACTCGAACTGGACTACGAGCAGGCGCGCGGCGTGCTGGTGCTGCTGCGCAGCGCGGGTGACCTGAAGCAGGCCCAGGCCGGACTGCGCGTGCTGGAGGACCTGCAGGTCAACTTCGAGTTGCTCGATGCGGCGCAGTGCCGTCAGCTGGAGCCGGGCCTGAACCGCGAGATGGCGCTGCACGCGGGCATATCGCTGCCACAGGACGAGGTCGGCAACTGCCGGCACTTCGCTCACCTTCTGAAGGCGCAGGCGCAGCGCCTGGGCGCGCGCTTCCTGTTCCAGCACGAGGTGCTGGCACTGACGCCTGGAAAGTCGCCCCAGGTTCTGGCCCGCAGCCTGGCGGCGGCAGACGCCGGCGCCAGACCACAGCCCGTCGACTTCGACGCCGTGCTGGTGTGTACCGGCCATCTGGCCGGTCGCCTGGTGTCACCGCTCGGTCTGCGCCTGCCGATTGCACCGGTGTACGGCTATTCGGTGACCGCGCCGATGCCGCTGGGCGAGTTGCCGCAGGCGGTCGGTCCGCGCGGCGCGGTGATGGACGAAAAGTTCAAGGTCGCGATCTCGCGACTCGGGCAGCGCATCCGCGTTGCCGGCAGCGCCGAGATCGGCGGCGCGCCAGGCCGCATGAACAGCGCGGCGCTGGCCACGCTGTACAAGGTGCTGGACGACTGGTTCCCCGGCGCCGCACGCCTGTCGCAGGCCAGCGCATGGAAGGGTGCGCGGCCGATGCTGCCGGACGGCCCGCCGGTCGTCGGCGCCAGCCGCTGCCCCGGCATCTGGCTGAACCTGGGCCACGGCTCCAGCGGCTGGGCGCTGTCCTGCGGCTCGGCGCGCGTGGTGGCCGACCTGCTGGCCGCGCGTACGCCGGAGATCGATGTCAGCGGCCTGACGCCACAGCGGCTGCAGGCCTGAGCACGGGCGGCACGGGCGCTGGCGCAGAATCAGAGCCTCATCCGCGCCCTGTCATGCCGTCGACCCGACCTGAGCTGCCGCAGCGCATCCTGCCCGGGGATGCGGCTGCCGCGCTGCACGACGTGCAGGCGTCGCGCGCCATCGAGGCGGCCGCGATCGCGCAGAACCCACCTCATGCGCTGATGCAACGGGCCGGCACCGCCGTGGCACGGTTGGCGCTGGCACTGGCACCGCATTCGCGCCGGGTCTGGGTGGCCTGCGGGCCGGGCAACAACGGCGGCGATGGCCTGGTGGCCGCGCAATGGCTGCGCCGCGCCGGGCTGTCGGTGCACGTCACGCTGCACGGTGATGCCGCCCAACTGCCGCCCGACGCGCGCCATGCGCTGGCCGCGGCCCAGGCGGACGGGCTGGAACTGTCGCGGGAACCGCCGGCCGGTCAAGCCGACCTGATCATCGACGCGCTGCTGGGCCTGGGTGCGTCGCGGTCGCCGGCCAGCGCCATTGCCGAAGCGATCGAGGCCATCGAGCGCATGCGCGCGCCCGTGGTGCTGGCCGTGGACCTGCCTTCGGGCCTGCACGCCGACAGCGGCCGACGCCTTGGCGTCGCGGTGAGCGCGACGCACTGAGTCTGCTGACATTGAAGCCGGGCTTGTTCACCGCCGATGGCCGCGACCTGTGCTGGCGACGAATCATCGACCGACTCGGCGTCGAGGCCGACGTCGGCCAGCGCGACGCTCAGCGGTGCCGCGACGCTGCAGCCACTGCGGCCTCGTGCACATGCCAGCCACAAAGGCAGTTTTGGCGACTGGTGATCGGCGGTGCGCCGGCATGGCCGGTGCCGCCATGCTGGCGGCCGCGCGGCGCTGGCGGCGGGCGCCGGACGGGTGTTCGTCAGCCCACTCGACCCGACAGCCATGCCGCTGGACGCGCTGCAGCCCGAGCTGATGTACAGGCCGCAATGGTGGCACGGGAACCCGGACGCACTGGCGCGCAGCACCGTGGTCTGCGGCTGCGGCGGCGGTGACGCGGTGCGCGAGGTGCTGCCGGTGCTGCTGTCACGCAGCCCACGGCTGCTGCTCGATGCCGATGCGCTGAATGCCGTTGCGAAAGACACCGGTCTGCGCACGCAGCTTCAGGCGCGGGCCACACGCGGCCTGGCCACCGCGTTGACGCCCCACCCACTGGAAGCCGCGCGGCTGCTGGGCTGCGATGCCGCCGAGGTGCAGGCCGACCGGCTGGCCGCCGTGCGTGCGCTGGCCGAACAGCTGCGCTGCGCCGTACTGCTGAAGGGCTCCGGGAGCCTGTTCGCCACTCCCAGCGGGCCGACGCTCCTCAACCCGACCGGCAACGGACTGCTGGCCGGCGGTGGCACCGGCGATGTGCTGGCCGGATGGGCCGGTGGCCTCTGGGCGCAATTGGCTGCCGAACACGGCGATGCGGCAGGCGCCGCGCTCGCACTGCCGGCCGCCGCCTGGCTGCACGGCCACGCCGCCGACGTGGTGCTGGCCCGCGCGCCCGGCAGTCTGGCGCTGCGCGCCGGCGAGCTCAGCGAACACATGCGCGCCGTCGCGGCGGCATACCGGCGCTAGGTCCGCCGCAGCACCGCTGCCGCTGCGGCGGTGGTCAACGCCGCTTGCGCGGCGCCGCCTTGCGCTCGTGCGCGCCTTCGCGACCGTCTTCTTGCCGGCCTTGCCGCCTGCTGCGCACCGCGCGCTGGCAGCTGCGATCGGCCTCCTTGACCGCGCGCAACTCCTCGACTGCGCTTTGCGCGCGCGCACGTTCGCCGCGGCCTCGGGTCGCCGGCGGGCCCAGTTCGCCGTCGCGTACCAGCCGGAAGTCGATACGCCGGCTGTCCAGGTCGACACGGCTGACCTGCACGCGCACCCGCGTGCCGACCGCATAACGGGCGCCAGATCGCTCGCCGCGCAGTTCCTGGTGCACTTCGTCGAAGCGGTAGTACTCGCCGCCCAGTTCGGTGATGTGCACCAGCCCTTCGACATACAGCGCGTCCAGCGTGACGAACAGGCCGAAGCTGGTGATGGCACTGACCGTGCCCGCGTACTCTTCGCCAAGGTGCTCGCGCATGAAACGGCACTTGAGCCAGGCCTCGACGTCGCGCGAAGCTTCGTCCGCGCGACGCTCGTTGGCACTGCAGTGCGCACCGGCGATCTCCCAGGTTTCCAGCTCCTTGCTCATCGCTTTCGGCGGCTTGGCAGACGCAGGCTTGGCACCGCGCCGCGGCGGCGCCGGCGGCATGCTGGCCACGAGTGCGGCGTCGAGCTGATAGCGCTTCTCGCCGAGAATCGCCTTGATGACGCGGTGCACCAGCAGGTCGGGATAGCGCCGGATCGGGCTGGTGAAATGCGCGTAGGCGCCATAGGCCAGGCCGAAGTGGCCGGCGTTGGTGCTGGTATAGACCGCCTGCTGCATCGAGCGCAGCAGCATGGTGTGGATCTGCGTGACGTCGGCACGATCCTTCGTGGCCTCGGCGATCGCCTGCAGCTCGGCCGGCGTCGGATCGTCGCTGAGGTGCAGGCCGATGCCCAGGGCCCGCAGGTAGTTCTGCAGCGTCACGCGGCGCTCGGGCGTCGGGCCTTCGTGCACGCGGAACAGCACCGGATGATCCGCCGCCTCGATGAAGCCTGCCGCGCATTCGTTGGCCGCGAGCATCGCTTCTTCGATGAGCTTGTGCGCCTCGTTGCGCGTGCGCGGCACGATCTTCTCGATGCGGCCGTTCTCGTCGCAGACGATCTGCGTCTCGGTGGTCTCGAAGTCGACGGCGCCGCGCTTGGCGCGCTGTTTCAGCAGCGCACGATAGACCTCGTGCAGGTGCAGCAGGTGCGGCACCAGGTCGGCACGACGCTGCGCTTCGGGGCCGCGCGTGTTGGCCAGCACCGCGGCAACTTCGGTGTAGGTCAGCCGCGCATGCGAGCAGATCACCGCCGGATAGAACTGGTAGGCATCGATGCCGCCGTGCGCGTCGATGACCATGTCGCAGACCATCGCCAGGCGCTCCTGCTCCGGGTTCAGCGAACACAGGCCGTTCGACAGCTTCTCAGGCAGCATCGGGATCACGCGGCGCGGGAAATACACCGAGGTCGCGCGCTCGTAGGCGTCGGCATCCAGCGCCTCGCCCGGCTTGACGTAGTGACTGACGTCGGCGATCGCGACGATCAGCCGCCAGCCCTCGAAGCGGCTCTTGCCGCGGCCACGCGCGAAGGGTTCGCAATAGACCGCGTCGTCGAAGTCGCGCGCGTCCTCGCCGTCGATGGTCACCAAGGGCACGTCGCTGAGGTCGATGCGGTGGCGACGGTCGACAGGACGCAGCTTGTCGGGCAGCGCGGCGGCCTGCGCCAGCGCCTCCGGTGAAAAGCGGTGCGGCACCTCGTACTTGCGTACCGCGATCTCGATCTCCATGCCCGGGTCGTCGATCTCTCCCAGCACCTCGACGACGCGGCCGATCGGCTGCGAGTACATCGACGGCGGTTCGGTCAGTTCGATCGACACCACCTGCCCCGCCGCTGCATTGGCGGTGGCGTTCTTCGGCACCATGATGTCCTGGCCGTAGCGCCGATCTTCGGGCGCCACCAGCCAGATGCCGGCCTCGTGCAGCAGGCGGCCGATGATCGGCGCCTTGCGACGTTCGATGATGTCGAGCACGCGGCCTTCTGGACGGCCCTTGCGGTCGTAGCGCACGATGCGCGCACGCACGCGGTCGCGGTGCAGTACCGCGCGCATTTCCTGGGGCGACAGGTAGATCTGTGGACCGCCATCGTCGCGGCGCACGAAACCGTGACCGTCCTGGTGCCCTTCGACCTGGCCCTCGACTTCGCTGAGCAAGGCGGTGCCCGCGGCACCGGTGCTCTGGAGGATCGTCTGTTTGATGCTATACTCTCTTGTTGTAGTGCCCAGGTGGCGGAATTGGTAGACGCACTAGTTTCAGGTACTAGCGGGTAACTCCGTGGAGGTTCGAGTCCTCTCCTGGGCACCAAGTGATGATGTGAACAAGGGCCGGCAATCGCCGGCCTTTTTCTTTGGGTTGATCAGATCGCGAATTTCTGCGCCAGCTTGTCGGGAGGCATGTTGTCGTACTCCTCGAAGGGCTGGTGAATCCACGGGCTGGTGGGCAGGCGCTCGACGAAGTAATCGGGCGTGTAGGTCGACACGCCCTTGACCCAGATGACCGCCGAACGCAGTTCGCTGATCGACGGCATGCCGCGCAGCCGCTCGACCACCGCCTGCAGTGTCACGCCCGAGTCGGCCAGGTCGTCGACCAGCAGCACGCGGCCGGCCAGTTCGCCCTTCGGCAGCGTGATGTACTTTGCGATGTCGAGCCGGCCCTGGATCGTGCCAGCCTCGGCGCGATAGGAACTGGTCGACATGATCGCCAGCGGCTTGTCGAACACACGCGACAGCACGTCGCCGGGACGCATGCCGCCGCGCGCCAGGCACAGGATCTGGTCGAAGTCCCAGCCCGAGGCATGCACCTTGAGCGCCAGGCGCTCGGTGAGCATGTGGTACTCGTCCCAGGACACGTACAGGTGTTTGCCGTCGTCGGTGAGCATGAAGGTCTTCCGCAGGTTGGAGATGAAGGACGGGCCGGAGCGCGACGCTGCTCAGGCCTGGTAGGGATGACGCAGCAGGATCGTATGGTCACGATCCGGCCCGGTGGAAACCACGTCGATCGGCGTCCCGATCAGCGACTGAACGCGCTCCAGATAGCGACGCGCGTTCAACGGCAGCTGCTCCCACTCAGTCAAGCCGGCGGTCTTCTCGCTCCAGCCGGCAAACGTCTCGTACACTGGCTCGCAGGCGGCCACTTCGTCGGCATCCAGCGGCAGCACGTCGATGCTGCGGCTGCCGAGCTTGTAGCCGATGCAGGCCTTGATCTCGGGCAGCCCGTCGAGCACGTCGAGCTTGGTGATGCACAGGCCCGACAGACCGTTGATGATGGTGGAGCGCTTCAGCGCGGCCGCGTCGAGCCAGCCGCAGCGGCGCGCGCGGCCGGTGACCGTGCCGCGTTCCTGGCCGACGGTCGACAGGTGATGGCCGACACTGCCCGGCACATCCATCGGCAACTCGGTGGGAAACGGCCCGCTGCCGACGCGCGTGGTGTAGGCCTTGGTGATGCCCAGCACGTAGTGCAGCATGTCCGGCCCGACCCCCGACCCCGCCGCGGCGTTGCCGGCCACGCAGTTGCTGGAGGTGACGAAGGGATAGGTACCGTGGTCGACGTCGAGCAGCGTGCCCTGCGCGCCTTCGAACAGCAGGTTCGCGCCCTGCAGATGCGCCAGATGCAGCCGGTAGCCCACATCGGACAGCAGCGGCCGCAGTTGCTCAGCGGCGCGCATCGACTGCTCGAGCACGGACTGGTAGTCCAGCGGCTGAGACTTCAGGTAACCGCCGAGCGCAAAGTTATGCAATTCGACCAGTTCGCGCAGCTTGGCCGCGAAACGTTCGGGATGTTTCAGGTCCTGCGCCCGCAGTGCACGCCGCGCCACCTTGTCCTCGTAGGCCGGGCCGATGCCCTTGCCGGTGGTGCCGATCTTGCCGGCGCCGCTGCTCTCGCGCAGACCCTCGCGGGCCTGGTCCACGGCCACGTGGAACGGCAGGATCAGCGGGCAGGACTCGCTGACGAACAGCCGCGAGCGCACGTCCAGACCAGCCGCCTCCAGGCGCTGGATCTCCTGCAACAGATGGCTCGGGTCGACGACGACGCCATTGCCGATGTAGCACGGCACGCCGTCGCGCATCACGCCCGAAGGCACGAGCTGCAGCGCTGTCTTCTGGCCGCGGATCACCAGCGTATGGCCGGCGTTGTGACCGCCCTGGAAGCGCACCACGCCCTGCGCATGGTCGGTCAGCCAGTCGACCATCTTGCCCTTGCCTTCGTCACCCCACTGGGTGCCGACGACGACGACGTTGCGGCCGCGCGTAGCGGTCTGGCCCTGCTGCTTGTTCAAGTGCAATCCTTCAGCTGCATGGGATGCGTCCGCGCTACAGCGCGCGCAGCACCCATTGATCATCAACGGAAACCAGTTCGCGGTCGCAGTCGAACTCCTGGCCTTCGTGCTCGTGCCCCGGCAGCACGCACAGCACGGTCTCGCCCGCTTCCCGCAGCCGGCGCACCGCGGCACGCAGCACCGGATCTTCGCCCCACGGTGCCCGGATCGCGCTGGCACGCGGCGGCTCCGGCGCATGCTCGGCCAGCACCTTCAGGTCGAGGCTGAAGCCCACCGCGGGCCGGCGCCGGCCGAACACCGCGCCGACCTCGTCGTAGCGACCACCGCGGGCCAGCGCATCGCTGGAGCCACCGCCGTAGACGGCGAAACGGGTGCCGCTGTAGTAGGCATAACCGCTCATGTCCGACAGATCGAAGCCGATGCGCGCTTCGGGGTGGTCGCGCCTCAGGTGGGCCGCCAGCCACTGCAGGTCGTCCAGCGCCGCGGTGATCAGCGGTCGCTGCGGCAGCAGGCGTCGCGCTGCGGTCAGCACCTCCTCGTCGCCGTACAGCGCCAGCAGATCGTGCAAAGCACGCCGCGTCTGCGTCGGAAAGCCCTGCGACAGCGTCGCAACCGCGGCCGCGTCCTTCTTGGACAGCGCAGCCACCACCTCGTGCAGTTGCTGCGCCTCGATGGCCAACCCGGCCAGCACGCCGCGCAGCACGCGCGCGTCGGCCAGATCGATCACCAGCTCATCGAAGCCGGCCAGCTGGAGGCAGTCGAGCGCAAGCTCCTGCACCTCCAGGTCGGCCTCCAGGCCGGCGTGGCCGAAGATCTCGGCGCCGAACTGCAGCGGCTCGCGCGACGCTCGCAGCCCCGCGGCGCGCGTGTGCAGCACCGGGCCGCAGTAGCACAGCCGCGTCACGCCGTCGTGGTTCAGCAGGTGCGCGTCGATGCGCGCGGCCTGCGGCGTGGTGTCGGCGCGCAGGCCCAGCGTGCGGCCGCTGAGCTGGTCCACCAGCTTGAAGGTGCGCAGATCCAGCTCATGGCCCGTGCCAGTGAGCAGCGAATCCAGATGTTCGAGCAGCGGCGGCATGACCAGCTCGAAGCCGTAGCTGCGAGAACGGTCGAGCAGGCTGCGCCGCAGTTCCTCGATGCGGCGCGCCTGCGCAGGCAGGACATCGGCAATGTGCTCCGGCAGCAGCCAGGCAGAGGACATGAGCGGGGCCCGGGAAAGTAAAAACCGATTGTATCGGCCGGCCTCCCGGCCGGGCTCAGTTCCAGAACGCCAGCAGCAGCACGACGCCGATCAACATGCTGCTGAGGCCGACGAAGCGGATCTGGCCATCGCTGAGCTGCGTGGCACGCTCGAACATCGAGCGCCAGCTGCGCGGGCTCAGGAAGGGCAGCAGCCCTTCGAGCACCAGCATCAGGGCGACGGCGCCGAGCAGCAGGTCGGACATCGGGGCGGGCGCGACGGGCTACTTCGTGTCCGCGCCGGCGCCGCGCATCGCCCGGAAGAACTCGCTGTTCGGATCGATCACCATCACGTCGGTGCGCGAACGGAAGCTGCTGCGATAGGCCTCCAGACTGCGATAGAAACGGGCGAAAGCCGGGTCCTTGCCGAAGGAGTCGGCATAGAGCGCCGTGGCCTTGGCGTCGCCGTCACCCTTGATCTTCTGCGCATCGCGGTAGGCCTCGGCGACGATCACTTCGCGCTGGCGGTCGGCATCGGCGCGGATCTTCTCGCCTTCGGCCATGCCCTGCGAACGTAGTTCGTTGGCCACGCGCTTGCGCTCCGAGTCCATGCGCTTGAACACCGAATCGGTGATGTCGGCAACGAAGTCGACGCGTTTGATGCGCACATCGATGATCTCGATGCCGAAGGCCTTCGCCTCGTCGGCCAGCCGCGACAGCACGTCGCGCATGACCTTTTCCCGCTCGATCGACAGCACGCCCGACACGTTGCGGCGCGTGACCTCCTCGTTGAACGCGGCCTGCACCACCGGGCTCAGCCGGTTCTCCAGGTTGCGGAAGTCGGTGCCGTTGTTGCGGATGAACTGGCGCGGCTCGGCGATGCGCCACTTGACCAGCCAGTCGATCACCAGGCTTTTCTTCTCCGCCGTGAAGATCGGCCGGTTCTCCGAGTTGTCCAGCGTCTGGATGCGCTTGTCGAGGAACACCACGTTCTGGAACGGCGGCGGCAGCTTGAACTTGAGCCCCGGCTCGGTGATGACTTCCTTGATCTCGCCCAGCGCGAACACCACCGCCACCTGGCGCTGGTCGACGATGAACATCGTCGAGGCCGCGAGCATCAACGCGATCAGCGCCGCCGCGGCAAACATTCCAATGCGATTCATGCTTGCAGTCCCCGGCGTTCAGCGGATGTCGCGGTCGCGGCTGCGACCCCCGTCGCGCGAGCGCGCGTCGCCCACCGATGCGGCGGCCGGCGCCGTCTCGGCCGGCGCCGGCGCCGGCGTCGGCGCGGCCACCCCCGCACCGGCCTGCTGCATCAGCTTGTCCAGCGGCAGGTACAGCAGATTCGAGCCGCTGCGGCTGTCGACCAGCACCTTGCTGACGTTGCTGTACACCTGCTGCATCGTGTCGATGTACATGCGGTCGCGCGTGACCTGCGGCGCCTTCTTGTATTCCTCGGCAATCGAGCGGAAGCGCTCGGCATCGCCTTCGGCCATCGATACCACGCGCGAGCGGTAGCCCTCGGCCTCCTCGCGCAGCCGCGCGGCCGTGCCTTGCGCCCGCGGGATCACGTCGCTGGCGTAGGCCTGGCCTTCGTTCTTGAATCGGTCGCGATCGGCCGTGGCCTTGACCGCGTCGTTGAACGAGGCCTGCACCTGCTCGGGCACCGCCACCTGCTGCACGTTGACCGTGACCACCTGGATGCCGGTGTTGAGCCGGTCGAGCTGCGCCTGCACCGACGCCAGCAGGTTGGCAGCCAGCACATCGCGCGCCTGATAGAGCACGGAGTCGACGTTGCTGCGGCCGACGACCTCGCGCACCGCCGATTCGCTGGCCTGCACCACCGCCTCGTCGGGATTGCGATTCTCGAACAGGAACGCGCGCGCATCCTTCAGCCGGTACTGCACCGTGAAGCGGATGTCGATGATGTTCTCGTCCTGCGTCAGCATCGACGAGTCGCGCAGACCGGTGGCCGGCACCGGCGTGTTGCGGCCCATCTCCACCGAACGCAGTTGCGTCACCGGCACCGTCTCGTGCGCCTGGAACGGATACGGGAAGCGCCACTGGATGCCGGCATCGACCGTGTAGGCATAGCGGCCGAAGGAGGTGACCACCGCCTGCTGGCCTTCCTGCACGATGAACACGCCGCTGCCCAGCCAGACCAGCGCGACCACGCCGGCGATCAGGCCGATGCCGATTCCGGCGCTTCGCATGTTGGGCTGGAACGGTGGGCCGCCGTCGGGCTGGCGATCCGAAGGCCGGTTCTGGCGCGGCCCCCCCTTGCCGCCGAACATGCCGCTGAGCTTGCGGTTGAAATCGCGCCACAGCTCGTCCAGGTCCGGCGGACCGTCGTTGCGGCCGTTGTTCAAGACCAGCGTGTCGGCGTGGCGCGCCGGTCCGAAGGCGCGCCGGCCCAGCGCGCTCAGCAGGGCCGCAGCCGCACGCGCGACTTCGCCGAGTTCGGTTGCGGGCCGCTCGGTGGTTGTCTCAGGCATGTTGTGAGGGACGGATACGAGGGGGAGTGCCCGCCGCGGCGGGAAGAGAACGCGGATCGTCGACCGCATCTGGGGACGGCGGCGCGGCGTTCAAGCGCTCGCGTACCGTGTCCGCCAGCAGCTCGCGCAACGTGTCCAGGCCCTGGCCGCTGCGCGCGCGCTGATGAAGACCCGGCGCGCGCAGCCGTTTCGGCCGTTCGACCCAGTCGGCCGCCCGGCGCGGTTGCCGCGTGGATTCGAGCAGGTCGCACTTGTTGTAGACCACGACCTGCGGCACCTGTTCCGCGCCGATCTCGTGCAGCACGCGCTCGACCTCGGCCATTTGCTCCAGCGCATGCGGGCTGGCGGCATCGACCACGTGCAGCAGCAGGTCGGCATCGGCCGCCTCCTGCAGCGTGGCCTGGAAGGCCTCGACCAGCTTGTGCGGCAGGTCGCGGATGAAGCCGACCGTGTCGGACAGAGACACCGAGCCGACTTCGTCGCCAAGCCACAGCGCGCGCGTCGTCGTGTCCAGCGTGGCGAACAGCTGGTCGGCGGCCAGCGCACGCGCCTTGACCAGGGCGTTGAACAGCGTCGACTTGCCGGCATTGGTGTAGCCGACCAGCGAAATGCGGAAGGTGCCCCGGCGCTCGCGTGCCTTGCGCTGGGTGCTGCGCTGGCGCTTGACCTTGTCCAGCCGCGCGGAAACCGACTTGATGCGCTCGCCGATCATGCGGCGGTCGAGCTCGATCTGCGTTTCGCCCGGGCCGCCGCGCAGGCCGATGCCGCCGGTCTGCCGCTCCAGGTGGGACCAGCGCCGCACCAGTCGCGTGGCCAGGTACTGCAAACGTGCCAGTTCGACCTGCAGCTTGCCCTCGTGACTCTGCGCGCGGGCCCCGAAGATATCGAGAATGAGCCCGGTTCGGTCGGCGACCGGTACACCCAGATGACGCTCCAGGTTGCGCTGCTGCACCGGCGTCAGCGCCTGGTCGAAGATCACCCCCTGAGCGGCATGGGTCTGCACCAGCATGCGGATCTCGTCGGCCTTGCCGGAACCGACGAACAGCGCGGCATCGGGCGCCCGGCGGCGGGCGACGACACGCGCCACTGGCGCGTCACCGGCCGATTCGGCCAGCAGCGCCAGTTCGTCCAGCGTGGCGTCGAAGGTCTTGTCCTTGCCGAAATCCACGCCCACCAGCACCGCCCGCGTGGCGGCGGCGTGCGGGACGTCCGAGGCAGGAGTCGAGGTGCTCAAGTGCGAACTTGCCTACGCCTGTTGGGGCCGTGCGCCAGCCCTCAGGCCTGTTCGCCGGGTTCGTTGGCGTGGAAGTTCACCGCGCGCCCAGGCACGACGGTGGAGATGGCGTGCTTGTAGACCATCTGCGTCACAGTGTTGCGCAGCAGCACGACATACTGGTCGAAGGATTCGATGTGGCCCTGGAGCTTGATGCCGTTGACCAGGTAAATGGACACCGGCACGTGCTCTTTGCGGAGCAGGTTCAAAAACGGGTCCTGCAGCAACTGCCCTTTATTGCTCACGATATCCTCCGTGATGAAAGTTCTTGGATTGGGGACCTTAACACAGGCCAGCCCGGGTTGTCGTGCACTGCAACATGACCGTCATGCCCCCCGGCTGACGAAGGGATTCTTCGACGAGCGCATCTCCACCCGCAGCGGCGTGCCGACCAGCTTGAAATGCTCGCGGAAACGCCCTTCGAGATAGCGCTTGTACGCGTCCGTGACGTGCTCCAGCGAATTGCCGTGAATCACGACGATCGGCGGGTTCATGCCGCCCTGATGGGCGTAGCGCAGTTTCGGCCGGAAGTGACCGGCCCGCTTCGGAGCCTGGTGCTGCACCGCTTCCAGCAGCAGCCGCGTCAGCACCGGCGTCGGCAGTTTCTTCGTGGCTGAGGCGTGGGCCTCGGCGATGGCCTTCCACAGCGGGCCCAGGCCTTGTCGCTTCTTCGCCGAGATGCGCTGCACCGGCGCGAACTTC
>JBGAII010000095.1:14016-17157 GCA_044225625.1 Rubrivivax sp.
ACTTCAGGAAGGCCAGGCGCTGGGCGATCGAGCGCTCCAGCATCTCGCGCTGATAGGCATCGACCGCATCCCACTTGTTCACCGCCACCACCACCGCCCGCCCCGACTCCAGGATGTAGCCGGCGATGTGCGCGTCCTGGTCGGTGACGCCCTGCGTCGCGTCCAGCAGCAGCAGCACCACGTTGGCGTCGGCGATGGCCTGCAGCGTCTTCACCACCGAGAACTTCTCGATGCTCTCGAAGACCCGCCCCTTGCGACGCAGGCCGGCGGTGTCGATCAGGTCGAAGCGCTGGCCGTTGTGCTCGAAGGGCACGTGGATCGCGTCGCGCGTCGTACCGGGCTGGTCGAAGGCCACCAGCCGCTCCTCGCCCAGCCAGGTGTTGATCAGCGTCGACTTGCCGACGTTCGGCCGACCCGCCACGGCCAGCCGGATCGGCTTGCCGGCGTCCGCCTCGTCCTCCACCTCTTCGGGTGGCGGCGGCAGGTCGTCGAACGCGGCCTCGATCAGGCTGCGGATGCCCTGCCCGTGCGCCGCCGAGATCGGGTGCGGCTCGCCCATGCCCAGTTCGTGGAACTCGGCCAGGCGCGGCGAATCGGCCATGCCTTCGGCCTTGTTCACCGCCAGCAGCACGCGCCGCGCCGTGGTGCGAAGGTAGCGCGCGATCTCGTGGTCCTGTGCGCTCAAGCCACTGCGCACGTCGAGCACCAGGACCACGACGTCGGCCTCGGCCACCGCCTGGCGCGTCTGCTTGGCCATTTCGCGCAGGATGCCGTCACTGCTGTCCGGCTCGAAACCGCCGGTGTCGACCACGATGAAGTCGCGGCCGTCGACCTTGGCGTCGCCATAGTGGCGGTCACGCGTCAGGCCGGCGAAGTCGGCGACGATCGCATCGCGGCTCTGCGTCAGCCGGTTGAACAGCGTCGACTTGCCCACGTTGGGACGGCCGACGATCGCCAGTACGGGCTTCATCCTGTGCAGCCCGTCATTCGGGGCGGAAGGCGAAAAGGCCGCCCTTGCGCGTCACGACCAACAGGGTGTTGCCGGACAGCGCCGGACGTCCGACCACCGCCGAACCATCGGTCGACAGCCGCAGCAGCGGTTGGCCGTCCTTGCGGTCGAGGAAGTGCACGTAGCCTTCGAAATCGCCGAAGACCACGGTCGGCCCGACGCTGGCTGGCGCGCTCAGCCCGCGGAACAGCATGCGCTCGTTGGTCCACAGCGTTTCGCCGTTCGCCGTCCGCCAGGCGACGATGCGGTCGCTGGCATCGGCTCCGAAGATCGTCTCGTCATCGCCGCCGATGGCATTGATACCGCCGGTCGAGCGCGACCACAGCAGCCGGCCGGAATCCGCATCGGCACAGCCGACCGCGACCTGGAACGACCGCGCGCACAGCCGGCTGCCGGCGCGCACCGCCGGCCCGACCAGATCGGCCAGGCGCTCCACCTCGTTCGCACCGCGCGGCGTGCCCAGCGGCACCTCCCAGCGCACCGTGCCGCGCGTCGGGTCGATGCCGGCCACGCGCGGACCCTGGCCTGCGATCAAAGTGTCCTTGTAGGCCATCAGCACACCGATGTTCAGCAGCGTCAGCGCCTCGCCCGGGCGCTGCAGCGACCACAGCCGCTTGCCGTCCAGCACGTCGTAGGCATGCACGGCGCGGTCCACGCCCATCACGAAGACGCGTTCGCCGGCCACCAGCGGCGCCGTGCTGACTCGCGACTTCAACTGTTCGCGCCAGATCTCCTTGCTGCCATCGAACACCACCAGCTTGTTGTCCGTGGTCACCACCGCATGAAAGCGACCATCACTGCCGACGCCGGCGCTCAGTTCGGCGCCCGCGCTGGCGCTCCAAAGTTGGCGGCCGGTGGCGGCTTCCAGACCGAGCAGCGTGCCGCCGCTGGAGGCGACGATGAAGTTGCCGTCGCGCACCACCACCGACAACGGGAAGGCCACGCCATCGACCTTGGCCGCCCACACCTGGCGGCCGGCGATCTTCGGCGTGATCTGCTCCAGCGCCTTGGGCTTGGGCTTGTCGGCGCCACAGCCGGCCAGCAGCGCGAGCGCCAAGGCTGCACAGCCTGCCGCCGCCCGGCGGCGCATGGAATTCACTTGCCGGCCTCCGCGGCCTTCGCTTCCGGCGATGCACCCAGCGCCGTCAGCTTGGCATCGATCAGACGTCGGTACTCGACCTTGTCGTCCATCGCCTTCCAGGCCGCCTGATAGGAGGCCACGGCCTCGGCCGGCTTGCCCTGCGCCAGCAGCACGTCACCGCGCCGGTCGGCCACCAGCGCCTGAAAGGTCGGCGCCTTCGCAGCATCGAGTTGCTTCAGCGCCGCGTCGTAGTCCTTGGCCTGCAGCAACAGCCCTGCCAGGCGCAGGTGCGCCACGGTCTTGTACTCGTCCTCGCCGGCGTGTTCAGCCACCCAGGTGAGACTGGCCTTGGCGGCATCGGACTGGCCGCGGTCGAACTGCACGCGCGCCGCCAGCAGGCCACCCTGCTCCGCGTACACCGTGCGCGGGTAGCGTTCCTTCAAGTCGTTGAAGATCTGTCCGGAGCGCTGCGCGTCGCCCGCCTGGACCGCCTGGTCCAGCTCACCGAACATCGCTGCGGCCTTGGCCGACTGGTCGCGCTGGTACCACCTCCAGGCATTCAGGCCGGCGTACACCGCCAGCGCGGCCACCAGCGCCCAGGTGATCAGGTTGCCGTAGGTCTTCCAGAACGACTTGATGGCGTCGAGCTGTTCCTGCTCCTGCAGGTCTAGAGGTTGTGCCATGGGTTGCTTCGAGCGCGGCGCGAGCCGGGAGTTCGGGAAAGGTTGTGCAGGGCGGCAGTGGAATTATGCGGTGCGCAGTTCATGCGCCCAGGCCGCCGCGTCGGCCAGCGCACGCATGCGCTGCGGCGCCGCCGCATCGCGCAGCGGCTTGATCGACAGTTCGCCGCGCGCCAGTTCGTCGGCGCCGAAGATCAGCGCATAGCGCGCGCCACTGGCATCGGCCTTCTTGAACTGCGACTTCATGCTGCCTCGGCCGTCCTTGCCGCCGGCATGCAGCAGCACCGACAGACCGGCCGCGCGCAGCGTCTCGGCCACCGTGGTGGCCTGCGGCAGCGCCGTCGCGTCCGGAATGACCATGTAGGCATCCC
>JBGAII010000096.1:0-17324 GCA_044225625.1 Rubrivivax sp.
GCGGCCGTCGAGCTCGCGGCGCGCCTGGCGGCGTGGCTGCTCGGTGTCGTCGCGGTGCTGCTGGTGGCCGGTTGCCGTCTGGACGAGCGCTTCGGCCCCGAGGTGCTGCTGCTGACGCAGGGGCAGGCCGTGGCCGTCGGTCCGCAGATGCCCGAGGGCGGGCCGCCCACCGATGCGGCCTGGCAGCCGGTGACGCTGCCCGATGCCTGGGACACGAACCGCCCCGACTACCAGGGCTATGTCTGGTACCGGCTGCCCTTCGCCACGCCGCCGGACGCATCGCAACCGCTGGTGCTGTACCTGCCGGCGCTGAGCATGAACGCCGCCGCCTACCTGAACGGGCATGCGCTGAGTGCGCAGGGGCGCATGCACGAGCCGGTGACACGGAATTTCTACACGCCGCTGATGCTCGCGCTGCCGCAGACATTGCTGAAGCCGCCCGGCGAGAACAACGAGCTGCTGCTGCTGGTCATGGGTTATCGCCAGTACCGCAGCGGCCTGCACACGGCCTACATCGGGCCCGCCGAGGTGCTGCAACCGGCCTTCGAACGGCGGCACTTCTGGCAGAACACCGGCACGCTGATCACTTCGGTGCTGGTGCTCGGGCTGTCGCTGTCGGGTGCGTTGCTGTGGGCGCGCGCGCGGCCCGGCGCGATGTACGCCTGGTTCACGCTGGCCACGCTGGTCTGGGGCCTGCGCAACCTGAACTTCGTGCTCACCGACAACCCATGGGACAACCTGCGCTGGAACGAGGTCTCGCTGGCCGGCGCGCTGGCCTTCGTCGGGCTGTTCACGCTGTTCGCCGGCGAGTACCGGCGCTGGATGCTGAAGGCGCCGCCGCTGGCCGTGTGGCGCCGCGTCGTGCCCCTGATCTTCGTGGCGGCCAGCGTGCTGTTCCTGCTGCCGGCGGACACGGCCGGCCTGCGCGGAATGTTCCGACCGATGGGCATCGTCGGCATGCTGCTCGCGCTGTGGACGCAGTGGACGCTGACCGATACCGCGCGCCGCGTGCGCACCGCATCGGCCTGGACCGTCGCCGTGGCCGGCGCCGTCTACCTGGTGCTGATGGTGCACGACCTGGTGGTGGCCAATGACCGCACCCAGATCGACACGCTGTTCCTGCGCCAGTACGCGGCGCTGCCGATGTTCATGGCGGTGACACTGGTCTGGACGCAGCGCTACCGCCAGGCCTTTGCCGAGATCGAGCGCCTGTCGCAGGGCCTGGCGCAGCAGGTCGAGGCGCAGCGGCAGGCGCTGGAGCACAACTACCGCCAGCTGGTCGATGCCGAACGCGAACGTGCGCTGTCGCAGGAACGCGAGCGACTGGTCAGCGAACTGCACGACGGCCTGGGCCTGCACCTGCTGACCGCATTGCAGATGGCGCGCAGCGGTGATGGCAGCGGGCAGGCGATGGCCGATGCGTTGCAGGACTGCCTGGACGAGCTGCGCGTGTCGATCGACTCGATGAGCAACATCGACGAGCGCGACCCGGTGCTGCTGCTCGGCAGCCTGCGCTTCCGCCTCGCGCCGCGGCTGCGCTCGGCCGGCGTGCAGCTGGACTGGCAGGTGCTGGGCGACGTCGCGCCGCAACCCTGGCTGGACGCGCGCAACGCGCTGCACCTGCTGCGCATCGTCCAGGAGGCGCTGAGCAACGCGGTGCGCCATGGCCGCGCGCGCCGCGTGCTGCTGAAGGTGGAGGCCGTGGGCAGCGGCGTCGCGGTGTCGGTGATGGACGACGGCTGTGGCTTCGACGCGTCGGCCCGTGCGGTGGGCCTGGGCCTGGCCCACATGCGCAAGCGCGCCGCGACCATCGGCGCGCGGCTGAGCATCGAGCCCGGCGCGCAGGTCGGCACGGTCGTTCGGCTGGTGGCGCCGGCCGGCGCGGGTTGAAGCGGCGATTTGACGATCCGCGCCGTGCTCACTAGCATCGCCGCACAACCCGAATCGGAATTCACGTTCGCAGAGACATGCCCCCATCGCCGCCACCGCCGCGCGGCGTGCGCGTGGCCAAGCAGTCGCGCAGCCTGCTCAAGCACCAGGCGCTGCTGGAGGCCGGGCGCCGCCTGCTCGATGCGAACGACCTGGCCACGCTGTCGGTGGCGCAGCTGACGCGGGCGGCCGGCATGTCGGTCGGCTCGTTCTATTCGCGCTTCGAGGACAAGGACGCCTGGTTTGCCGAGCTGTTGCGCGTCACCGGCGAGCAGGCGATGCAGGACACGCAGGCGCTGCTGGTGAGCCCGCGCTTCGCGCGGGCGGACAACGCGCGCAAGGCGGAGTTGATCGTGCGCCACGTCGTCGACATCCACCGCAGGCACCGCGGCATCTTCCGCGCCGCGCATTCCGATTCGGCGCGCTCGCGGCTGTACTGGCCGCAGCTGCATGCCTATGGTCAGCGTGTCGCCGACGCGGTGTACCAGGCGCTGGCGCCGCACCTGCTGCAGGTGCCGGCGGCACAGCGCCGGCTGCGCGTGGGCATCGGGTTGCAGCTGGTCTTCGGCACGCTGGTCAATGCCGTGCTGCACAACCCCGGTCCGATCGGCCTGCACGACAAGCGCATGGAGGCCGAACTCAGCCGCGTCTTCCTCGGCGCCCTGCAGGCGCCCTGAGCGTGTTTGGCTGCGTCCGCCGGCCCTCAGCCGGGGATGCGCACCTGCAGCTCGCTGATGCCGCGCACGAAGTTCGACATCAGGCGCTTCGGCGGACCGACGACCTCGATCACCGGGAAGCGCTTCAGGATTTCCTCCCACAGGATCTTCAACTGCAGTTCGGCCAGACGGTTGCCGACGCAGCGGTGGATGCCGAAGCCGAAGCTGAGGTGCTGGCGCGGCCGCGCGCGGTCGATGATGAAGGCTTCGGGGTTCTCGATCGCTTCCTCGTCGCGGTTGCCCGACAGGTACCACATCACGACCTTGTCGCCCTTGAGGATCTTCTTGCCACCCAGCTCCACGTCCTGCAGCGCGGTGCGGCGCATCATCGGCAGCGGTGTCTGCCAGCGGATGATTTCGGGCACCAGGCTGTCGACCAGCGCCGGATTGGCCCGCAGCTTGGCCCATTCGTCCGGATAGCGGCTCATCGCCAGCAGGCCGCCAGTCATCGAGTTGCGCGTGGTGTCATTGCCGCCGACGATCAGCAGCGTCAGGTTGCCCATGTACTCCAGCGGCGGCATGTGCCGCGTGGCCGGGTTGTGCGCCAGCATCGACACCAGGTCGTTCTTCGGCGGCGCGTTGACGCGCTCGTTCCACAGCCGCGTGAAGTACGCGAGCATCTTGCCCAGCTCGGCCAGCCGCGCCTCCTGCGACTCGACCAGGTGGTCGACCTCGGGCACCGAGGTGGCCACGTCGGACCACCAGGTGAGCAGCTTGCGGTCTTCGAACGGAAAGTCGAACAGCGTGGCCAGCATCTGCGTGGTCAGCTCGATCGACACGCGCTGCACCCAGTTGAACTCCTCGTTGCGCGGCAGCTCGTCCAGCACCTTGGCGGTGCGGGCGCGGATCGTGTCTTCCATCGACGCCAGGTTGTGCGGCGCGACGATCGGGCTCACCGCCTTGCGCTGCTCGTCGTGCTTCGGCGGGTCCATGGCGATGAACATCTGCAGCCGCTGTTCCATCGTCGGCGCGTTCCACAGCGCGATGCCGCCCTGCGTCCAGTCCGACGAATAGACACCGTGGTTCGTGTCCACGGCCATGATGTCCTTGTACTTGGTCACCGACCAGAAGCGCCCGTAGAACGGGTTCTCGGTGAAGTGCACAGGGTCGTCGCGGCGCAGCCGGGCAAAGTAGTGCCCGATCGTGTCCTCCTGGAACAGTCGCGGCTTGCTGACGTCGATCTGGTCGATCGGCATCGAAAAGGCCTCTTCCCGGGCCAGGGCCTGCAGTTCGGCGTCGTGGGTCGGTGCGTTCATCGTGTCTCCAGCTTCGGTTCGGCGACGGGAGGGGTCAATGCTGCCCTTCCGGAAGGCGCAGCACGATGCCGGCCAGCGCATCGCTCATGTCGATCTGGCAGGACAGGCGCGAGTTTTCCTGCGTGGCGGCGGCGAAGCTGAGCATGCTTTCCTCCATCTCGGTGCGCGCACCGGTCTTCGCCAGCCACTGCGGGTCCACGTAGACGTGGCAGGTGGCGCAGGCGCAGGCGCCACCGCAGTCGGCATCGATGCCCGGGACGTTGTGGTCGACGGCGGCGCGCATCAGTGATACGCCGTTGGTGGCATCCACCTCGTGGCGGGTGCCGTCGTGCTCGATGAAGATGACGGTGGGCATGGCTCGGTGCATGTCAGTGGCGGCGGCGCATCATAGAAAAAACTGAATCAACATTCAAGTTTCAGCGTGGCGCGCGTTGTGCAATGCAGCATTCCGCCTGCGCAAAGAGGCCGCCGATGCAGGTCCTACACTGGGGCAACGAACCCCTGGAGACCTTGACGATGCATCCGTCGATCCATGCGCGGCAGACGCCCGACAGGCCGGCCTGCGTGATGGCCGGCAGCGGCCAGACGTTCAGCTACCGGCAGCTGGACGAGGCCTCGAACCGGCTCGCGCACTTCTTCCGCAGCGTCGGCGTGGGCATCGGCGACCGCATCGCGCTGATGCTGGAGAACCACCCGCGCTACTTCGAGATCTGCTGGGCGGCGCAGCGTGCCGGCATCGTCTACACCGCGATGAGCAGCCGCCTGACGGCCGGCGAGGCGGCCTACATCGTCAACGACTGCGGTGCCAAGGTGTTCATCAGCTCGAAGGCGCTGGCACGGCAGGCGGAAGAGCTGCGGAGTCAGATGCCACGGGTGCACACGCGGCTGATGCTCGACGACGTGATCGACGGCTACCAGTCCTACGAGCAGGCCGTGGCCGGCCGGCCGGTGACGCCGGTCGCCGACGAGTCGGCCGGTGGCGACATGCTGTACTCGTCGGGCACGACCGGCCGGCCCAAGGGCGTCTTCGTGCCGCCGGAGTCGACCGACATCGCCTACGTGAGTTCGCTGCTGAAGGTGTGCATGGGCCCTTGGGGCATGGGCGTGGACACCGTGTACCTGTCGCCCGGGCCGCTGTACCACGCTGCGCCGCTGCGCTTTGCGATGTCGGTGATGCGCCTCGGCGGCACGGTCGTGGTCATGGAGCATTTCGACGCCGAGGCGTTCCTGGCCCACGTGCAGCGGCACCGCATCACGCACACCCAGCTGGTGCCGACGATGTTCGTGCGCATGCTCAAGCTGCCGCAGGCGCAGCGCCTCGGCCACGACCTGTCGAGCCTGCGTGTTGCGATCCATGCGGCGGCGCCGTGTCCGGTGCCGGTGAAGCGGCAGATGATCGACTGGTGGGGGCCGATCATCTGGGAGTACTACGCGGGCACCGAGGGCATGGGCATGACACTGGTGAATTCGCCGGACTGGCTGGCGCACGAGGGCACGGTGGGCCGCGCGGTGGTCGGCGTGCTGCACATCTGCGACGACGACGGCCGCGAACTGCCGGTGGGCCAGACCGGCGGCGTCTACTTCTCCGACGGCAAGGTCTTCGAGTACCACAACGATCCGCAGAAGACGGCGCAAAGTCGCAACGCGCTGGGCTGGACCACGCTGGGCGACATCGGCCACATGGATGACGAGGGCTATCTGTACCTGACCGACCGCAAGGCCCACATGATCATCTCCGGCGGCGTCAACATCTATCCGCAGGAGGCCGAGAACCTGCTGGTCACGCACCCCAGGGTTTTCGACGTCGCGGTCTTCGGCGTGCCCAACGAGGAGTTCGGCGAGGAGGTCAAGGCGGTGGTGCAGCCGCGAGACATGGCCGAGGCCGGCCCCTCGCTGGAACAGGAGCTGATCGCCTTCTGCCGCGAGCACCTGTCGCCGATCAAGTGTCCGCGGTCGGTGGACTTCCTGGCGGAGCTGCCGCGCCACCCCACCGGCAAGCTGTACAAGCGGCTGCTGCGGGACACGTACTGGGCCGGCCATGCCAGCAAGCTCGTCTGAGGTGGCCCGCGCCGCCCCTCGCCGCATCGGCGTGATGGGTGCCGGCGCGGTCGGCAGCTTCTATGGCGCGATGCTGGCGCGCGCCGGTCACGAGGTGACGCTGATCGGAAGACCGGCGCACGTGCAGGCCATCCAGCGCGACGGCCTCGAGCTGCAGATGGGCGGCACGACGCACACGGTGGCGCTGCAGGCCGGCAGCGACCCGGCCGCACTGCGCGGCGCCGAGCTGGTGCTGTGCTGCGTCAAGTCCGGCGACAGCGAAGCCGCGGCGTTGCAGCTGGCACCGCATCTGGACCGCTCCAGCTGCGTGATGAGCCTGCAGAACGGCGTCGATAACGCCGAGACACTGCAGCGGCATCTGCCGTGCCGGGTGATACCGGCGGTCGTCTACGTGGCGGTGGCGCTGGGCGGCCCTGGCATCGTGCGTCACTTCGGTCGCGGCGACCTGGTGATCGGCGCGATGCCGGGAGGCTGCGAGTCGTCCGTGCCCGAATGGCCGACGCTGCAGTGGCTGGTGGATCTGTTCGCCGTGGCGCAGGTGCCGGTGCGCATCGTGCCCGACGTGGCCGTGGAGCTGTGGGCCAAGCTGCTGGTCAACTGCGCCTACAACGCGATCTCGGCGCTGGCGCAGATGCCGTACGCGCGGATGGCGGCGCTGCCGCCGATCGTCGAGCTGCAGGATCGGGTGGTGCAGGAGGTCATCGCGGTCGCGGCGGCCTGTGGCGTGAGCCTGTCGCTGCAGGCCTCGCGCGAGGCCGTGGCCAAGATCGCGGTGGGCATGCCGCAACAGCTGTCGTCGACCGCACAGGACATGCAGCGGCGCAAGTCCAGCGAGATCGACCATCTGAATGGCTTCGTCGCGCGCCGCGGCCAGGCGCTCGGTGTCCCGGCGCCGGTGAACCAGGCGCTGTACGCGCTGGTGAAGCTGGTCGAGTCCGGCTACGGTGCGCCGCCGTGACCGCCGCGATGCAGACCGTACCCCCGGTCTTCGCCCAGGCCCTGCGCGAACTGGGCCTGGCCGGCAGCGAGCCGCTGCGCGGCGAGCCGCTGACGGGCGGCGTGTCGTCCGACATCTGGTGCATTCACGCCGCCGCCGGCCCCGTGTGTGCGAAGCGCGCCCTGGCCCGGCTGCGCGTCGCTGCCGACTGGCGGGCGCCGATCGAACGCAATCTGTACGAAGCGCGCTGGATGCGCGTGGCCGATGCGGCGCAGCCGGGCTGCACGCCGCGCGTGCTCGGCCAGCATCCGAGGCTGGGTGTGCTCGTGATGAGCTGGCTGCCGTCGCACGCGCTGTGGAAACAGCAGCTGCGCGAGGGTTTCGCCGATCCGCACACCGCGGCGGCCGTCGGCGCCGTGTTGGCACGCATCCATGCGCATGCGGCCGCGCGGCCGGCGCTGGCAGCCGACTTCGATAGCGAGTCCATCTTCTACGACATCCGCCTCGAGCCCTATCTGCTGGCCACGGCGCAGCGACACCCGGACCTGGCGCCGCAGCTGCAGGCGCTGGTGCGGACGACGCAGACGCAGGCGAAGACGCTGGTGCATGGCGACGTCAGCCCGAAGAACATCCTCGTCGATGGCCATGCGCCGGTGCTGCTGGACGCCGAATGTGCGGTCTGGGGCGATCCGGCCTTCGACCTGGCCTTCTGCCTGAACCACCTGCTGCTGAAGTGCCTGTGGACGCCGCCTGCGGTGCCCGCATTCCTGCAGTGCTTCGCGGCGCTGGCGCAGGCCTACCGCGCCGGTGTCGACTGGGAACCGCCCGCGGCGCTGGAAGGCAGGGCGGCCCGCCTGTTGCCGGGGCTGCTGCTGGCGCGGGCCGACGGCAAGTCGCCGGTGGAGTACCTGGACGATGACGGACGCGCCACCGTGCGGCGCGTCGGGCGTGCGCTGCTGCAACGGCCGCCGGCACAGCTGGACGAGGTGGCCGATGCCTGGCGACGGGAGCTGAAGGAATGAGCGAGACGAGCATCGCAGCGCTGAACGCGCGCCGCGTCTGGGACAGCCGCGGCCGGCCGACGGTCGAAGCCGAAGTCCGGCTGCAGGGCGGCGCCGCGGGCCGCGCCATCGTGCCGGCCGGTGCCTCCACCGGCACGCGCGAGGCGCTGGAACTGCGCGACGGCGGGCCGGCCTTTGGCGGCCTGGACGTGCAGCGCGCACTGGCGCACGTGCGCGGGGAAATTGCCGCCGCGCTCCTCGGTTGCGACGCGGCCGACCAGGACGGACTGGATCGGTGCCTGATCGCGCTGGACGGCACGCCCACGAAGTCCAGGTTGGGTGCGAATGCGACGCTGGCGGTATCGATGGCTGCGGCCCATGCCGCCGCCGCGGCCGCGGGCCTGCCGCTGTACCGGCATCTGGGTGGCGGCCAGGCCACGCTGCTGCCGATGCCGCAGATCCAGATCTTCGGCGGGGGCGCCCATGCCGGCCGGCGCGTCGACATCCAGGACTTCATGGTCGTCTGTCCGGGTGCGGCCGACTTCGCACAGGCGCTGGAATGGACCGCCGAGGTCTACCGCGCTGCCGGGCAGCGCATGCAGCGGCGTGGCATGCTGCACGGCGTGGCCGACGAAGGCGGCTGGTGGCCCGACTTTGCCACCAACGAGCAGGCGCTGGAGACCTTGCTGGCGTCGATCGAGGATGCCGGCTTCGTGCCCGGTACGCAGGTGGCGATCGCACTCGACGTCGCGGCCTCGGAGTTCGGCCGCGGCGGGCGTTACCGGCTCGGCCTGGAACAGCGCGAACTCGATGCCGACGGCATGATCGAGATGCTGCTGGGCTGGGCCGATCGCTACCCGATCTGTTCGATCGAAGACCCTCTGGCCGAAGACGACCTGCAGGGCTTCGTGCGCTTCACCCAGGCGGCGGGCGACAGGCTGCAGATCGTCGGCGACGACCTGCTGGTGACGGACGCAGCGCTGTTGCGTCAGGCCGCGAAGGCCGGCGCGGCCAATTGCATCCTGCTGAAGCCGAACCAGCGCGGCACGCTCAGCGAGACGCTGGCAGCCTGGCGCGAAGCACGGGCGCAGGGCTATGCCGGCATCGTCTCGGCGCGCTCGGGTGAGACCGAGGACACGACGATCGTGCACCTGGCGATCGGTTGGCAGGTCGGCCAGCTGAAGGTGGGTTCGTTCGCGCGCAGCGAGCGCATGGCCAAGTGGAACGAGGCACTGCGCATCGAAGAGGTCCTGGGCGGCGCCGCGCGCTTCGCCGGCGCGGCAGTCTTCGGCCCGCGCCGCCGCTGAACGCGCCGCCACGCCGGCGCAGCGCCCTTGGTCTTGCCGCGGCTGAACAGCCGTCCGAGCAACGAGCCTTCTTCGCGTGCCGCCGGATGGCTGCGCATGACCATCAGGCCGGAGTTCAGGTACAGCGCGTTCAGCAGGCGGCAGGCGCGGTCGTGGCTCATGCCCGGCCACTTGGCGATGTCGCGCAGCGATACCGATTCGCGGCGCAGCCGTTCGGCCGCCGGGCCCAGCGCGCCAGGGGCGTAAGGCCGGTCGTCGCGCGTCAGCGTGGCGCGGTAGGCGGCGGTGCCGGCGATCTCGGCCAGCAGTTCGCTGCGCGGGCCGTTCAGCGCCAGGTTCCACAGCAAGGGGCGCAGCGGCCGGTAGTGTTCGGGCCGGCCGACGCGCTCGTGCATCCAGTGGCCCGGCGGGCGCACGCCGGGTGCATCGCAGGACAGCACCTTCAGCCCGGTCAGCGCCTCGGGTGAAGCGAGCGCCATGTCGCGCGGCGAGTGGTACTGAAGTTCGCCCGGGAATACCGTGATCGGCCATACCAGGTCTTCGTACTGCAGGCACAGCAGCGCCGGCTGGCGGTGGCGCATGCACGCGGCGAGCACCTCCACCGCGTCGGAGCTCTCTCGCCGCGCCTCCAGCTGGCGCAGGTCGGCCAGCATCGTGGTCGGCAGCACGGTGTTCTCGCCGAGTTGCGCAAACGCACTGGAGCTGCGCTCCAGGCGCATGCGTTCGTAGGCGCTGATGCGCCAGAGCGTGGAGTCTTCGAAGTCATGCATGTCGCTGCTCGCAAAGGCTCTGGGAGTTGTGCATTCTGCACGAGGCATCGCGTTCAGGTAGCCTCGAATTCGCTGCGGAATGTTGCAAGGCGCCATTCACTCGGGGGGGACCCGGTCCATTGCCGGAAGGCGCGTGCGAAGCTCTTCTCGCTGCGGAAACCAAGTTGGTGCGCGACCGGCTGCTTCACCGGCTGGCGGCTGCGGCGCAGCAGCTCCTGCGCCGCGGCGCGCGCTTCGTCCTTCAGCGCCTGCACCGACGCGCCTTCCTGCCGCAGGTGGCGGTGCAGGCTGCGCAGCGACACGTTCAGGGCGCCGGCGATGGCCTCGGCATGCAGCGCGGTGCCGCCGGGGGCCCGCAGCAGGTCGCGCACGCGTTGCACCAGCAGGCGGTCGCGCCGGTACTGCAGCACCGTCAGAGGCAGCGCATGCTGCAGCATGGTGCGCAGCGCCCGTTCGTCGCGGCGCAGCGGCAAGGCCAGGTAGTGAGCGTCGAGGCTGAAGCCGGCTTCGCCGGCGCCGAAACGCAGCGGCCCGGGAAACAGCAGCGGATAGACGGCGGCATGGGGCGGTGCGGTGAACGGGAAGGCCACGTCACGCAGTGCAATGCGCGAGTCCACTGCCCAGCAGGCATAACCGTGCAGGTAGCGCAGGCTGGTCAGCAGGCAGAACTCGCGCAGCGGGCCCAGGTCGCGGTGTTCCTCGATGCGCAGCGTGGCCATGTCGCCGCCCTCGTCGAAATGGAGCGTGATGTCATCGACCAGCAGCCGGTGGTGCCGGCACCAGCGCTTCAGCGCGACGCCCAGGTTCGCCGCGCCCAGTGAGGCGCGGCACAGCAGCCCGTAACTGCCCCAGGGCAACCGGCGCGAGAACCAGCCCAGCGCCTCGTCGTCGAGCTGCTGCATCGCGGCGGCGCACAGCAGCTCGAACTGCGCGGCGGTGACCCGCGCCTGCGGCTGTCGCAGCAATGCTGGCGTGATCTGCGCCCGTGCCAGCGCTTCGGCCGGATCGGCGCCGTGGCGCTCAAAACCGCGCACCACCGCCTGGACGAAGGCGATCGGCGTGGCCGCCCGCGGCGTGGACCGGCGAGTATCGCGGGAGGGCGTTGTCATCTGGACAGCAGAGGGCATCAGGTGGCACGAAATGCAACCATTCTGGCGCCAAAAGGCGCTCTGCGGAGGCTTAAGCTTCGGCCCTCGTGCAGCGGACCGACGCAGTCCCGGCACGTCTTATCAGGAGACAACCATGAACCGCATCGCAGGAACCGGCTCCATGATCGCTCCGCGCGACGGCCTGTCGCACGTGCGCGGCGACACCGACGCGCCGCTGTCGGAGCAGAGCATCCCGGCGCTGCTGGCCGACACCGTGGCGCGCTGCGGCGAGCGGCCGGCGGTGCTGTTCCGCGAGCAGGGCATCCGCTGGACCTGGCGCGAGTTTGCCGCGGTGGTCGACGAGATGGCCGCCGGCCTGCTGGCACTGGGGCTGCAGCGCGGCGACCGCGTCGGCATCTGGTCGCCGAACCGTGCCGAATGGCTGGTGACGCAGTTCGCCACCGCGCGCATCGGCCTGATCCTGGTGAACATCAACCCGGCCTACCGGCTGGCCGAGCTGGAATACGCACTCAACGTCTCCGGCTGCCGCGCCATCGTCACCGCCGAGCGGCTGAAGACCTCGATGTACCTGCAGATGCTGCAGAAGCTGGCGCCAGAGCTGGCGCACAGCCAGCCCGGCGCGCTGAAGGCCGCGAAGCTGCCGGCGCTGCAGTGGATCATCCGCATGGGCGATGAGGCCACGCCCGGCATGTTGAACTACGGCGCGCTGCTGGAGCGCGGCCGGGCCAGCCTGCAGACGCAGCAGCTCGATGCCATCAGCGCCGCGCTGGACTGCCACGACGCCATCAACATCCAGTTCACCAGCGGCACCACCGGCAACCCCAAGGGCGCCACGCTGACGCACCACAACGTGGTCAACAACGCGCGCTTCATCGCGCAGTGCATGCGCTTTTCAGAAGCCGATTCGCTGTGCATCCCGGTGCCGCTGTACCACTGCTTCGGCATGGTGCTGGCCGTGCTGGCCTGCGTGTCGACCGGCGCGCGCATGGTCTTCCCGGGCGAAGCCTTCGAGCCGCTGGCCACGCTGCAGGCAGTGGCCGAGGAGCGCTGCACCGCGCTGCACGGCGTGCCGACGATGTTCATCGCCGAACTCGACCATCCGCGCTTCGCCGAGTTCGACCTGAGCTGCCTGCGCACCGGCATCATGGCCGGCTCGCCGTGCCCGATCGAGACCATGAAGCGCGTGGTCGCGCAGATGCACATGGGCGAGGTGACCATCGCCTACGGCATGACCGAAACCTCGCCGGTGTCCTTTCAGAGCAGCACGACGGATCCGCTGGAGCGCCGCGTGTCCACCGTGGGCCGCATCCAACCGCACCTGGAGGTGAAGATCGTCGACGGCGAAGGCCGCACCGTGCCGGTGGGCGAGAAGGGCGAGCTTTGCACCAAGGGCTATGCGGTGATGCAGGGCTACTGGGGCGATGCGGTGCGCACGGCCGAGGCCATCCGCGACGGCTGGATGCACACCGGCGACTTAGGCACCATCGATGCCGAGGGCTACTGCAACATCGTCGGCCGGGTGAAGGACATGCTGATCCGCGGCGGCGAGAACGTCTACCCGCGCGAGATCGAGGAGTTTTTGTTCCGCCACCCCAAGGTGCAGTCGGTGCAGGTCTTCGGCGTGCCCGACCCGAAGTACGTCGAGGAGGTCTGCGCCTGGATCACGCTGAAACCCGGTGAGAGTTGCACCGAGCAGGAGATTCGCGATTTCTGCCGTGACCAGATCGCCCACTACAAGGTTCCGCGCTACATCCGCTTCGTCGACGAGATGCCGATGACCATCACCGGCAAGGTGCAGAAGTTCGTGATGCGCGACAAGATGATCGAAGAACTGGGCCTGGCCGTGGCCAAGACCGCCTGAAGACTGGAGTTCCTGAATGAGCAGCCTGACCACCGGCCTGAGCTTCGGCTTGGGCGAGACCCTCGACATGCTGCGCGACAGCGTGCAGGCCTTCGCGGCCGAGCAGATTGCGCCGCGCGCCGCCGACATCGACCGCGACAACCAGTTCCCGCCCGACCTGTGGAAGAAGTTGGGCGCGCTGGGCCTGCACGGCATGACGGTGGCCGAGGAGTACGGCGGCAACCAGATGGGCTATCTGGCGCACATCATCGCGATGGAAGAGGTGTCGCGTGCCTCGGCCTCGGTGGGCCTGAGCTACGGCGCGCATTCCAACCTGTGCGTCAACCAGATCCACCGCAACGGCACGGCGGCGCAGAAGGCGAAGTACCTGCCCAAGCTGGTCAGCGGCGAGCATGTCGGCGCATTGGCGATGAGCGAGCCCAACGCCGGCAGCGACGTGGTCAGCATGAAGCTGCGCGCCGATCTGAAGGGCGACCGCTACGTGCTCAACGGCAGCAAGATGTGGATCACCAACGGCGGCGATGCCGACACGCTGGTGATCTACGCCAAGACCGACCTGAACGCCGGTCCGAGCGGCATGACCGCCTTCATCGTCGAGAAGGGTTTCAAGGGCCTGAGCTACGGCACGAAGCTGGACAAGCTGGGCATGCGCGGCAGCAACACCTGGCCGCTGTTCTTCGACGACTGCGAGGTGCCGGCGGAGAACGTGCTGGGCGGCGAGGGCAAGGGCGTCAAGGTGCTGATGAGCGGCCTGGACTACGAGCGCGCGGTGCTGTCCGGTGGCCCGCTGGGCATCATGGCCGCCTGCATGGACGTGGTGCTGCCCTACGTGCACGAGCGCAAGCAGTTCGGCCAGAGCATCGGCGAGTTCCAGCTGATGCAGGGCAAGATCGCCGACATGTACAGCACCTGGTCGGCCAGCCGCGCCTACGTCTATGCGGTGGGGCAGGCCTGCGACCGGGGTGACCATGCGCGCACGCTGCGCAAGGACGCGGCCGGCGCGATCCTCTATTCGGCCGAGAAGGCGACGTGGATGGCCGGCGAGGCGATCCAGGCGCTGGGCGGCAACGGCTACATCAACGAGTTTCCGGCCGGGCGGCTGTGGCGCGATGCCAAGCTGTACGAGATCGGCGCGGGCACCTCGGAGATCCGCCGCATGCTGATCGGCCGCGAGCTGTACTCGGAATCGATGTGAAGGGCGGGTTTTCATGCAGGCACTGAAATCGCAGATCAACACCCGCTCGGACGAGTTCCGCGCCAACGCGCAGCGCATGCGCGGCCTGGTCGAGGACCTGCGCGCCAAGGCCGCGCAGGTGGCGCTGGGCGGCGGCGAGACCGCCCGCGCGCGCCATGCCTCGCGCGGCAAACTGCTGCCTCGCGAGCGTGTCGAGCACCTGCTGGACCCGGGCACGCCCTTCCTCGAAGTCGGACAACTGGCGGCGCTGGGCATGTACGACGACGAGGCGCCGTCGGCCGGCATCGTCACCGGCATCGGCAGCGTGATGGGCCGCGAATGCATGATCGTGGCCAACGACGCCACGGTGAAGGGCGGCACCTACTACCCGATGACGGTGAAGAAGCACCTGCGCGCGCAGGAGATCGCACTGCAGAACCAGCTGCCCTGCATCTACCTGGTCGATTCGGGCGGGGCCTTCCTGCCGCGGCAGGACGAGGTGTTTCCCGACCGCGATCACTTTGGCCGCATCTTCTACAACCAGGCCAACATGTCTGCCGCCGGCATTCCGCAGGTGGCGGTGGTGATGGGCTCGTGCACCGCCGGCGGCGCCTACGTGCCGGCGATGAGCGACGAGACCATCATCGTCAAGAACCAGGGCACGATCTTCCTCGGCGGCCCGCCGCTGGTGAAGGCCGCCACCGGCGAAGTGGTGTCGGCCGAGGACCTGGGCGGCGGCGACGTGCACACCCGGCTGTCCGGCGTGGCCGACCATCTGGCCGAGAACGACAGCCACGCGATCTTCCTGGCGCGGCGCATCGTCGCCAGCTTCAACCGCACGAAACCGAATACCGTCACCTTCGAGGCCAGCGAGGAACCGCTGTACGACCCCGAGGAGATCTACGGCGTGATCCCGGCCGACACGCGCAAGCCCTACGACGTGCGCGAGGTCATCGCCCGCGTCGTCGACGGCTCGCGCTTCGACGAGTTCAAGCAGCGCTACGGCGCGACGCTGGTCACCGGCTTCGCGCGCCTGCACGGCATGCCGGTAGGCATCGTCGCCAACAACGGCATCCTGTTCGGCGAGAGCGCGCAGAAGGGCGCGCACTTCATCGAGCTGTGTGCGCAGCGCGGCGTGCCGCTGCTGTTCCTGCAGAACATCACCGGCTTCATGGTCGGCCGCAAGTACGAGAACGCCGGCATCGCCAAGGACGGTGCGAAGATGGTCACCGCGGTGGCGACCGCGCAGGTGCCCAAGCTCACGGTGCTGATCGGCGGCAGCTTCGGTGCCGGCAACTACGGCATGTGCGGCCGCGCCTACAGCCCGCGCTTCCTGTGGATGTGGCCGAACTCGCGCATCAGCGTGATGGGCGGCGAGCAGGCGGCCAGCGTGCTGGCCACCGTCAAGCGCGACGGTATCGAGGCCAAGGGCGGCCAATGGCCCAAGGAAGAAGAGGCCGCGTTCAAGGCGCCGCTGCTCGAGCAGTACGAACACCAGGGCCACCCGTACTACGCCAGCGCGCGGCTGTGGGACGACGGCGTGGTCGACCCGGCGCAGACGCGCCGCGTGCTCGGCCTGTCGCTGGCGGCAGCGCTGAACGCGCCGATCCTGCCGACCAAGTTCGGCTTGTTCAGAATGTGAGGCCGGCGATGTTCAGCAAGATCCTGATCGCTAACAGAGGCGAGATCGCCTGCCGGGTCATCAAGACCGCGCGCCGTCTGGGCATTGCCACCGTGGCCGTGTATTCCGAGGCCGATGCCAATGCGCGCCACGTGCGCATGGCCGACGAGGCCGTGCTGATCGGCCCGCCGTCGGCGCGCGAGTCCTACCTGCGCGCCGACCGGATCCTCGAAGCCGCCAAGGCCACCGGCGCGCAGGCCGTGCATCCAGGCTACGGTTTCCTGTCGGAGAACGACGGCTTCGCCGAGGCCTGTGCCGCGGCCGGCATCGTCTTCATCGGCCCGCCGGCCAGCGCGATCCGCGCGATGGGCAGCAAGTCCGCCGCCAAGGCGCTGATGGCGACCGCGGGCGTGCCGCTGACGCCGGGCTACCACGGCGATCGCCAGGAGCCGGACTTTCTGCAGGCCGAGGCCACGGCCATCGGCTACCCGGTGCTGATCAAGGCCAGCGCCGGCGGTGGCGGCAAGGGCATGCGCCGCGTCGACAAGGCCGACGACTTTGCCGCCGCGCTGGCCTCGTGCCAGCGCGAGGCGCGCAATGCCTTCGGCGACGACCACGTGCTGGTCGAGAAGTACGTGCTCAAGCCGCGGCACATCGAGATCCAGGTCTTCGGCGACACGCAGGGCAACTGCGTCTACCTGTTCGAGCGCGACTGCTCGGTGCAGCGCCGCCACCAGAAGGTGGTCGAGGAAGCACCGGCGCCCGGCATGACGCGCGAGCGCCGTGCGGCGATGGGGCAGGCGGCCGTGGAGGCCGCCAAGGCCGTGGGCTACGTCGGCGCGGGCACGGTGGAGTTCATCGCCAACCCCGACGGCAGCTTCTACTTCATGGAGATGAACACGCGGCTGCAAGTCGAGCATCCGGTCACCGAAATGATCACCGGGCTCGACCTGGTGGAATGGCAGCTGCGTGTCGCCGCCGGCGAGCCGTTGCCGCTGCGCCAGGACCAGCTCAGCATCGACGGCCATGCGATCGAGGCGCGCATCTATGCCGAGGACCCGGCCAAGGGCTTCCTGCCGTCGACCGGCAAGCTGGTTCACCTGGCGCCGCCCGCGGAGAGCGAGCATGTGCGCGTCGACACCGGCGTGGAGCAGGGTGATGCCATCACGCCGCACTACGACCCGATGATCGCCAAGCTGATCGTCTGGGACCACAGCCGGCCTGCCGCGCTGGCGCGCATGCGCCAGGCGCTGGCGCAGTACCGCGTGGTCGGCGTGGCCAACAACATCGAGTTCCTGTCGCGGCTGATCGGCGTTCCTTCGTTTGCCGAGGCCGACCTGGACACCGCGCTGATCGAGCGCGAGCAGGCCAACCTCTTCCCGCCGAAGGGGTCGGTCCCCGACGAGGTGTGGTTGCTGGCGGCGCTGGCCGAGTTGCTGCGCGAGACGGCGCAGGCGGCCGAGGCCGCGGTGCTGGCGCCGGACCCGGGCTCGCCGTGGCGGCGCCTGGATGGCTGGCGCCTCAACGGCCGGGCGCAGCGCACGCTGCAGCTGCGCCACGGCGAGGACACCGTGCCGGTGACGGT
>JBGAII010000097.1:0-17717 GCA_044225625.1 Rubrivivax sp.
GACGAAGGCGCTGCGCGGCGGCCGGCGGCGGCCCCGCACCACGCCCACCCCAACCAGCAGCGCCCAGCGCAGCACGTCGCGTCCGACACGGAGGATCAGCAACGACAGCACGCCCACGCGGCGCAGGGGCTCCGGCGTAGGCCGCAATGGCTTCATCAGCAAGGGCATGACGACGGCGACGCTCAGGCCGAGCAGGGTCTGGCCAAGGCTGTAGCTGCGCGTCAGCAGCAGCCAGCCGCCGAACAGGCCGAGCGACAGCCACGGGGACGGCAGCCAGCGCTTCATCGTGCTGCCGCCTCGCCAGGCGCTGCGAAGCCGACGGTCGGCCGTGCCCCCATGACCGCATCGATGTAGCCGGCAGGGTCGCGCAGCGCCTTGGCTGCGGCGTCGGTGTAGCGCAGCAGGTGTTCGCCCTCGATGGCCAGGCCCACCAGCAGCACCAGCAGCGCGGCGATCGGCAGCGTCTCGACGATGCGCAGCCGTGGCGCGGGTCGATCGCCGAGGGTCCAGAAATGGCGCATGCCGACGCGCATCAGCGCCATCGCGGCCAGCAGGCCCGAGGCGATCAGCAGCGCGAACAGCGCCCAGGCGCTGCGCGTGCCGATGTCCAGCAGCGGCATCAGCATCGACAGCTTGGCGACGAAACCCGACAGGGGGGGCAGCCCGGCGATGACCATGCCACAGACCGTGAAGGACACGCCCAGGAACGCCAGCGCCGCCGGGATGATGCGACCGATCAGCGCCTCCTCCTGATCGTCCAGGTTGATGTCCGACGGTGGTTCGGCGTCGAAGAACGCGGGCAGTGCTTCGTTGCCGTCGTCGATCTGCTGCGGCCCCAGCTCCACCTCGCGGCTGCGCTCCAGCAGTTCCACCAGCAGGAACATCGCCGCGGCAGCCAGCGTCGACGTCACCAGATAGAACAGCGCACCTGCGGCCAGTGCCGGCAGACCGAAGCCGATGGCCGCGATCAACGTGCCGGAGGACGCAATCACGCTGTAGCTGGCCAGCCGGTCGAGCTGCTGCGAGGCCATCATGCCGACGGCGCCGAAGGCCAGCGTGGCCAGGCCGCCCCAGACCAGCGCCTGCCCGCCGAAGACGGGGGTATGCGCATCGCCGCCGGGAAAGCACAGCGTCCACAGCCGCAGCACGGCGTAGACGCCGACCTTCGTCAGCATGGCGAACAACGCCGCGGCGGGCGCGCTGGCCGCCGCATAGGCCGGCGGCAGCCAGAAGTTCAGCGGCCAGATCGCCGCCTTGGCCAGGAAGGCCACCGCCAGGATCGCCGCGCCTGCGTGCAGCAGGCCACGGTCGCTGTCCGGCACCTGCGGCAGCTTCTGTGCAATGTCGGCCATGTTCAGCGTGCCGGTCACGCCATAGAGCACGGCCACACCGATCAGGAAGAGCAGCGACGCGAACAGGTTGACCGCGATGTAGTGCAACCCGGCGCGCACCCGCGGCGCCCCGCCACCATGCAGCAGCAGCCCGTAGCTGGCCGCGAGCAGCACTTCGAAGAAGACGAACAGATTGAACAGGTCGGCGGTGAGGAATGCGCCGTAGAGGCCCATCAGCTGCAACTGGAACAGCGCATGGAAATACACGCCGGCGTGTTGCCAGCGCGCCAGCGCGTAGAGCAGGGCGGCCAGGCCCACGCTCCCGGTCAGCACCGCCAGCAGCGCCGACAGCCGGTCCGCCACCAGCACGATGCCCTGCGGCACCGGCCAGTTGCCGGGCAGGTACACCGCAAAGGCCTGGGGCACAGCCTGCGCATCCACACGCAGCAGCAACGCGACGGCGATGGCCAGGCCGAGGGCTGTGGATGCCAGGTTGATCAGCGCCTTCAGCGAGCGCCGGCCTTCGCCCAGCAGCAGCATCAGCGCCGCGGTGGCCAGCGGCAGCAGCACGGGCGCGATCACCAGGTGCGGCGAGTCCAGCAGCGCGGTCACGGACGCTCCTCGTCGCCGTCCACGTGGTCGCCGCCGGACAGGCCGCGCAGCGCCAGCAGCACCACCAGGAACAAGGCCGTCGTGGCGAAGCCGATGACGATGGCCGTCAGCACCAGCGATTGCGGCAGCGGGTCGCTGTAGTTCGCCAGGTCGGCGGCGACACCGGGCTTGACGATCGGCTCCTTGTCCAGCGCCAGACTGCCGACGCTGAAGATGAACAGGTTGACGGCGTAGGACAGCAGCGACAGCCCGATCAGCACCTGGAAGGTCCGCGGCCGCAACAGCAGCCAGATGCCGGCGCTGGCCAGCACGCCCACCGCCAGCGAGATCACCGCTTCCATCAGGGCGCCTCCTCGTCGTCCGCCGCGGCCTGCTGGCGCCGTGCGCGCAGCGACTGGTGGGCGATGGCCGTCAGCATCAGCAGCGTCGAGCCGACCACCACGCTGAACACGCCCAGGTCGAACAGTGCCGCGCTCGGCAGGTGCACCTCGCCGACCAGGGGCCAGTGCACATGCGCGGTGTGGGTCGTCAGGAAGGGATAGCCGAACGCCAGCGAGCCGAGGCCGGTGCACAGCGCCAGCAGCAGCCCGAATCCGATCCAGCGCGGCGGTCGCAGCCGCATCCGTGCCTCGACCCAGCGCGTGCCGCCCACCATGTATTGCGCGATGAAGGCGATCGCCACCACCAGGCCGGCGACGAAGCCGCCGCCGGGCTCGTTGTGGCCGCGCATGAACAGGTGGAACGCGAACAGTCCGGCCACCGGCAGCAGCAGACGCACCAGCACGGCCGGCACCTCCAGGTAACGCTGGCCGTCGGCATCGTCGGCTTCGCCCTGCAGGTCGGCACCGAGGTCCACGCGCTGCTGCAGCGGCCGGTCGATCACTTCCACCGGCGGGCGGAAACGCCGCAACAGCGCATAGACCGTGATGCCGACGATGCCGAGCACGGTGATTTCGCCCAACGTGTCGAAGGCGCGGAAATCGACCAGCATCACGTTGACCACGTTCGTGCCGCCGCCCGCGGGCAGGGCCTGCTCGATGAAGTACGGTGAAATCGACAGCGGCGCATGGCGGGTCAGCAGCGCATACGACAACGCCGACAGGCCGGCGCCGATCGCGATGGCCAGCGCCAGATCGCGCCGCCGGCGCCACCACGCGCGCAACGCCACCCGAGGATGCTCCGTCGGTTCGCGCTTGGGCATCCAGCGCAAGCCGAGCAGGAACAGCACGATCGTCACCACCTCCACCGCCAGCTGTGTCAGTGCCAGGTCGGGTGCCGAGAACCAGGCGAAGGTGATGCACAGCACCAGGCCGACGACCCCCAGCAACGTCAGGGCCGCCAGGCGGTGGAACTTGGCCTGCCAGGCCGCCGCGACGGCCGCCGCAGCGCCCACGCTCCACAGCAGCACGAGGTCGAGCGTGGCCGGCACGCGTGCGCGTTCGCCCCAGGTCAGCGGCACGATCAGCGCCGAGGCCACGCCGGTGAGGCCGGCAATCACCACCATCATCACCAGCTGCGGCTGCAGCCGGCGCGTGCTGAACAGGCGCAGCAGTCGTCGCGCCAGCAGCGACAGCGCCGCCAGCCCGGCGTGGAACAGGCGCTGGCCGTCGAGCGCGGTGAGCAGCGGTGCGCTGCGGCTGCGCCGCCGGCGGAAGGCCGCGGCGAAGCGCAGGTAGACGGCCAGCCCCAGGGCCATGGCCAGCAGGCTCATCATCAAGGGCATGTTGAGTCCGTGCCAGACCGCCAGGCTGTAGTCGGGCAGCGTGCCGCCGACCACCGGCCGTGCCGCGGTGGCCAGCAGCCAGCCCACCGACCAGGCGGGCACGGTGCCCACGACCACGCAGGCCAGCACCAGCAGTTCCACCGGCACGCGCATCCAGTGCACCGGCTCGTGCGGCTGGCGCGGCGTGTCGCCGCGCGTCGGGCCGAAGAACACGTCATGGCCGAAGCGCAGCGAATACACCACCGCGAACAGTCCAGCCAGCGTGGCCAACGCCGGCAGGCCGATCTCCACCGCCGGGTTGGCCTGGACGTAGACCGTCTCGGCGAAGAACATCTCCTTCGAAAGGAAGCCGTTGAGCAGCGGCACGCCGGCCATCGCGCCGCAGGCCACGATCGCCAGCGTGCCGGTGACGGGCATGAAGCGGAACAGCCCGTCGAGCCGGCGCATGTCGCGTGTGCCGGTCTCGTGGTCGATGATGCCCACCGCCATGAACAGCGACGCCTTGAAGGTGGCGTGGTTCATCATGTGGAAGACGGCGGCCACGGCGGCCAGCGGGCTGTTCAGCCCGAGCAGCAGCGTGATCAGCCCGAGGTGGCTGATCGTCGAATAGGCGAGCAGGCCCTTCAGGTCGTTCTGGAACATCGCCGCGTAGGCGCCGAGCAGCAGCGTGGCCAGGCCGGCACCGCCGACGATCCAGAACCAGGCGTCGGTGCCGGCCAGCACCGGCCACAGCCGCGCCAGCAGGAACACACCGGCCTTGACCATCGTCGCCGAATGCAGATAGGCCGACACCGGCGTCGGCGCCGCCATCGCATGCGGCAGCCAGAAGTGAAACGGGAACTGCGCGCTCTTGGTCAGCGCGCCCAGCAGCAGCAGCGCCAGCATCAGCGGATACAGGTCGTCGCCGCGCACCCGTTCGCCCGCGGCCAGTACCGCGTCGAGCTCGTAGCTGCCGACGACATGACCGAGCAGCAGCACGCCGGCCAGCAGGCACAGCCCGCCCGTGGCCGTCACGGTGAAAGCCATGCGGGCGCCGCGGCGCGCGTCCTTGCGGTGCGTCCAGTAGCCGATCAGCAGGAAGCTGAAGACGCTGGTCAGCTCCCAGAACAGCACCAGCTGCACCAGGTTGCCCGACACCACGACGCCGAGCATCGCGCCCATGAAGCCGAGCAGCAGCGAATAGAAGCGCGCCGCCGGATCGTCCGGCGACAGGTAGTAGCGGGCATAGATGACCACCAGCAGCCCCATGCCGCTGACCAGCATCGCGAACATCCAGGCAAAGCCATCCAGGCGTACGACGATGTCGAGCCCCAGGCTGGGCAGCCACGGCAGGCGTTCGCTGACCACGCCGCCGTCGGCGACCTCGGGATAAAGCAGCGCCAGCGGCAGCGCCACGGCCAATGCCACGCCCGCGGCCCACGACGACTCCAGGTTGCGCGCGTTGGTCGGCAGCAGCGCCGCGATGGCACTGCCGACGAAGGGCAGAAGGATCAGAAGCAGCAGGGACATCGCGGTCCATTCTAGGTAGCGCGAGATTGGCGCCATGCCGGCGGCCGATGGCGGCGCCACGACAGCGGCGGCTGCCGTGCCACGGGCCGGCGCGCGTCAGCGCTCGGCGATGAAGTGCTGCACGCTCACCGTTTCGCCGGGCAGCAGGAAACTGCGCACGCGCAGCTCCAGTTCCTCGTCGGCCAGCGTGGCCCGCGAGCGCTGGTGCAGGTAGTCGGCCCACGAGGTGACGATGAAGCGCTCGACATAGCGCGACGGGTCCGACAGGTCGCGGTAGGCGCGCCAGAAGGTGGCGCCGTCGCGCTTGCGTGGCGCGCGCAGCAGGCTCAAGGCGTCGAGAAAGGCCTCGCTGTGTTCGGCGGCGACGCGGTAGCCGAGCTCCACCGCGACCGGGCCGGCGGCCGGGTCGGGCTCGGCGGCGACGAAGAAGTCGTCCCAGCGTGTGGTCACGGTCACTTCGTCCGCCTGCCCCATGCGCAGCGGGAAGGGCTTGGTCAGCAGCAGGCCGGCGGCCATGCAGGCCGCCGCGACGCTGAGCGCGAAGCTCAGGCTGACGATGTCCGAAAGCGCGCCCCAGAAGGCCGAGCAGATGGCGAAGGCGCCCAGAGCGCACAGCGTGTGCAGCGCCAGCGCGCGGGCCCGCACCCACATCGGCACGCTGGTCTGGGTGGCCGTGTTGAACGTGGACATCACCGCCATCCAGCAGGCACCGCCGATCGCCAGTGCCGGATAGACCAGTGCCTTCTGCGTGGAGAAGGCGGCCATCAGCATCACCGCCGCATAGAGCACGCAGCCGCCGCCGACCAGCCGCTCCAGGCCGGCGGTGGCCCGCAGCCGGCCGATCACCAGCCCGGCGGCCACCGCGCCGCCGCCCATGCAGCCGACCAGCAGACCGACGCCGGCGGCACCCAGGCCCAGCTGCCGCTGGCCGATCACCGGCAGCAGGGCCCACAGCGCCGAGCCGGCGCCGCTGTAGGCCACCGTGCGCACCAGTTGCGCGAGCACCGTTTTCGAATGGCGTGCAAAGCGCAGCCCGGCCAGCATGCCGCCCCACAGCCGCTCGGCCGGCAGGCGCGAAGGCGGGTGCGGCTTCGGCGGCCAGCGGCGGATGGCTTGCAGCATGATCAGCGAACCGATCACCGTGATGACGAAGTTCCAGGCGCTGCCGGCCAGCGAGGACACGACGCCGGCCAGTGCCGGTCCGACGGCGCGGGCGCCGTTGTAGGCGATGGACACCGCGGTGATGGCGTTCGGCAGTTCGTCGCGCGGCACCGAGTCCGCCACCGTGGAGTTCCAGGCCGGGGACAACATCGCCGTGCAGGCCCCGGCGACGAAGACGAAGAACAGCAACGCTGCGGGCCCGCCGATGCCGGCGAACAGCAGCGCGGCCAGCAGCGTGCCGGTGACCGCCTGCACCGCCAGCGCAGCCAGGATCAGCCGGCGCCGGTCGGCGATGTCGGCCAGCACCCCCGCCGGCAGCGACAGCAGGAACATCGGCAGGAACACCGCCGTCTGCACCAGCGCCGACAGGAACGACGACCCGGTCAGTTCGACCATCATCCAGGCTGCGGCCATCGTCTGCATCGCGTTGGCGACGAAGTAGATCCCGCCGCTCTGCCACAGCGCGCGGAAGGCCCGGTGGCGCAGGGCAGACCAGGTGTCCAGCGGCGGCGGTGGCTTCGGGCTCATCGGCGTGCATTGTCGACGGCGCTCGCGCGGCTGCGATACTGGTGGCAGTACGACCCGACAGGAGACAGGCTCATCATGGACATCAAGGACCAGGTCATCGTGGTCACCGGCGGCGGCTCGGGCATCGGCCGCGCGCTGTGCGAGCGCTTCGCGGCCGACGGTGCGCGCGCGGTGATCGTCGCCGACCTGAACGAGGCCGCTGCCCGGCAGGTGGCAGCTGCCATCGGCAGCCGGGCGCAGGCGCGGGCGCTGAACGTCGGCGTCGAGGCCGAGGTGCAGGCGCTGGTGGCCGAAGTGACGGCGCAGCACGGCGGCATCGACCTGTTCTGCAGCAATGCCGGCGTGATCGTGCGGGCCGACGAGGACGCGGCCAATGCGGACTGGCAGCGGCACTGGGACGTCAACGTGATGGCCCATGTCTACGCCGCGCGGGCGGTGCTGCCGCAGATGCTGGCCCGCGGCCGTGGCTATCTGTTGAACACCGCGTCGGCTGCCGGGCTGCTGAGCCAGGTGAATGCGGCACCCTATTCGGTGACCAAGCACGCGGCCGTGGCCTTTGCCGAATGGCTGTCGATCGCGCATGGCGACAAGGGCCTGCGCGTCAGCTGCCTGTGCCCGCAGGGCGTGGACACACCGATGCTGCGCGGCGTCGGCGACAGCGGCCGCAAGAGCTTCCTGGTGGACGGCTCGCTGACGACCGAACGCGTGGCCGAATGTGTGGTCGAGGGCTTGCGCCGCGAGGAGTTCCTGATCCTGCCTCACCCCGAGGTGCTGAGCTTCTTCCAGCGCAAGGCCAACGATTACGAGCGTTGGCTGCGCGGCATGCGGCGGTTGCGCGACAAGGTGATGGGCAGCGGCGGCTGATGCCGACGGCGGCCCGCGACCGGCGGCCGGCCCGAACCACCACACCGACAGTCCGGCGCTCAGCAGTGCCAGCAGCGCCCCCGCCGCGGCGAAGAAGGCGGTGATCTCGGTTTCCTTCTTCTCGACCACCAGCTTCGAACTCAGCGACTGGTAGACCTTGAGCAAGTCCTGCGCGGTGCCGGCGTAGAAGTACTCGGCAGCGGTCAGCGCAGCCACCTGCTTGAGCGCCGCTTCGTCCAGGCGCACGCGCATGCTCCAGCCCTCGAAGCCGATGGTCTCGCCGGCGACCGTGCCGATGCCGACGGTGTAGACCCTGACGCCGCGGTCGGCGGCCATCTTCGCCGCTTCGAGCGGGTCGGGGCCGGTGGTGCGTGCGCCGTCGGTCAGCATGATGATGGCCGCCGACGTGTAGGAGCCGGGCTCCACCGGCTTGAAGTCCTTGGGCTTCTTCTGCTCGTCCAGCGGCGAAGGCATGTTGCGCTGGCCGGTGGCCTGCGAGATCTCGATGCCGGCGTCGGGGAAGATCGTCGCCAGCGACAGGATGATGCCGCTGCCGGTGGCGGTGGCGCGCTGCAGCTGGAAGCGGTCGATCGCCGCGATGATGTCCTCGCGGCTGGTGGTGGGGGCCTGCACCACCGCGGCCGTGCCGGCGAAGGCGACGACGCCGACACGCACCTCGCGCGGCAGGCTGTTGACGAAGGTCTTGGCCGCTTCCTGGGCGGCCACGATGCGGCTCGGCTGCACGTCGGTGGCACGCATGCTGCCGGACACGTCCATCGCCAGGATGATGGTGCGCTGGGCCAGCGGCAGGGTGATCACCGCCAGCGGCCGCGCCATCGCCACCAGCAGCGTGGCAATGGCCAGCAGCAGCAGCACCGGTGGCACGTGGCGGCGCCAGCCGGGGCCCTTGCCGAGCGCGGCCTTGGCGACGGCCAGGCTGGCCAGGCGTACGGTGCTGCGCCGGCGCTTGCGCAGCAGCCACAGGTACAGCAGCACCAGCAGCGGCAGCAGCAGCAGCGACCACAGCAGGTCGGGCCAGATGAAGTTCATGACGGTGCTCCGGCAGCGGCGGACGCGTCGGTGCGCAGATGCGCGGGCCAGCGCCCGCCGATCTTCAGGCGGCTGCGCTGGCGCCGCATCGCGGCAAAACGCAGCATGGATTCCAGCAGATCGTCGTCGGTGGACAACTCCAGCGTGTCGGTGCCGGCATGGGCCAGCGCCTCGCGCAGCGCGGCCTCGCGGGCCTCGGCTTCGGCCTCGTAGCGCTTGCGAAAGGCCGGGTCCGCGGTGTCGATGAACAGCTGTTCGCCGGTCTCGGCGTCCTCCACGGTGACGAGGCCCAGTTCGGGCAGCGCCATCTCCAGCGGGTCGTACAGCCGCACCGACACCACCTCGTGGCGCTGCGCCAGCCTGGCCAGTGCCGTCTCCCACCCGGGCTCGCTGATGAAATCGGACACCACCAGCACCAGCGATCGCCGCTTGATCGTGCCGGCCGCCGCGTTCAGCAGGTCGGCCAGCGACGTGCCGCTGCCCGGTGCCTGCTCGCGCGGTCGGCCGCGCATGTGGCGCATCAGGTTCAGGACATGCTGGCGCGACAGCCGCGGCGGCAGCACCCGGTCGACCCGCGTGCCATAGAGCATCGCGCCGACCCGGTTGCCGTGACGCGTCAGCACCCGCGCCATCAGCGCGACGAAGGCGGTGGAGACGGCCAGCTTGGTGGTGTCGGTCGAGCCGAAGTCGACGCTGCCGGACAGGTCCAGCAGGAACCAGGCGGTCATCTCGCGGTCTTCGGTGAACTGCCGCACATAGGGTGACTGCAGCCGCGCGGTGACATTCCAGTCGATGTGGCGCACGTCGTCGTGCAGCTGGTATTCGCGCAGGTCCGCCAGGTCGATGCCGGCACCGCGCAGCAGCGTGCGGTAGTCGCCCTGCAGCAGGCCGTCCAGCCGCCGCATCACCGTCCATTCGAGCTGGCGCAGCAGCTTCTCCTCGACAGCCGGCACCGGCGCGCCGGCCGTGGCGTCGGACGGGGCGCGGGAGGTCGGCGTCATTGCCCCGGGGCCATCGGCTTGTCCGGAACGGCCACCTTCTGCATCACACGCTGCACGATCTGGTCGGCCGTCATGTTGTCGGCCAGCGCCTCGTAGGACAGCACCAGGCGGTGGCGCAGCACGTCGGGCACCAGGTCGACCATGTCTTCGGGCAGCGCATAACGTCGTCCGCGCAGCAAGGCCAGCGCACGTGCGCCTTCGACCAGCCCGATCGTCGCCCGCGGGCTGGCGCCGAAGGTCAGGTACCGGGTCAGTTCGGCCAGCTCGTAGCGGTCGGGCGAGCGCGTGGCGCTGACCAGCTTGACCGCATACTGGATCAGCGAAGGATCTACGTTGACCGCGCGGCATTCCTTCTGCAGCGCCTGCAGCGAGTAGGTGTCGGCCACCGCCTGCACGTCCACCGGCGCGCCGGTGACGCGTTGGGCGATGACGAACTCTTCTTCCTCGTTCGGATAGTCGACGAGGACCTTCATCATGAAGCGGTCGACCTGTGCCTCGGGCAGCGGATGGGTGCCTTCGGTCTCGATCGGGTTCTGCGTCGCCACCACGACGAAGGGCTCGGGCACGCGATGCGTCTCGCCGGCGATCGTCACCTGACGCTCCTGCATCACCCAGCAGGGCGCTCTGCACCTTGGCCGGGGCGCGGTTGATCTCGTCGGCCAGCAGCAGATTGGCGAACACCGGCGAGCGAGGTGCTGAACTCGCCGGTCTTCTGGTTGTACACGCGCGTGCCCACCAGGTCGGCAGGCACCAGGTCGGGTGTGAACTGGATGCGCTTGTAGCTGCTGCGCATGGTCCGCGCCAGCGTCTTGACCGTCAGCGTCTTGGCCAGGCCCGGCACGCCTTCGACCAGCAGGTGGCCCTGCGCCAGCAGCGCGATGAATACCCGCTCGAGGAAGCGATCCTGCCCGACGACGACACGCTTGACCTCGTAGAGCATGCGCTCCATCAGTTCGGCGGTCTGCGCGGCTTCCTGTTGCATTGCTGATCCTGTCGTTCGTTGTCAGAAGGGAGGCAGGCCGGCGGCGCCGGCGGCGTTCTCGATCGGCACGGCAAACCCGATGCCGACGAAGGTGCGCTGTTCGTTCGGGTTCAGGATGGCCGTGACGATGCCGACCACGTAGCCGTCCATCGTCACCAGCGGCCCGCCGGAATTGCCCGGGTTGGCGGCGGCGTCGAACTGGATCAGGTTGGTCAGCGCATTCTGGCCTTCGGGCGAGCGGAACTCGCGTCCGAGGCCGGAAACCACGCCCGCGCTCACCGACGGGCCGATGCCGAAGGGGTGGCCGACCGCGATCACCTGGTCCCCGGGGGCCAGGTCGCCGGTCGAGCGCATCGTGGCCGGCACCAGGTCGTCGGGCAGGCTCTTGGCCTTGAGCACGGCCAGATCGTTCTCGGGCTGCGCGCCCAGCATCACCGCTTCCGACTCGTGGCCGTCGGCAAAGGTGACGCGCAGCCGCTTGGCACCCCAGACGACGTGCAGGTTGGTGAGGATCGTGCCGTCCTCCTTGATGACCACGCCGGTGCCCAGGCTGCGGTCCATCGCCCGCTTGTCCGCCCGCTTGTGCGGTTCTTCCTCGTCGTCGGACAGGCCGATCACGCGCACCACCGACGGGGCGATGACCTGATAGGCCTTGGTGGCTGCCGAGGGCAGCGGTTCCTTCTCCAGCGAGTGGCGCACTGCGGCGTCGATCTGCTTCTGCGTCAGCACCGGCGCACGCGGCTGCAGTCCCAGCACCCCCAGCATCAGGCCGAGTGCGAGCAGCGCACCCAGGCTGCTCCAGGCCAGCGCCGGCGCGTGACGTCGCCAGGCGCGGCGCGGCTTGACGGCAGCGGCAGCATGCTCCGGCACCATGGTCGCCGGCGGTGCGGTGGCCTTCTCATCGACGGTCGCGGCGGCGCTGCGTGGCGCCGCCGTGGCGGGCACTTCGCCGGACGCCTTGCGGCGCGACGGGCTGTAAAGCGGTGTCTTGCGGTTCGCCATGATGTGCCGGTCGGCGGATCGATGAACCACGTTATCACGTTGCGCCGGGCCCTGCATCCCCGCGGCCGCTGCGTGGCGGAGGTGGGGGGCGATACGGCGCACCGGCAGCCGTCGAGCGGGCCGCACGGCGCGGCTTCGGCCGCGTTGCAGCGCCCGCTGCGGACCGGCTGGCATCATCGGCACATGCCCACCTGGATCGACACCCATTGCCACCTGGACGCGAGCGAGTTCGACGCCGACCGCGACGCGGTGGTCCGCCGGGCCTGCGAGGCCGGCGTCACTCGCCTGGTGCTGCCGGCCGTTCGGGTGGCGAATTTCGGCATGGTGCGCGAGCTGGCGCACCGCCACGATGGAGCCTACGCGCTCGGCATCCATCCGCTGTACGTGGATGGCGCGGCGGACGATGACCTGCAGCGGCTGCGCGAGGCGCTGGCGGCGTGGCGCGACGACCCGAGGCTGCTCGCCGTCGGCGAGATCGGGTTGGACCACTTCGTTCCGGGGCTGGACCGGGCGCGGCAGGAGCGCTTCTACATCGCACAGCTGGAGATCGCCCGCGCGGCCGGCCTGCCGGTCATCCTGCACGTGCGCCGTTCGGCCGACGCGCTGCTGAAGGGCCTGCGACGCGTGCCGGTGCGCGGCGGCATCGTGCATGCCTTCAACGGCAGCGAAGTGCAGGCGCAGCACTTTCTGACGCGGGGCTTCAGGCTCGGCTTCGGCGGCGCGATGACGCACGAGCGGGCGCTGCAGATCCGGCGCCTAGCGGCGGGCCTGCCGGACGAGGCCATCGTGCTGGAAACCGACGCGCCCGACATCCCGCCGCAATGGCTTTACCGCACCGCGCTGCAGCGCGCCGAAGGGCAGACGTCGCGCAACGAACCGGCCGAGCTGCCACGCATCGGACAGACGCTGGCCGCGCTGCGCGGCTGGAGCCTGGCGCGGGCCGCCGTGGTGACGGCGGCCAACGCCCGAGCCGCCTTGCCGGGTCTGGCGGGATGAAATCGTTCGCGCGTCTCGATGCTCAGGCGGCGGAGGCCTCCGCCATGAGCCCTCCATCGGGCAGGAACCTCGGCGAACACCAGGGCGAACGGCTGGTGGGCCTGCCGCCGGTGGTCGGGCGCCGGACCCGGTTGCTGCTGCTGGGCAGCTTTCCCGGCGCGGCCTCGTTGGCTGCCGGCCAGTACTACGCGCATCCGCGCAACCAGTTCTGGCCGCTGCTGTCGGCCCTGCTCGCCGAAGACCTGGTGGCGCTGGACTATCGCGCGCGCCTGCAGCGGCTGCGCGTACGCGGCCTGGGCCTGTGGGACACGATCGCCGAATGCGAGCGCGAAGGCAGCCTCGACAGCCGCATCCGCCAGCCGCGCTACAACGACCTGGCCTCATTGCGCCGGCGCGCGCCGCACTTGCTGGCGGTGGCCCACAATGGCGGCGAGTCCGCGCGCTTCATGCCGCTCGTGGCGCAGCTGGGGCTGAGCGTCTATCGGCTGCCTTCCAGCAGCCCGGCCCATGCCAGCTGGAGCTTCGAGCGCAAGCTGGCGGCCTGGCGCGCCGTGTTCGAGGCCTGTGGCCTCGGCCCGGGGTCCGAACCCCTTTCTGCCTGACCGACATGGCCCGCAAGCCCGCCGCACGCCTGCCCGAGGCGACGATCTCCGAATACCAGGGCGTGCGCAGCCTGCATCTGGGCACGATCTGGATCCAGGGATCGATGCGCATCGCCCAGCCGGACCATGTCGAGCTGGAGTACGTGCAGCGCATGCTCGCCGGCCTGCTGTGGCTGCCGCAGGATCAGCTGGGGCAGGGCAGGGCGGTGCAGCTCGGCCTGGGTGCGGCCGCCATCACCCGCTTCACGCACAAGGCGCTGCGCATGCCCACCACCGCGGTGGAGCTGAACCCGGCGGTGATCGATCTGTGCCGGCGCGCCTTCCATCTGCCGGCCGACGGCCCGCGTCTGCAGGTGCTCAACCTGGATGCCGGGCAATGGGTGGCCGACCCGGCGCAGCGCGACAGCGTGCAGCTGCTGTACGTGGACCTGTACGACCAAGAGGCCGCCGCGCCGGTGTTGGACGATGCCGGCTTCTATGCGGCCTGCCGTGGCGTGCTGGCCGAAGGCGGGGTGATGAGCGTCAACCTGTTCGGCCGCGACGCCCGCTTCGAGCAGAGTCTGGCGCGACTGGTGCAGGCCTTCGGCGTGCGGCAGGTCTGCCCGCTGCGGCCCACGCGCGAAGGCAACCACGTCGTGCTGGCCGGACGCGACGTGCGGCTGCCCGACCGTGCCACATTGCTCGAACGTGCGGCCGCGATCGAGGCGCGTTTCCGGCGCCACGGGCTGCCGGCGCGAAAATGGCTGCGCATGCTGCGGCCGTTGGCGCCGCAGGCCGCAGCGCCCGCCGAGGCCCCGACGCCATGAATCCGTCCGTTTCCCCGACCCGCCCCCATCGACCGACGGCCGGCCAGGCGTCGGCCGCAGCCCAGCCGTGGGAGGGCAAGCTCGACTGGCGCCTGCTGCTCGGCTGGCTGCGCGACGACGGCTGGATCACGCCCGAGGACAACGACCGGCTGACCCGCCGCTTCGGTGCCGGAGCGTCGAGCCAGCATGCGCTGGTCCGGCTGGGCGGCGCCGGGCTGCTGCGGGCCGGCACACAGAAGGCGCTGGATGTCGAGGCGCTGACCGAATGGTTGGCCCAACGGGCGAAGGTACCCTACCTGCGCATCGATCCGCTGAAGGCCGACGTCGGCCGCGTCGCCGACGTGATGTCGGTGGCCTATGCCGAAAGCCGTTGCGCACTGCCGGTGCAGGTGAACAACCACGACGTGGTGATCGCCACTGCCGAACCCTTCGACCTGGGCTGGGTGCCCGAGATCGAGGCGCACACGCGCCGCAACGTCAAGCTGATGCTGGCGAACCCGCTGGACGTGCGCAAGTACACCACCGAGTTCTATGCGCTGGCCAGGTCGGTGCGCGCTGCGCAGAAGACGGGCGAAGTGTCGTCGGCGGCCAGCTTCGAGCAGCTGGTGGAACTGGGCAAGACCGCCAAGCAGCTGGATGCCAATGACCAGGGCGTGGTGCAGGTGGTCGACTGGCTGTGGCAATACGCCTTCGACCAGCGTGCCAGCGACATCCACCTGGAGCCGCGGCGCGAGATGGGCGCGATCCGCTTCCGCATCGACGGTGTGCTGCACACCGTGTATCAGGTGCCGCTGGGCGTGATGAATGCGATGGTCTCGCGCATCAAGCTGCTCGGCCGCATGGACGTGGTGGAAAAGCGCCGGCCGCTGGACGGACGCATCAAGACCAAGCGGCCCGACTCGGTCGACAAGATCGGGGCCGAGGTCGAGATGCGGCTGTCCACGCTGCCCACCGCCTTCGGCGAGAAGCTGGTGATGCGCATCTTCGACCCCGAGACCGCGGTCAAGAGCGTCGAGGCGCTGGGCTTCGGTGCGCACGACACCGCGCGCTGGCAGGAGCTGATTGCCCGGCCGCACGGCATCATCCTGGTCACCGGACCCACCGGTTCGGGCAAGACCACCACGCTGTATTCGACACTGAAGCAGCTGGCCACCGACGAGGTCAACGTCTGCACCATCGAAGACCCGATCGAGATGATCGAACCGGCCTTCAACCAGACGCAGGTGCATGCCGCCATCGACATGGGCTTCGCCGAAGGCGTGCGCGCGCTGATGCGGCAGGACCCGGACATCATCATGGTCGGCGAGATCCGCGACCTGGATACCGCCGAGATGGCGATCCAGGCGGCGCTGACCGGCCACCTGGTCTTCAGCACGCTGCACACCAACGACTCGGCCTCGGCCATCACCCGGCTCGCCGACCTGGGTGTGCCGGCCTATCTGATTTCGGCCACCGTCATTGGCGTGCTGGCGCAGCGGCTGACCCGCATGCTCTGTCCGGCCTGCAAGCAGCGCGACGACGGAACCACGCGCGAGATGCTGGACGAGCTGGCCAAGCCCTGGCGCCTGTCCGGCGGCGTCCGACCGTACAAGGCGGTGGGTTGCCTCGAATGCCGCCACACCGGCTACCGCGGCCGCGTCGGCCTGTACGAGCTGCTGACCATGACCGAAGCCGCGCGGGCCTGCGTGCATCCCTCGCTGGATGCCGGCGCGTTGCGCCGCCAGGCGGTCAAGGACGGCATGCGCGCGTTGCGACTGGCAGGCGCGATGAAGGTGGCCGAAGGCCTGACGACCATCGAGGAAGTGCTGCGCAGCACACCCAGCCTGGACATGCGCGCCTGAGCCGGCCCGGCCTGCGTGCCGCGGGCCGCGGATCCCGGCGCCGGTAGTCCGTCGGGCATTACGTGGAAACCACAGCGGGCGCGTGGGAAGGGCTGCCTAGAATCGCCCCCCAACAAAGTCAGCCGAGGAGACTCTCGTGAAGATCAAGAGCCAGAAGGACTTCTGGTCGGGTTTGATGTTCGTCGTGACAGGACTGGGCTTCGCAGCCGGTTCGACCAACTACAGCTTCGGCACCTCGGCGCGCCCGGGTCCGGGCTATTTCCCCTTCGGCCTCGGCATCCTGCTGGCCATCCTGGGTGCGCTGGTGCTGTTCAAGGCGCTGACCATCGAAACCGAGGGCGGCGATCCGGTCGGGGAGATCCCCTGGAGGCCGCTGGGCCTGATCACCCTGTCGGTCGTCTTGTTCGGCTTCGCGTTGCCCTGGCTGGGCATGATCATCGCGCTGCCGCTGCTGATCCTGATCTCCAGTCTGGCCGGCGACGAGTTCAAGCTGAAGGAGGTGATCGTCAACAGCATCATCCTCACGGTCGGCTCCTGGGCAGTGTTCATCAAGGGCTTGAACCTGGTGATCCCGCTGTGGCCCCCCTTCCTGAGCGCCTGAGGAGACCAGCATGGATCTGATCAACAACCTGATGCTCGGCTTCGGCGTGGCCTTCACGCTGCAGAACCTGTTCTATGCGTTCTTCGGTGCGCTGCTCGGCACGCTGATCGGCGTGCTGCCCGGTCTGGGCCCGGTGGCGACGATCGCGATGCTGCTGCCCAGCATCTACGCGCTCGACGCCACGCCGGCGCTGATCATGCTGGCCGGCATCTACTATGGCGCGCAGTACGGCGGCTCGACCACCGCGATCCTGATCAACGTGCCGGGCGAAAGCAGTTCGGTGGTGACGGCGATCGACGGCTACCAGATGGCGCGCAAGGGGCGGGCGGGGCCCGCGCTGGCCGCGGCCGGCCTGGGCTCGTTCTTCGCCGGTTGCGTGGGCACGATCATCATCGCCGCGTTCGCGCCGCCGCTGACCGAACTGGCCTTCAAGTTCGGCCCGGCCGAATACTTCAGCCTGATGGTGCTGGGCCTGATCGGCGCGGTGGTTCTGGCCTCGGGCTCGCTGATCAAGGCGATCTCGATGATCATCCTCGGCCTGCTGCTCGGGCAGATCAATACCGACGTGATCTCCGGCGTGCCGCGCTTCAGCTTCGACATCCCCGAGCTGACCGACGGCATCGGCTTCGTCGCCATCGCGATGGGCGTGTTCGGCTTCGGCGAGATCATCGCCAACCTGGGCAAGCCGGCCGAGCACCGCGAGGTGTTCACGAAAGACGTTAAGGGCCTGTGGCCGACGGTGCAGGATTTCAAGGACGCCTTCCCGGCGGTGCTGCGCGGCACCTCGATCGGCTCCATCCTCGGCGTGCTGCCGGGCGGCGGCGCGCTGCTCGCCTCCTTCGCCGCCTACACCATCGAGAAGAAGACCCGCGGCCGCGCCGGCGAGGTGCCCTTCGGCAAGGGCAACATCCGCGGCGTGGCGGGCCCCGAGTCGGCCAACAACGCCGGCGCGCAGACCTCCTTCATCCCGCTGCTGACGCTGGGCATTCCGCCCAACCCCGTGATGGCGCTGATGGTCGGCGCGATGACCATCCACAACATCCAGCCCGGCCCGCAGGTGATGACCAGCAACCCCGAGCTGTTCTGGGGCCTGATCGCCTCGATGTGG
>JBGAII010000098.1:0-17435 GCA_044225625.1 Rubrivivax sp.
GGGCTCGAAGGCGGTGGACAGCCTGCACCGCATGCTGCTGCAGACGCTGCGGCAGGCGGGCCTTTGAGGCGCAATGCCAGCGCGGCGCGGGACAATGCCACCAGCGATGGATCCACGAATGGCCCAGACGACATGCAACCCCGCCGGCCGCCGTCGATCGGCCGCATGGCCCTGTCGCGGCACTTGGCGCACTGCGCCGGCGAACTTCGCGCTCGCCTTCGTGGCGCTGCTCGCCGGCTGCGCCGCTCCGCCCGGCGCCCACTCGCCGCAGCCGGCCGACTACCGCGTCGCGCAGGTGCCCGAGGCGCAGCGGCGCGTGCTGCCCGCCGCGGTGCGCAACCAGTTGCCGCCCGAGGTGCGCGACGCGGTCGAGCTCAACGTGCTGGTGCGCAGCAGCCTGCCGGCGCAGGCCCGGCTGCTGCTGCGCTGGCGCAACGAGGTCGCGTTGGCCAACGGCATGCTGCACCAGTGGGTCACCGCGCTGGAATGTGCACCGCTGCCGGCAGGCTACCTGCAGTGCCTGGAACTGGCCTCGGCCAACGGCGGCGGCGCACAGAGCATCCATGTGCAGGGCGGGCTGCTGACCGTCGCACACCTGGTGTTGCCGTCGGTACAGGCGCCGGCCGGCGCACCCGACGGCTTCAATGCCTACGCGCTGCGCGCGCGGCAGGATGGGCCGCTGCCGGCGCAGGGCATCGATCTGGTCAGCGTGCTGTACCGGCCGGGCGCCAGCGATCCGGCGACGCTGTGGGTGCGCTGCCGTTCGTCGGGGCCGGTCGACCCGCCGCCGCCGTTGCGTCCGCTCGGGCCGGTGGAGAAGCTGCGCTGCGACAGCCAGGAGCTGGATGCGCGCAGCTGGGCGCCGCTGCAGCCCGCCGTGGCCACCAGCTACTACTGGCTGCAGCGCGGCCACGTGGCGCTGCCGACCGTGCTGTTCGAGCGCAATCCGAACAAGGCCGACTTCGCCGGCCACGTCGGCATCTGGCGGTTGCTGGACTTCGCCACGCAGGTGGAAGACGTGCGCGTGCAGCCGCTGCCCTGAGAAGGTGCGAACGGACCCGACATGCCCGCTCGTCCCGCCATATCGCGCCCACTCGGCGTTGCAAATGCTCGCCGTAGCCCGAGCTACGGCTGTGCTTTGCGCCTGGATTGGGCGCCATCTGGCGGCCCGCTCGGGCACGCCGGATTCATTCACACCTTCTGAGGCGGCCGACGAAGCGATGGAGGAAAGATTCATGACACCGGACGCGCTGCAGGGCCTGAAGGTCGTGGAGATGGGCCAGCTGATCGCCGGGCCCTTTGCCGCCAAGACGCTGGGCGACTTCGGCGCCGAGGTCATCAAGATCGAAGCGCCGGGCAGCGGCGACCCGCTGCGCAACTGGCGCCTGGTGAAGGACGGCACTTCCGTGTGGTGGCAGGTGCAGTCGCGCAACAAGCGCTCGATCGCGCTCGACCTGCGCCAACCCGAAGGCCAGGACATCGCGCGCCGGCTGATCGCCCGCGCCGATGTGCTGGTCGAGAACTTCCGCCCCGGCACGCTGGAAGGCTGGGGTCTGGGCTACGAAGCGCTGTCGCAGCAGAACCCGGGGCTGATCATGCTGCGCATCAGCGGCTACGGCCAGAGTGGCCCGTACCGCGACCTGCCGGGCTTCGGCGCGATCGGCGAGGCCATGGGCGGGCTGCGCCACCTGACCGGCGAACCCGGCCGCGTGCCGGTGCGCTGCGGCGTGTCGATCGGCGACACGCTGGCGGCGCTGCACGGCACCATCGGCGTGCTCACCGCGCTGTACCACCGCAAGGTCAACGGTGGCCGCGGCCAGGTGATCGACATGGCGCTGCACGAAGCGGTGTTCAACGTGATGGAAAGCCTGGTCCCCGAATACAGCGCCTTCGGCGTGGTGCGCGAGCCGGCCGGCTCCGCGCTGCCCGGCATTGCGCCGAGCAATGCCTACCGCTGCGGGGACGGCGGCGTGGTGCTGATCTCGGGCAACGGCGACAGCATCTTCAAGCGGCTGATGGCGGCCATCGGCCGTGACGACCTGGGCCGCGACCCCGCGCTGGCCGACAACGCCGGCCGCGTGAAGCGCGTGGCCGAGATCGACGCCGCGATCGAAGCCTGGTCGCTGCAGCGGCCGATCGACGAGGTGCTGGCGGTGCTGGCCGACGCCAAGGTGCCATCGGGCCGCGTCTACACCGCGAAGGACATCGCCGAGGACCCGCACTACCGCGCACGCGACATGCTGCTGACGCAGCGCACACGCGACGGCGACGACATCGAGGTCCCCGGCATCGTGCCCAAGCTGATGGGCACGCCGGGCCGCGTGCGCTCCTCGGCGCCGCATCTGGGCGACGACACCGACGCGGTGCTGCGCGAGATCGGCCTGAGCGATGCGGCCATTGCCGCGCTGCGCGAACGCCAGGTCGTGGCCTGAGCTGCGCAAAAACCGCGCAGGAACCGCGCAAAGAGCGCGTGCCGCCGCGCAGACCGTGCGAATCCTGCGTGTGGCGCTTCTAGAATGCGCGCCGCACGCACGATCCGCGTGTCATCACCTACAAGGTTCAGGAAAACGAATGGCAACTGCAAAGAAGGCGGCCGCTGGCGCCGCCAAGACGACGAAGAAGACCGTGGCCAAGACCGCACCGAAGAAGGCTGCCGCCAAGGCCGCCGCACCGAAGGTGGCGCCGAAGACGGTCGTGAAGGCCGCCGCGCTGGTGGCGCTGACCAAGCCCATCAAGAAGGCTTTCTCGAAGACCGAACTGGTCAAGCACCTGGCCGAGAGCACCGGCGTCGACCCGAAGGCCGTGAAGTCGGTCGTGGCCGCACTGGAAGCGACGATCCTGCTGTCGCTGCACAAGAACGGCCTGGGGCAGTTCACGATGCCGGGCCTGCTGAAGGCCACGGTGGTGAAGGTGCCGGCAAAGAAGAAGCGCTTCGGCAAGGACCCGTTCACCGGCGCCGAGCGCTGGTTCCCGGCCAAGCCGGCGTCCACCAAGATCAAGGTGCGCCCGATGAAGAAGCTGAAGGATGCGGCCACCGCCTGAGTGCGGTCTTGCCTGCCGAAAGCCGCCCTTCGGGGCGGCTTTTTTGTGCCGCCGCAACTGGCACTTTCCCCGCGCCGGGCGCCCGGGCGGCACGTCCTCGTGCGGCCAGAATGGCGGCATGAGTTCGCCGAGTGATGCCCAGGACACCGCCGAGTACATCCCTTTCGAGGAGTTCCGCAACGGGCTGCCGCATGGGCGCTTTCGCGTCGTCGTGAACCCGAAGCTGGCCGCACCCTTCGTCGCCTACCGCACGCATGCCACGCCGCTGGCGCTGGCGCTGATCGGCCCGGGCATCGCGCTGGCGCTGGTCGGCCACGTCGCGCCGGGCGGCATGCTGGTGGCGGCCGGCATCGGCCTGCGCTGGTCGCTGAAGGCCCACGCGCCGCGCATCCTGCTGCACCTGGCATCGCGCGTCCCTTCGGTCTATGCGCAGGCCACCGAGCACGGGGTGATGGAGGTGCGCCGTGCCGTGTGAGCGCAGCCCCGCGCCGGCGCGCGCGATCGTCGAAGGAGAGGCCCGATGCCGTTGACCGGCAACCTGCGCGCGATCGTCGCCATGCTGGCGGCCTGCGCGATGTTCTCCTGCATGGACGCGCTGCTCAAGGTGCTGGCCGGCAGCTATCCGCCGTTCCAGGTGACCGCGCTGCGGGGCCTGTCGGCCATGCCGCTGGTCGCGCTGTATCTGCTGTGGCGCGGCGAAGTCGGCGCGGTCTTCGACCGCCGGCTGCGCTGGCGCCTGCACCTGGCGCGCGGCGTGATCATCGTGCTGATGCTGGCGCTGTTCACCTTCGGGCTGAAGACGCTGGGCCTGGCCGAGGCCTACACGCTGAGCTTCATCGCGCCGATGGTCATCACCATGCTGTCGGTGCCGATGCTGAAGGAGGTGGTGCCGGCGCGCCACTGGGTCGCCATCGGCGTCGGCCTGTGCGGCGTCGTCATCGCACTGCGGCCCGACCAGAGCGCGTTCCTGTCGGTCGGCGCGCTGGCCGTGCTGGCGGCGGCCGTCTGTTACGCGCTGTCCAACGTGATCGGCCGCATCATCAGCCGCAGCGAGCCGAGCGCGACGCTGCTGTTCTGGACCACCGGCAGCATGGCACTGGGCGGCAGCGTCATCAGCGCGGCGCAGTGGGTGCCGGTGCTGCCGGCGCACTGGCCGGTGCTGGTCGGGCTGGCCGTCACCGGTTTCCTGGGGCAGCTGGCCATCATCGAGGCCTTCCGCCACGGCCAGGCGTCGGCGGTGGCGCCCTTCGAATACAGCGCGCTGGCCTGGGCGGTGCTGCTGGACTGGATCGTCTGGAGCGCGGTGCCCGACCCGTACACGCTGGCCGGCGGCGCGGTGATCATCGCCAGCGGCATCTACCTGATCCGGCGCGAGGCGCCGAAGGAGATGGTGGTCCTGCCGCCGTGAGGGGCAGGGTGCCTGTGGTGCAATGCACACATGCTCCGCACCCTGAAGGAACTGTTCGGCGCGCTGCAGCCGCCGCCGGCCGCCGCCGGTACGCAGGCCGTCGAGCACACGCTGCAGCTGGCCACCGCGGTGATGCTGATCGAGGTGATGCGCGCCGACCCCGACTTCGGCGCGGCCGAGCGCCGCGCGGTGGTCGATGCGCTGCGCGCCAAGTTCGTGCTGGCCGACGACGAGGTGGCGCGGCTGGTCGAACTCGGCGAGCGCGCCGCCAGCCAGGCGACGGACTGGTTCGAGTTCACCTCGCACATCAACGCGCACTTCGACATGGAAGCCAAGGTGCGCATGGTCGAATTCATGTGGCGCGTGGCCTATGCCGACGGCCACCTGAGCGAACGCGAGCGCCACACGCTGTGGCGCCTGTCCGACCTGCTGCACGTGCCGCACGGCGCCTACATCCACGCCAAGATGCGCGCCAGGCAAGCGTCCGGCGCTGCGGGACCACCATGAAAGAGAAGGCATGAACACCGTTGCAGAGCCTGTCGTCGCACTGGAACGCCTGCCCGGCCACGTGGCCCAGGTCACGCTGAACCGGCCGCAGGCGCGCAATGCCGTCAACGCCGCGCTGGCGGCGGCGCTGCAGGCCGTCGTCGACCAGACCGAAGCCGACGACGACATCTGGGCCGTGGTGCTGACGGGCGCTGATGCCGGCGGCGTGTTCTGCGCCGGCGCGGATCTGAAGGAAGTGGCCGCCGGCGGCGCGGACGCGCTGTTCACCGAACGCGGCGGTTTCGCCGGCTTCGTCGACGCGCCGCGCCGCAAGCCGTGGATCGCCGCGGTCAACGGCAAGGCGCTGGCCGGCGGCTGCGAGATCGTGCTGGCCTGCGACCTGGTGGTGGCGGCCGACGATGCGACCTTCGGCCTGCCCGAGGTGACACGCGGGCTGATCGCCGCGGCCGGCGGCCTGTACCGCCTGCCGCGCGTGCTGCCACGACCGCTGGCGCTCGAACTGATCCTGACCGCCGACACGCTGTCGGCCGCCGATGCGCTGCGCCTGGGCTGGCTCAACCGCGTGGTGCCGGCCGCGCAGGTGGTGGACGAGGCGCTGGCGCTGGCGCGGCGCATCACGCGCAACGCGCCGCTGGCCGTGCGCGAAAGCCTGCAGATCGCACGCCAGGCCGACGACCTGGACGAGGCGCAGCTGCGCGCGCTGTCGCTGCAGGCGCGCAAGCGCGTGCAGGCGACCGAAGACTACAAGGAAGGCCCGCGCGCCTTCATCGAGAAGCGCCCGCCGCGCTGGAGCGGGCGCTGAGGCTCAGGCGTAGGAATAAAAGCCGCGCCCGTTCTTGCGCCCCAGCCGGCCGGCGGCGACCATTTCCTTCAGCAGCGGCGCAGGCCGGTACTTCGGGTCGTTGAAGCCTTCGTAGAAGACTTCCATCACCGCCAGCATCGTGTCCAGGCCCACCATGTCGGCCAGCGCCAGCGGGCCGATCGGATGGTTGCAGCCCAGGCGCATGCCGGCGTCGATGTCCTCGGCGCTGGCCAGGCCTTCCTGCAGCACGAAGATCGCCTCGTTGATCATCGGGCAGAGGATGCGGTTGACGACGAAGCCCGGGCTGTTGCGCACCGTCACCGGCGTCTTGCCGATGTGGCGCACGAAGGCATGGCTCAGGTCGTGCGTGGCGTCCTCGGTCTGCAGGCCGCGGATCAGCTCCACCAGCCCCATCAGCGGCACCGGGTTGAAGAAGTGCATGCCGATGAAGCGGCCCGGGTTGCGCACCACCGCCGCCAGCTGCGTGATCGAGATCGACGAGGTGTTGGTGGCGATCACCACGGTCTCGCCCAGCAGCTCGTCCAGCTGCTTCAGGATCTTCAGCTTCAGCGCCAGGTTCTCGGTGGCCGCTTCGATGACCAGGTCGCAGTCCTTCAGCGCCGCATAGTCGGTGCCGCCGGCGATGCGGCCGACGATCGCGTCCTTCTCGGCCGCGCTGATCTTGTCCTTGGCCACCAGCCGGTCCAGGCTCTTCGACACCGTGCTCAAGCCCCGCTGCACCGCCGCGTCGGCGATGTCGACCATGCGGACCTGCAGCCCCGCCTGCGCGCAGACCTGCGCGATGCCGTTGCCCATCGTGCCGGCGCCGATGACGCCGATCCTGCTTGCCGTGCTCGTGCTCATGATTTCCCTTACATGCTCCTGCGGTACTGCCCGCCGACGGCGAACAGCGCGTTGGTGATCTGGCCGAGGCTGCAGCAGCGCACCGCATCCATCAGCACCTCGAAGACGTTGCCATTGTCGATCACCGCGGCCTGCAGCCGCTGCAGCATCGCCGGCGACTCGGCCGCGTGGCGGACATGGAAGTCCTGCAGCCGCTGCAGCTGGCTGTGCTTTTCTTCTTCGGTGGAGCGGGCCAGTTCCAGCGCGGTGGGCACCGGGTCGCCATGCGGGTTGCGGAAGGTGTTGACGCCGATGATTGGGTACTCGCCGGTGTGTTTGAGCATCTCGTAGTGCATGCTCTCTTCCTGGATCTTGCCGCGCTGGTAGCCGGTCTCCATCGCACCCAGCACACCGCCGCGCTCGGCGATCTTCTCGAACTCGGCCAGCACCGCTTCTTCCACCAGCTCGGTCAGCTCGTCGATGATGAAGGCGCCCTGGTTCGGGTTCTCGTTCTTCGCCAGGCCCCACTCGCGGTTGATGATCAGCTGGATCGCCATCGCGCGGCGCACCGAGTCTTCCGTCGGCGTGGTGATGGCCTCGTCGAAGGCGTTGGTGTGCAGGCTGTTGCAGTTGTCGTAGATGGCGATCAGCGCCTGCAGCGTCGTGCGGATGTCGTTGAACTGGATCTCCTGCGCGTGCAGGCTGCGGCCGGAAGTCTGCACGTGGTACTTCAGCTTCTGGCTGCGTTCGTTGGCGCCGTAGCGGTCGCGCATCGCCGTGGCCCAGATGCGTCGCGCCACGCGGCCCATCACCGTGTACTCCGGGTCCATGCCGTTGCTGAAGAAGAAGCTCAGGTTCGGCGCGAAGTCGTCGATGTGCATGCCGCGCGCCAGGTAGGCCTCGACGAAGGTGAAGCCGTTGGAGAGCGTGAAGGCCAGCTGGCTGATCGGGTTGGCGCCGGCTTCGGCGATGTGATAGCCCGAGATGCTGACGGAGTAGAAGTTGCGCACCTTGTGCTGCACGAAGTACTCGGCGATGTCACCCATCACCTTCAGGCTGAACTCGGTGGAGAAGATGCAGGTGTTCTGGCCCTGGTCTTCCTTCAGGATGTCGGCCTGCACCGTGCCGCGCACGTTCTCCAGCACCCAGGCGCGGATCTTGGCCGCCTCGTCGTCGGTCGGCTCGCGCTGGTTGTCGGCGCGGAACTTGTCCAGGTTCTGGTCGATGGCGGTGTTCATGAACATCGCCAGGATCGTCGGCGCCGGGCCGTTGATCGTCATGCTCACCGAGGTCGCCGGGTGCGTCAGGTCGAAGCCGCCGTACAGCACCTTCATGTCCTCCAGCGTGGCGATGCTGACGCCCGAGTTGCCCACCTTGCCGTAGATGTCGGGCCGCAGGTCGGGGTCGTTGCCGTACAGCGTGACCGAGTCGAAGGCGGTGGACAGCCGCTTGGCCGGCATGCCTTCGCTCAGCAGCTTGAAGCGCCGGTTGGTGCGGAAGGCGTCGCCCTCGCCGGCGAACATGCGCGTCGGGTCCTCGTTCTCGCGCTTGAACGCGAAGGTGCCGGCGGTGTACGGGAAGCTGCCCGGCACGTTGTCCAGCAGCAGCCACTTCAGCAGTTCGCCGTGGCATTCGTATTGCGGCAGCGCCACCTTGCGGATCTTGTTGCCCGACAGCGTGGTGTGCACGAGCCCGGTGCGGATCTCCTTGTCGCGGATCTTCACCACGTACTCGTCGCCGGCATAGGCCTTCTGCATGTCCGGCCACATCGCCAGCAGCTTCTTCGAATGCGCGTCCAGCCCGGCCTCGCGCGTCTGCGCCAGGTCCATCACGGCTTCGACCGCGCGGTGGCGCTCGGGCTTGTCGGTCTGCAGCATCGCGGCGCTGGCCTTGAGCTGCTGCACCTCGCGCGCCAGCTTGGCCTGCGCGCGCGCATGGCGCTTGTAGCCGCGCACGGTGTCGGCGATGTCGGCCAGGTAGCGCACGCGCGAGCCGGGCACGATCGGCACCTGGTGCGTGCTGTGGCGCGTGGCCACGGCCGGCAGCGTGCCGTCGGCCAGCGCCAGGCCGAGTGCGGCCAGCCGCGGCTTCAGCGCCTGGTACAGCGCCGTCACGCCGTCGTCGTTGAAGCGGCTGGCCATCGTGCCGAACACCGGCATCGTCTCCGGCAGCTGCTTGAAGGCCTCGCGGTTGCGCTGCACCTGCTTGGCCACGTCGCGCAGCGCGTCGGCCGCGCCCTTGCGGTCGAACTTGTTGATGGCCACGAATTCGGCGAAGTCGAGCATGTCGATCTTCTCCAGCTGGCTGGCCGCGCCGTATTCGGGCGTCATCACGTACATCGGCACGTCGACCAGCGGCACGATCGCCGCGTCGCCCTGGCCGATGCCGGAGGTCTCGACCACGATCAGGTCGAAACCCGCCGCCTTGCAGGCCGCCACCACGTCGGGCAGCGCCTGGCTGATCTCGCTGCCGGCGTCGCGGGTGGCCAGGCTGCGCATGTAGATACGCTGGCCATCGTCGTCACCGCTGGCGGCGCGCCACGGGCCGATGGCGTTCATGCGGATGCGGTCGCCGAGCAGTGCGCCGCCGCTCTTGCGCCGGCTGGGGTCGATGCTGATGACGGCGATCTGCAGCGCATCGCCCTGGTCCAGGCGCAGGCGGCGGATCAGCTCGTCGGTGAGCGAACTCTTGCCGGCGCCGCCGGTGCCGGTGATGCCGAGCACCGGCGTGCGCGCGTCCTTGGCCGCGGCCTGCAGCGCGTCCTTCAACGCCGGCGCCACTTTGCCGTTCTCCAGCGCGGTGATCAGCTGCGCCAGCGCGCGGCGCGCGCCCGGGCCGCGGATGGCCTGCAGCGTCTTCGGCGCATGCGGCGACAGGTCCTGGTCGCACAGCATCACCATCTCGCCGATCATGCCCTGCAGCCCCATGCGCTGGCCGTCCTCGGGGCTGTAGATGCGCGCCACGCCGCTGGCCTGCAGTTCCTGGATCTCGGCCGGCACGATCACGCCGCCGCCGCCGCCGAAGACCTTGACGTGCGCGCCGCCGCGGGCCTTCAACAGCTCGATCATGTACTTGAAGTACTCGACGTGGCCGCCCTGGTAGCTGCTGATGGCGATGCCCTGCGCGTCTTCCTGCAGCGCGGCGGTGACCACTTCGTCCACCGAGCGGTTGTGGCCCAGGTGGATGACCTCGGCGCCCATGCCCTGCAGGATGCGCCGCATGATGTTGATGGCCGCGTCGTGGCCGTCGAACAGCGACGCCGCCGTCACGAAACGCACCTTGTGCTTCGGCCGGTATTCGGCCAGCGCCTTGTATTCCGCAGAAAGATCGGTCATGGTCCTTGCCTCCGGGGTCCAGTCTACGGGGCGAAAGGCCGGCTGGCGATGGCCGCGCTGTCCGATTTGGCTGGCACTTTCGGTCATGCCCGGGCCGGCCCTAGACTGGCGGCTGCCGATGCAGAAGGACACCGTCTCGATCCATTTCGCCGTCGCCGCCGTCGCGCGGCTGACGGCGGCGCAGCGCCAGCGTGTGCTGCGCTCGGCGGGCATCGCGCCGGAGTGGCTGGCGCAGCCGAAGGCGCGGCTGACCGCGCCGGCCTTCTCGGCGCTGTGGCTGGCCGTGGCGCGCGAGATCGACGACGAGTTCTTCGGCCTGGACCGCAGGCGCATGAAGGTGGGCAGCTACGCGCTGCTGTGCCGCGCCGTGCTGGCCGCCGGCACGCTGGAGCGCGCGCTGAAGCAGTTGCTGCGGGGCATGGCGCTGTTCCTGGACGACGTCCGCGGGGAGCTCGTCGTCGGGGCGGCGGAGCAGGCGTCGATCCGCATCGACAACCGCATCGCCGACCCGGCCGCGCGGCGCTTCGCCGACGAGACCTTCCTGGTGATGGTCTACGGCCTGGCCAGCTGGCTGATCGGCCGCCGCATCCCGCTGCGCGCGGCCGAGTTCGGCTTCGCACGCCCGGCGCACGCCGCCGAATACACGCTGATGTTCAGCGAGCACCTGCGCTTCGACGCCGACGCCACCACGCTGCACTTCGACGCCCGGCTGCTGGCCGCGCCGCTGGTGCAGAACGCCGCCACGTTGAAGGTCTTCCTGCGCGACGCGCCGCAATCGGTGTTCCTGAAGTACAAGAACCCCGACAGCTGGACGGCCCGGCTGCGGCGCCGGCTGCGTGGTTGCGTCGGCCAGGACACTTGGCCGACGCTGGAAGACCTGGCGCGCGAGCTGCACCTGGCGCCGACCACGCTGCGCCGCCGGCTGGAGGCCGAAGGGACGAGTTACCAGCGCATCAAGGACCAGTTGCGGCTGGACCTGGCCATCGACCAGCTGAGCCGCACCGACCGGCCCGGCGCCGACATCGGGCTGCAGCTGGGCTTCGGCGATGCCAGCGCCTTCTACCGCGCCTTCAAGCGCTGGAGCGGCGTGCAACCGGGCGAGTACCGGGCGCGGCGCGTAGCATCGACGCCCGAACCCACCTCCGGCACAGGCGAAGCATGAGCACCGACACGCATTCCAAGGTCATCGGCTACCTGCTGTGGATCTTCGGCTTCACCGGCTCGCACCGCTTCTACTACGGCCGGCCGATCACCGGCACGATCTGGTTCTTCACGCTGGGGCTCTTGGGCATCGGCTGGCTGATCGACCTGTTCCTGATCCCGGCTATGGACCGGCAGGCCGATTTCCGCTTTGCGGCCGGGCGCATCGACTATTCGCTGGCCTGGCTGCTGCTCACGTTCCTGGGCCTGTTCGGCATCCACCGCTTCTATCTCGGCAAGTGGCCGACCGGGCTGCTGTACCTGCTGACCGCGGGCCTGTTCGGCCTGGGTTACCTGTACGACTACTGGACGCTGAACGGGCAGATCGACGAGATCAACCGCCGCCCGGCCTGAGTTCGCGGGTCGCCGTCGGCCCGTCGCGCCACTTGAGATCACTTCCGGGCATGGCTTTCTCTCCCAGCGACATCGCCTACTTTCTCGAAGCCGCGCGCCAGCAGCACTTCGGCCGCGCCGCGCAGCAAGTGGGCATCAGCCAGCCGGCCTTGACCAAGGCCGTGCGCCGGCTCGAGGCCACCGTCGGCGTGGATTTGTTCGAACGCGCGGCGGGCGGGGTGCGGCTCACGGCGGAAGGGCGGCTGTTCCTCGACGCGGCCCGGCGCTACGACGCCCAGCACCACGAGCTCGAGCGCCTGGCGGGCGACCTGCGCGCGCAGCACACCGGCCTGTTGCGCGTGGGCATGACCAACCCCGACGCCAATTCGCTGGTGGTGCGCGTGCTGGCGGACCTGGTGCGGCTGCGGCCGGGCCTGCGCGTGGCACTGCGCATCGACACTTCCGACCTGCTCAACGACGCGGTCGAACATGGCGAACTCGACACCGCGCTGGCGCCGTCGTATCCCGGCCTCGGCTTCAGCTGCAGCCAGCTCGTCGTGGGCGAAGACCGTGTGCGCGTGGCGGCGCGTGCCGAGCATCCGCTGTTCTCGCGGCGCGCGCCCACGCTGCAGGACCTGGCGCCCTATGGTTGGGTGATGCCCTCGCGCCACAGCGCATCGCGCCGCATGCTGACGCAGGTCTTCGAGAGCGCGGGCGCGCCCACGCCGCAGGCGGTGGTCGAAGCCGAATACACGTCGGCCGCGGTGCTGGGCATCCTGGCCGGCACCGACCTGCTGGCCGCCGTGCCGGTGTCGGTGCTGCAGGAATGGACGGGCAAGGTGCGCGCGCTGCCGATGCCGATGCTGGAGTTCCCCCGCACGCTGGTCATGCTCACGCGCCCCGAGGCGCGCTGGTCGCCGCTGATGGAAGCCTTCCGCGACGCTCTGCTCGCGGCCCGGCAGCTGCGGCATCGGGGACTACCCGATGCTCATCGCTGGTTATCGAAAGGCGCCCATGAGGAATGGCGCAGGCCGAGGGTCGGACCTACAGTGCCGGTCAGCCATGACACTCGCTGCACCCGCCTGATGACCCTGCCGCACATCGTGCTCATCGTTGCCGACAACCTCGGCTGGGGCGAGCTGGGCTGCTACGGCGGCGGCGCCTTGCGCGGCGCGCCGACCCCGCGCATCGACCAGCTGGCGCGCGAAGGCCTGCTGCTGCAGAACTTCAACGTCGAAAGCGACTGTGTGCCCACGCGCTCGGCGCTGATGTGCGGGCGCCACCCGATCCGCACCGGCTGCCTGCAGTCGGTGCCGCCCGGGCTGCCGCAAGGGCTGGCGCGGCGCGAGGTGACCTTGCCCGAGCTGCTGTCGGCCCAGGGTTACGCCACCGCGCACTACGGCAAGTGGCATCTGGGCGACGTGCCCGGCCGCTTTCCGTCGGACCGCGGCTTCGACGAGTGGTACGGCATTCCGCGCACCACCGACGAAAGCCAGTTCACGTCGACGGTCGGCTACGACCCGACGGTGGCCGACATCCCGCACATCATGCAAGGCCGGCGCGGGCAGCCGTCGACCGCCGTCAAGGTCTACGACCTCGAGTCGCGCCGCGGTATCGACGCCGAGCTGGTCGACCGGGCCATCGCCTTCATGCAGCGCGAGCACGCAGCCGGCCGCCCCTTCTTCCTGTACCTGCCGCTGGTGCACCTGCATTTCCCCACGCTGCCGCACCGCGACTTTGCCGGCCGCACCGGGCAGGGCGACTTTGCCGATGCGATGGTCGAGCTCGACCATCGTGTGGGCCAGGTGGCCGATGCGGTGGCGGCGCTGGGCATTGCCGAGCAGACCGCCTTCGTCTTCTGCAGCGACAACGGCCCGGAGTTCCGCGCGCCCTACCGCGGCACCGCCGGCCCGTGGCGGGGCACCTATCACACGGCGATGGAAGGCAGCCTGCGCGTGCCCTGCATCGTGCGCTGGCCGGGGCGCGTGCAGCCTGGCCGCGTCAGCAACGAGATCGTCCATGTGACCGACCTCTTCACGACGCTGGCGCGCCTGGGCGGCGCCGCGCCGCCCGCCGATCGCCCGATCGACGGCGTGGACCAGGCTGCCCTGCTGTTCGACAACGCCGAGAAGTCGGCGCGCGAGGGCTTTCTCTTCCACATCAAGAGCGAGTTGCGCGCGCTGAAGTGGCGCGACTGGAAGCTGCACTACCACTGGGAGCCCGAGGTCAACGAGGGCAAGGGCAAGCTCGAGTCGCCCTATCTCTTCAACCTGACGCGCGACCCGAAGGAAGAGACCGACGTGCTGGTGCACAACACCTGGGTGCTGGGCCCGATGCTGCGCATGGTGCGCGACTTCCAGCTCAGCGCGCAGCGCCATCCGCACACCGCTCCCGGCCAGAGCGACTGAGCTCGATCCCTGCCATGACGACCCACGCCTTTGCCTCGATCCCGGTGCCCGAACGCCAGGCCAAGCCGCGCACGCGCGGCCTGAACATGATGATCGACTGGGGCATGGGGCTGTCCCGCCAGGCCGACACGCTGGACAGCGCCGGCGCCTACATCGACAACGCCAAGATCGCCGGCCCGATCCCGCGCGTGATGCCGCGCGACGTGCTCGAACGCAAGCTCGGGCTGTACCGCGAACACGGCATCGCGCCGATGATCGGCGGGCTGTTCACCGAGCTGGCCTACATGCAGGGCAACGCCGAGAAGCTGTTCGACGAGGCGCTGTCGGTGGGCTTCGGCGCGCTGGAGGTGTCCGACAACCTGATCACCTACCCCCAGGGCGAGAAGGCGCGGCTGATCCGCGCCTGCCGCGACGCCGGGCTCAAGGCCTATGGCGAGGTCGGCCGCAAGGAGGGTGCGCTCGACGACGACGCCTTCATCGCCGACATCGCCGAATGCCTGGACGCCGGAGCGGCCGGCGTCTACCTGGAAGCCTACGAATTGTTCGCCCAGGGACAGACCCGCACCGCGCTGATCGAGCGCATCGGCCAGCGCTTTGCGCCCGAGCAGGTGGTGTACGAGCTGCCGGTGGTCATCCTGCCCGGCGTGCACCGCGAGTTCAAGCACCGCATCGCCACGTGGCTGGTGCGCACGCTGGGCACCGAGGTCAATCTCGCCAACATCGAGTGGGACGAGATCTACATCACCGAGATCGTGCGTCGCGGCATGGCCGGCGACGCCTCGCACCCCCAGGGTGCCTACCGGCTGGCCGGCTTTGCGCCATCCGAAGACGGCTTGTGAAAGGACCCCGAGCCATGCTGACAGCCATCACCTCGCGCCGTTCGGCCCTGCTGGCCCTGGCCGGCCTGTGCGTGGCCGGTGCCGCCGGCGCGCAGAGCTACCCCACCAAGCCGGTGCGCATCATCGTCTCCTACGCGGCGGGCGGCGGCGTCGACATGATGGCCCGCGTGCTGGCCGAACAACTCGGCAAGCAGATGGGCCAGACCTTCGTGGTCGAGAACAAGCCCGGCGCCAGCGGCACGATCGGTGCCGACGCCGTGGCCAAGAGCGCGCCCGATGGCTACACGCTGCTGGCGGGCGGCAACCCCGAGCTGACCTTCATGCAGGCCGTCAACGACAAGCTGCCGTACCAGCCGCTGCGCGATCTGGCGCCGCTGATGCTGGTGGCCAACGTGCCGTCGGTGCTGGTGGTGAATGCCGCCAGCCCGATCCGCACGATGGCGCAGTTCATGGAGCGCGCGCGCGACGCCAAGGGCCTGCCCTACGGCACGCCGGGTCGCGGCACGCCCATGCACCTGGCCTTCGAGCTGATGAACCAGCTGCACGGCACCAAGCTGATTCACGTGCCCTACAAGGGCGGCGGGCCGGCCACGGCCGATGTGGTGGGTGGGCAGATCGAAGTGGCGGTGATCAATGCGCCGCCGGTGCTGCCGCAGATCCACGCGGGCAAGCTGCGCGCGCTGGCCGTGCTGCAGAACGAGCGCTCGCCGCTGCTGCCCGACGTCCCGACCTTGAAGGAAGCCACCGGCATCGCCGACGTGCAAGCCCCGGCGTGGTTCGCACTGTCGATGCCCGCCGGCGTGCCGGCCGACATCCGCTCGCGGCTCGAAGCCGAGCTGCGCAAGGCGCTGGATCAGGCCGAGGTCCGGGCCATGCTGGCCAAGGCCGGTCTCGATGTGGTGGCGTTGCCCGGCGCCCGCATGGGCGAGCTGATGGCCGCCGAGGCGGCCTACAACCTGATGACCGTCAAGCGCCTGGCCTACAAGCCCGAGTGAGAGGGGCCGCGTCATGACGCGCCGCAACGTCGTCGTCATCATGTCCGACGAGCACGACCCGCGCGCGATGGGCTGCTCGGGCCACCCCTTCGTGCGCACGCCGCAGCTCGACGCGCTGGCGGCGCGTGGCGTGCGCTTTGCCCAGGCCTATACGCCCAGCCCGATCTGCGTGCCCGCGCGCGCCGCCTTTGCCACCGGGCTGCGCGTGCACCAGCTGCGCCATTGGGACAACGCCATGCCCTACACCGGCACGCCGCAGGGCTGGGGCCATGTGCTGCAGCGGCAGGGCGTGCGCGTCGAAAGCATCGGCAAGCTGCACTACCGCAACGACGAAGACCAGGCCGGTTTCGACCGCGAGCACATCCCCATGCACGTGGTCGGCGGCCACGGCATGGTGTGGGCCTCGATCCGCGACCCGTACATCACGCAGGCGCCGGGCGGCAAGCGCATGCTGGGCGAGCGCATCGGCGCGGGCGAGTCGCCGTACACGAGCTATGACCGCTCGGCCACGCAGCGCGCGGTGCAGTGGCTGCACGACGCTGCGGCCCGGCCCGACCGGCCGTTCCTGCTGTATGTCGGCCTGGTGGCGCCGCACTTTCCGCTGCTGGCGCCCGAGGCCTTCTTCGCCATGTACCCGCCCGAGCAGATGCCGGCGGTGAAGCTGCACCCGTCCACCGGCTACCAGCGGCACCCGTGGGTGCAGGCCTATGCCGAGTTCATGCCCAACGAAGAGCTGTTCAAGAGCCCCGAGGAGCGGCTGCACGCCTTCTCGGCCTATTACGGGCTCGTCAGTTTCCTGGACGACAACGTGGGCCAGATCGTGCGCGCGGTGGCCGACGGCGGCCTGGGCGACCGCACCACCATCGTCTATACCTCCGACCACGGCGACAACCTCGGTGCGCGCGGCGTGTGGGGCAAGTCCACGCTGTACCAGGAGAGCGTGGCGGTGCCGATGGTCATCGCCGGCCCGGACCTGCCGGCGGGCGTGTGCGACACGCCGGTCGATCTGCTCGACCTGTTCCCCACGCTGCTGGAGGGCTGCGGCGTCGCTGCCGCGCCGCACCTGGGCGGGCGACCGGGCCGCTCGCTGTTCGAGTTGGCAGCGGCGCCGGCCGAGCCCGAGCGCGTGGTCTTCAGCGAATACCACGCCGCCGGCAGCAACACCGCGGGCTTCATGCTGCGCAAGGGCCGCTGGAAGTACCACCACTACGTGCGCTTCAGGCCCGAACTCTTCGATCTGCAGGCCGACCCCGAAGAACTGCAGGACCTGGCCGCCGACCCTGCCCATGCCGCGGTGCTGCGTGACATGGAAGCCGAACTGCGCCGCATCTGTGACCCCGAGGCCGTCGATGCCCAGGCCAAGCACGATCAGGCGGCCATGATCGAGCGCCTGGGCGGTGTGGCGGTGGCGTCGACGAGGGGCGCGGGCGGCGCCACGCCGGCGCCGGCAGTGCAGTAGACCGCCGCCCGCGCGTGGAGCCCCTCGCGATCGACAGCCAAGTGGCCGGCTGGGCTGTGGTACCTGCTGATTCCGATCCGCGTTCGAGAGCTTCGAAGCGGGAGGTGGCGCGCGACGCATAGCTGTCGGTCGTTGTCTTCTTAAGCCGGCATGCGAGCGTTCAGCGTGGCGCGTGGCCCGGGCCCGCGTTCTCCGGCCCACGCTCGCGGGCCAGCGACTTGGGCCTGCGAAGATCACCTCGTCGCCACCGACCAGGCAGTGACG
>JBGAII010000099.1:0-2933 GCA_044225625.1 Rubrivivax sp.
GAAACCACGGCGCGGCGCCAGCGGCCTGCCGGCCACCGAGGCCAGGCCGCGCTGCAGCCAGCTGCGCGTCTCGGCCGGGTCGATGACGTCGTCGATCTCCAGATGGCTGGCCATGTTCAGCGCCTGGCCCTTGGCAATGGCCTCGGCCACCAGCCGGTCGAACAGCGCCTCGCGTTCCTCGGGCGCAGCGGCTTCCAGTTCCTTGCGGAAGCCCAGCCGCACCGAGCCTTCGATGCCCATCGGCCCGAACTCACCGCTGGGCCAGGCGGCGATGGCCACCGGCGCGTGGAAGTGGCCGGCCGTCAGCGCCATCGCGCCGAGCCCGTAGCCGCGGCGCAGCATCACGCTGAACACCGGCACGCGCAGCGACGCGGCGGTGACGAACAAGCGCCCGGCGCGGCGCACCATCGCGGTCTTCTCGCTTTCGGGCCCGACCATGAAGCCCGGCGTGTCGACGAAGGTGATGATCGGCAGGCCGAAGGCATCGGCCAGCTGCATGAAACGCGCGAGCTTGTCGCAGGCCGGCGCGTCCAGCGCACCGCCCAGGTGGCGCGGCTGGCTGGCCGCCACCGCCACCGGCTGACCGCCGATGCGCGCCAGCGCGGTGATGACGCCGACGCCGAACTCGCGGCGCAGCTCCATCACGCTGCCCTCGTCCATCACGGTGTCGACGATGGCGCGCGGGTCGTACAGCGCGTTGCGGTTCGCAGGCAACGCCAGGCGCAGCGACAGGGCGTCGCCGCCGGCCGCTGCGTCGGCCGCGCTGCGGCCCTGGAAGTAGCCCAGGTAGCGCTTCGCCGCGGCCACCGCGGCGGCCTCGTCCGGCACGCGCAGGTCGATCACGCCGTTGGGCCCCTGCACCGACACCGGCCCCACCTCGTCGGCCTGCACGCGGCCGAGGCCGCCGCCTTCGATCATCGCCGGCCCGCCCATGCCGATGCTGGCGCTGTCGGTGGCGATGATCACATCGCAGCAGCCCAGCAGCGCCGCGTTGCCGGCAAAGCAGCGGCCGTGCACGATGCCGACGATCGGGACCTGCCCCGACAGCCGTGCGAAGCGGTGGAAGGTGGTGACGTGCAGCCCGGCGATGGTGATCGAATCGACGTCACCGGGCCGGCCGCCGCCGCCTTCGGCAAACAGCACCAGCGGCAGGCGTTGCGCCTCGGCGATCTCCAGCAGGCGGTCGCTCTTGTGATGGTTGAAGTAGCCCTGCGTGCCGGCCAGCACGGTGTAGTCGTAGGCCATCACCGCGACGCGCGAGCGCTCCGGCCCGAACTGCGCCGCATTGACGCTGCCGGTGGCGGTGATCAAACCATCGGCCGGCGTGTGGCGCTGCAGGTCGTCCAGGCTGCGGCGGCTGCGCTGCGCGGCCACCGCGAAGGCGCCGTATTCCAGCAGGCTGCCTTCGTCCAGCAGGTCGGCGACGTTCTCGCGGGCGCTGCGCCCACGCTGTGCATGGCGTCTGGCCAGTGCCTCGGGCCGCGCTGCGTCGTCGAGGAGTGCACGCCGGTCGAGCAGCGTCTGCAGGTCGGCACGAGGGCGCCGCGGGTCGGGCGGCGGCACCGCCTGCACTGCCGCCGCCGGCGCATCGCCGGGCTCCAGTTCGACCAGCAGGCTGCCTTCGGCCACCACGTCGCCGACCGCCGCCGCGATGGCGCGCACGGTGCCCGACTGCGGCGCTTCCAGCGGCACCTCCATCTTCATCGCCTCGAGCAGCAGCAGCGTCTGCCCCGCGGCCACCGCCTGGCCCACCACCACCTCGATGCCGATCACTGCGCCGTGCACCGGCGATACCAAAGGCTTGCGCTGCGATCCCATCTCCCGCTGTCTCCCGGTCTGTGGTGGCCATGGCAAAGTGCCGCCGTGCATTCTCCACGCTGTCGGCGCCGCGCCGCGGCCTGGCACGGCGGTGCGCGGTGCATACCCTAGACTGCGCGCTGGACTCGCCAGAGCATGTCGGACACCGTCGAATCCCAGCCCGTCGCCACCGAGCACGCCGCGGGCGCTGCGCTGGGCCTGAGCGCGGCGGTGGCCTTGCTGCAGCACAACCCCGAACCGATCGCGTTGTGCGATGCCGGGGCGCACATCGTGTGGTGCAACCGGCGGCTGCTGGAGTTGTGCGGTGGCGCACCTGCCGAAGGCCGCGGGCAACCGCTGGCTGCGCTGCTGAACCTGCCGGCCGAGGACGCCGCGCTGCTGGAACAGGCGCTGTGTCAGGGGCGGCCCGGGCCGTTGCCCGAGATGACCTTCGGCGGCAGCTGGTGGCGCGCGCAGCTCAGCCTGCTGCCCGACGGCCGGCGGGCCCTGCAATGGCAGGCCGTCGACGAGCTTCGCCTGCACCGCGCCGAGGCCCGGCGGCTGGCCGAGTTGCTGGACCTGACGCAGGACTTCGGCCGCCTGGCCGTCTGGGAGCGCGACCCGCACACGCTGAAGGGTCGCTGGGACCGGCACATGTACCGCATCTGGGGCCTGCCGGAAGACGACGGCACGCCCGACTTCGACCGCGCGACCGAGTCCATCCTGCCCGAGGACCGCGCCGGGCTGAACCAGGCCTTCCGGCAGTCGATCCGGCGTGCCGGCACCTATACGCACCGCTACCGCGTGCGCGCCGCCGACGGCACGGTCCGGCACCTGCAGTCGCAATGGGTGGTGAAGAACGGGGCCGATGGCGTGCCCGAGCGCGTGCTGGGCATCCTGATGGACGACACCGAGGCCTGGATGCTGGCGCGCAGCCATGCCGAAACGGCCGAGCAGCTGAGCCTGGCGCTGAACCTGGCCCACATCGTGATCTTCCGGCACGACCTGCGCACGCAGCGCGTGCAGATCAGCGGCAATGCCTTCGAACTGCTGGGCCTGCCGCCAGCGCGGGACACGCTGACACCCGAGCAGGTGCAGGCGATGGTCCACCCCGAAGACCAGGACGCGCTGCGGGC
>JBGAII010000099.1:2977-18797 GCA_044225625.1 Rubrivivax sp.
GGCCGGTGGACCAGCAGCTGCGCTTCCGCGACGCCGAAGGCGGCTGGCGGCACGTGCTGACGCGCCGCATGGTGCAGCGGGACGCCGACGGCACGCCCAAGGCCCTGCTGGGCGTGGGCCTGGACGTCAGCGAACAGGTCGAGCGCGGCCGCCAGCAGATCGAGCTGATGCGCCAGTTCGAGCTGACCACCCGTGCCGCCGGCATCGGCTACTGGAGCGTCGAGGCCTCGAGCGGCCGCACGCGCTGGAGCGATCAGACGCTCGTGCAGCTGGGCCTGCCACCCGATGGACCGGCGCTGAGCACGCGCGAATGGCTGGAGCGCTTCGTGCACCCGGAAGACCGTCAGACCGTGCGTCAGCGCTATCGCGCCTGGGCAGCCGGCGGCGGGCCGAATCTGGTGCAGGAGTTCCGCATCGTGCGCACCGACGGTGCGATACGCCACATGCTGAGCTATTCGCGCCTGGAAGGCCCGCCGGGGCAGCACGACTTCTACGGCGTGCTGATGGACGTCACCGAGCGCCGCATTGCCGAGGCCGCGCTGCACCAGGCCAGCGAGCGCGCCGCGCTGGCCACGCGCGGCGCCGGCATGGGCACCTGGGAGCAGGACCTGCTGACCGGCCAGTCGTACTGGGACGAGCAGATGTGGCGGCTGCGCGGGCTGGAACCGCGGCCGCAGCCGCTGACGGTCGACGAACGCATGGCGCTGGTGCACCCCGAGGACCGCGATGCCACGCTGCGCGAACTGACCCAGGCCACGGCCGAAGGCCGGCTGTCGAACCTGGAGTTCCGCGTGCGCTGGCCCGATGGCCAGTGGCGGCTGATCGCGTCGCGTTCGATGGCGGTGCGCGACGAACATGGCCGGCAGACACGGCGCATCGGCGTCAACTGGGACATCACCGACACGCGCAATGCGCAGCTCGAGCGCGAAGAGAAGCTGCTGGCGCAGCGCGAGAGCCAGGCCAAGTCGCGCTTCCTGTCGCGCATGAGCCACGAGCTGCGCACGCCGCTGAACGCGGTGCTCGGCTTCGCCCAGCTGCTGATCGCCGAGGGCGAGCGCGTCAGCCCCGACACGCGCCGGCGCCACCTCGAGCGCATCGAGTCGGCCGGCCGGCACCTGCTGTCGCTGATCACCGACATGCTCGACCTGTCGAGCATGGAAGGCGGCGAAGTGCCCGTCGCCACGCAGGCGGTGCCGCTGCCGGCGCTGGTGGCGCAGACGCTGCCGCTGGTCGAGCGCCAGGCACGCCAGCACAAGGTGAAGCTGCGCTGCGCGCCGCTGTCCGGCGTGGCGCTGGCCGATGCGACACGCCTGCGGCAGGTGCTGCTGAACCTGCTGACCAACGCGGTCAAGTACAACCGCGAGGGCGGGCAGGTGCTGGTCGAAGCCCACCCCGAGGGCGACGGCGTGCTGCTGCGCGTCAGCGACACCGGCCGCGGCATGAGCGCGGAACAGCTGCAGCATGCCTTCGAACCCTTCAACCGCCTGGGCGCGGAACACGAGGCGATCGAAGGCACCGGCATCGGACTGTCGATCGTCAAGTCGCTGGTGGAACGCATGGGCGGCAGCGTGCACGCGCGCAGCACGCCCGACGCCGGCAGCGTGTTCGAGGTGCGGCTGCGCCAGGGCGCCGCCATCGCCGACGCGGCACCTGCGCCCGCCGTGCACCAGGGCGCGATGCGGCCCTTGGCCCGGACCGCAGGGCGCCCGGGGCGGCTGCTCTACATCGAGGACAACCCGGTGAACCTGCTGATCGTGCAGGAAGCGCTGGCGCAGCAGGGCGAGCTGGAGCTGCGTTCGGCCACCAACGGCCTCGACGGCGTGCGCCTGGCACAGCAGGAGCGGCCCGACCTGGTGCTGGTCGACATGCAGTTGCCGGACATCGATGGCCTGGAGGTATTGCGCCGCCTGCGCAGCGACCCGCGCACGCAGGACGTTCCCTGCATATCGGTGTCGGCCAATGCGATGCCCGAAGACATCCGGCGCGCGCTGCAGGCGGGCTTCGCCGACTACTGGACGAAGCCGCTGGATCTGGGCGTCTTCATGCGCTCGCTGGCGACCCTCTTCGGCCGCAACGACTGAGGCAGCGCCCCCCGCCCGTCCTACGCGTCGACGACCAGCCCGCGCTTGCGCAACAGCGGCTCCACCTTCGGCCCGCGGCCGCGGAAGGCCGCATAGGCGGCACCCGGCTCCAGGCTGTTGCCGCTGGCGTAGACGAAGCGGCGCAGCAGTTCGGCGACCTTCGGGTCGAAGGGGCTGCCGGCTTCCTTGAAGGCCTCGAAACCGTCCGCGTCCAGCACTTCGGCCCACAGGTACACGTAGTAGCCGGCCGCATAGCCGGAACCCGAGAACAGGTGCTGGAAGTGCACCAGCCGATGGTTCATGCCCACACCCTGGGGAAGGCCGCGGCGCTGCAGTTCCTGCGCCTCCCAGGCGCCGAGGTCGGCCGGGATCTGCTCGCGCGGCAGCGAATGCACCGCCATGTCGGCATAGGTGCTGGCGCAGTAGCGCACGGTTTCGTAGCCCTGGTTGAAGCGCCGCGCCGCATGCATGCGCTCGATCAGCGCATCGGGAATCGGCTCGCCGGTCTGCCAGTGGCGCGCATGCTTCTTCAGCACCTCCGGCTCGGTGATCCAGTGTTCGTAGATCTGCGAGGGCAACTCGACGAAGTCCTTCAGCACCTGCGTGCCCGACAGGCGTTCGTAGGTGACGTCGGACAGCATGCCATGCAGGCCGTGGCCGAACTCGTGGAACAGCGTGCGCGCATCCTCCAGCGACAGCAGCGTCGGCGCGCCGGGCGCGCCCTTGGCGAAGTTGTTGTTGTTCAGCACCACGGCGATGGCGCTGCCGCCGCCGGGCTCGTTGCGGCTCTGCAGCCGCAGCGTGCTCATCCAGGCGCCGCTGCGTTTGGACGCACGCGCGAAGTTGTCCTGCAGGAAGATCGCCACCACCTTGCCGGCGGCATTGCGCACCTCGTAGGCCTTGACGTCGGGGTGATAGACCGGCAGGTCGTCACGCGCCGTGAAGCTCAGGCCGAACAGCCGCTGCGCGCAGTCGAAGGCGGCCTGCACCACGCTGGGCAGCGGGAAATAGGGTTTGATCTGCGCATCGTCCAGCGCATAGCGCTGCTGGCGCACCTTCTCGGCCCAGTAGCGCCAGTCCCAGGCCTCGATCGGCTGGCCGGCGAGGCCCTGTTCCTGCATCACCTGCTGCAGTTCCTCGCGTTCGCGCTGCAGCGCCGCCAGCGCGCGCGGCCAGACGTCGTCCAGCAGCCGGTACACGGCAGCGCGGTTGCCGGCCATCGTGTCGGTGAGCGCATAGTCGGCATAGCTGGCGTGGCCGTGCAGCGCCGCCTGCTCGCTGCGCAGTTCGAGGATCTGCCGCGCCACCGGCCGGTTATCGTGTTCGCCCCCGTGTTCGCCGCGCGTGACCCAGGCGCGCCAGGCCTGCTCGCGCAGGTCGCGCCGCTCGGAGAAGGTCAGGAAAGGCACGATCAGCGAACGCGACAGCGTGATCACATGGCCGTCGGGCAGGCCGCGGTCGATCGCCGCCTGACGCGCCGCGTCGCGCAGGAAGCCCGGCAGCCCGGCCAGGTCGGCCTCGGTCTGCAGCACCAGCTGATAGCTCGCCTCGTCGTGCAGCACGTTCTGGCCGAACTGCGTGGTCAGCTCGGCCAGCCGCTCCATCACCTGCGCATAGCGGGCCTGCGCCTCGGGCGCGAGCTTGGCACCGGCGCGCACGAAGTCCAGGTGCGTGCGCTCCAGCAGGCGCAACTGCTCCGGCGCCAGGCCCAGCGACGTGCGCTGTGCGAACAGCGCATCCACCCGCGCGAACAGCCCGGCGTGCATGAACACCGCGCTGTAGTGCGCCGCCAGCGGCGCGGCCAGTTCGCGCTGCGCCGCCTGCAGCTCGGGCGAGGTGTGCGAGGCCGTCAGGTTGTAGAACACCGACTCGATGCGCGCCAGCAGCCGCGCGCAGCGGTCGAAGGCGGCGATGGTGTTGTCGAAGCTCGGCGGCGCGGCCTGCGCGGCAATGGCATCGAGCTCGCTGCGGTTGCGCTGCATCGCCTCGCCCAGGGCCGGTGCGAAGTGTTCGGGCCGCAGCTGCTCGAATGGCGGCAGGCCGTAGGGCGTGTCCCAGTCCTGCAGCAGCGGATTGATCGCAGGCGGGTGAGTGACGCGCTGGTCCATCGGGGAATCTCTCCGTGGCGGCCAGTGGCGGCCGCGTCCGCGCATCATGCCACCGCAGGGCCGCTGGAATAATCGCAGGGTCATCCACCTCCCTGTCTCCATGGACGCCCTCCACACCGTCGGCTCGCTGGTCGAGCGGCGCCGCATTGCCGCGGCGTCGGTGCACTTTCCGGTCAGCGACGACTGGCAGCAGGGCCGCACCTGCTATGGCGGCCTGATCGCCATGCTGGGGGTGGTGGCAATGCGCGACATCGCCGGCCACGCCTGGCCGGCCGAAGCCGGCCTGCGCGGGCTGCAGACCTGCTTCGTCGGCCCGGTGAGTGCCGGCGAGGTCGAGATCGGCGTGCAGCTGCTGCGCCAGGGCCGCAATGTCTGCCACGTGCAGGCCCAGGCGCTGCAGGGCGGCCAGGTCGCGGCCGTGCTGCTCGGCGTGTTCGGCGCGGAGCGCCCTTCGAGCCTGCGGCCGCACCGGCCGCCGCGGCCCGCGCCGCGGCACGAAGCCGACGCGTTGCCGCCACCTCCCGCGCTGCCGGACGGCGCGCCGGTGTTCCTGAGGCACTTCGACATGCGCTGGTCCGAAGGCGCGCCGCCCTTCACCGGCGGCCACGGATACCACAGCCGCATCCACCTGCGCATGGCCGGCGACGAGGCCGAGCGGCTGTCGACGGAACTGCAGACCGTGCTGCTGGCCGACCTGCCGCCGACGCCGGCCATCGGCCAGCTGACGCGGCCCAGCGCCAACAGCTCGGTGACCTGGGCACTCGAACTGTGCCCGGTCGACGGCCAACCGGCCCGCGGCTGGTGGCGTGCGGACAACGAGTCGCTGCGTGTCGACGGCGGCTACGTCAACCACCGCTCAGAGCTGTGGGCGCCGGATGGCCGGCTCGCGGCCTACGGCAGCCAGGTGGTGGCGGTGTTCGGCTGAGAGGCCGGCCCGTCCGGTCCGCCGCAGTCACCCGCCGCATGCCGCCTCGGTCGTTCTGGTGGGCCTGCCTGCTGCTGGCGCCGCCGCTGGCCTGGGCCACCGCGGCCAGCGGCTATGGCATGGCGCGCCGCACGCCGGGCACCGACCTCGCGCTGCTGGCGCTGGGCGCGGTGCTGGAGGAACTGGTGTTCCGCGGTGGCATCCAGGCCTGGCTGCTGCGCCACTGGCCAGCGCGGGCCCTGGGCGTGTCGCTGGCCAACCTGCTGAGCAGCCTGCTGTTCGCCGCCGCGCATCTGTGGGCCCACGCGCCGCTGGCGGCGCTGGGCGTGCTGCCGGTGTCGCTGGTGCTCGGCGCGGCCTACGAGCGCAGCGGCGAGCGGCTGGGGCCGCCGATCGCGCTGCACCTGTACTTCAACCTGCTGCTCTACGGCGCCACCGCCTTGCTGGCCCGGTAGCGCCTGCGGTACGCCAGCGCCGCCACGGCCAGCAGACCGAGCAGCGGCAACGAGGCGTCGCGCCGATCCGGCCCGCCGATCGTGCAACCGCCATGGTCGCCGCTGCCCGCCGCGGCCGGGTCGACCACCGTCACGGTGGCTTCGGCCGCCGACTTGGCGGCCTCGCGGTTGCCGGCCGCATCGGCACTGACGACGTAGAAGCCGTAGCTGTGGCCGGCCGTGCCGGCCCACACCGCCGAAGTCGTGCCGACGCCGTCCTGCCACACGCTGAACGGGCCGCCGTCTTCGGACACATAGACGGTGTAGCTGCGCACACCGGAGCCGGCGTCGCTGGCCGACCAAGCCACGTCGACCTCGGTGCCGCCGGCGCGCTGGACCGCCGCGTCCACACGGCCCGCCGGCGGCGTCGCATCGAGCGTGTTCACCCACGTCGGCGTGACGATCGCCGGATTGCTGTCGAAGACGATCGACGCCGCGTTCTCCCACTTCGTGCCGTCGGGCAGGCCGGCCTTCGGGCTGACGGTGAAGTTGACGTAGCCCTGCCCCTGCGTGCCGTTCGCGTTGGGCGGCAGGAAGCCGAGTGTCGGGTCGCTCGGCGGCAGCTTGGTCACCGGGTCGAGGGTGGTGAAGGTCCACTTCAGCACGCCGGTCGTCGGGTTCAGGCTGCCCGCCACCCGCACCGACATCGTGGCGTCGATGTTCTGGATGGTCGAGTAACTGTTCAGGCCCGGCGGAACGTCGATGCGGAAGCGACCCCAGGAAATGCTGCCCAGCGTCAGCGTGGCCAGGTCGAACCGCGCCGGGTCGAGCTGGTCGGTCACGACGACCTGGGCCGCGGGCAGCGCCGCCGTCGGCAGGTTTTCGAAGGCCACCCGGTACGCGAGGGGCGTGGGCCGAGGCACGAAGTGCGCCGGCGAACCATCGCCCAGCGCTCCGAACTTGTCGTTGGGATCGACCGAGCCCCCGGAGGTGGTCTGCGAGCTCGTCGCCGCCGGGAAGGTGGGCGGCGGGCTCGGCAGGGGGTCGTTGCATGAACCGCCACCGCCGCCACCGCTGCTGCCGCCGCCCCCGCCGGTGACGACGTCGATCTGTCCGGAGTAGTACCCGGTGTTGTAGTTGATCCAGCCGATCGGATCCTTGGCCGGACTCGGCACGTTCTGCAGGAAGGCCGATCCCGCGTCGCCCGGGCCCTTGCCGTTGGACAAGTCCGTGCGGCCGTCGCGCTTGCCGTTTTCCAGCGACTCCTTGGCATGCTCCAGCGCCTCGCAGATCGGGTTGCCCAGAGGCCGCTTGCGAACCGCGCTGGCGACCGGCGTGGCCCCCGGGATCTGCAGCGCGCGCTGGCCCGCCATGGCGTACTGCTGGTAGGTGCCGTAGCAGTTCGAATAGGCACCGTTCGCGGGTCGGCGATGCAACCCGGCGAGAAGCTCGCGGTGGACAGCGCGTCCTGCGCCTGCGCCAGCGTGCGGAACCAGGGCCTGCCGCAGCGGCAGACAGCGGCAGTTGCTCGACGTCTGCAGCCGTCGTCAGCGCCAGCGGAATTGCCACGGTCTCGCCCGGGGCAAGACGCTGCAGCAACAGGTTGACGTAGGTCGACGTGCCGTCGGTCGTGGACAGTTCGGCGGACGCTCGCGCGTCTCGTCGTACAGCCGGAACTGCACGTTGGCCGGCAGCGTGATCCACAGCGGAACCATGATGGCATCCTGGTTGCCGCTGTTGGTCACGTTGACGGTGAACGCGGCCTCGACGCCGGTGCGGATCTTCGGGCGACCGATGATCTGCGCCGAGAGCCCGGCCCGCCTGCCGCGCCGACGGTGAATGCCGACTTGCGGGTGAAACTGCTGCCATCGGCATTCGACACACGCAGGTCGTAGACGCTGGCTGCCGCGCCTTCGAGCGAGAAACCGAACATCGCGCTCGACCCGTCCGCCGCGACCAGGTGACCGGGCCGCGCACCGCGCCGCCGCCGGCGGCGATCAGCGTGGCGGTGGCATCTTGCTGCAGGCCGGCACCGGTCAAGATACGCAAGGTGACATCGCCACCGGCGCCCCCGGAGCGCGGCGACACCGATCCGATGGTCCCACTGCCCAGGATGCGGAAGAACTGTAGTCGTTGCCGTCGTGGTGGCATTGGCGGTGTACGCCGGCTGGAAGGCATTGGCGGTGACGGTGAGGTTGCGCGAATCGGTATTGCCCGCGATGTAGGCATTGCCGCTGCCATCCACCGCCAGCGCCAACGCATCGTCGTTGCCGGAGCCGCCCAGGTAGCTGCCGTACTTCAGCGCACCGGTCGCGGCATCGAGCTGGTGGTAGGCGTCACCGTAGCTGCCGCCGCCGAACACACGCTGCTGCCCGTCGGCCGACAGCGGGAAGTTGCTGCCGCCGCCGGTGGTGCCGGCCACCCAGACCGCGTTCGACGCGCTGTCGGCCGTGATGCCGCTGAAGAACGTGTTGCCGCCGTTGCCGCCCAGGTAGGTGCTCCAGGCCAGCGAACGGCCGTCAGCGGCCAGCTTGAGCACGAAGCCGGCATAGCCGGTGAAACCCGTATTGGCCGGCGACGTCGCCTGCAGCGCGCCGGGGGTGGTCGGGAAGGCCAGCGAGGACGTGCTGCCGGCCACGTACACGCTGCCGGCCGCATCGAGCGCGATGCCGCGACCGAACTCCGCACAGGTCGATGGCCGGGCCGGTGCGGCCGGTCAGGTAGCTGGCGTAGACCAGCGTCTTCAGGTCGGCACTGAGCTTGGCCACATAGGCCACGGAGTTCAGGGCCACCGAACCGGCCTGGTAGCAGCTGGCGGTGAGCGTGGCCGGCGCAGCCATCGCCGCATCGGCCGTGACCGGTGGCTGCGCGTGAAGGCCTGGCCCGTGAGCCACGGCGCCCCGCTCGCGTCCAGTGCGACGGCGTAGCTCAGGTTGTCGTTGTTCTGGCCGGCGGGTCGGTTCGTGGCGCCGTAGTAGCTGGCGGCTTTCAACGCCGCGACACCGCCGGCCGGCAGATCGAACCTGGCGACGAAGGCCGCGTTGCCGTCGGCCAGCGTGGCCTGGTAGGCCCCTGCCGTCGTGGCCAGGCCGGCCCGGCCGAGCCGGCGATGACCCACTGCCCGGTCGCGTCGATCTTCAGCCCGGTGGCATCGCTGCCGCCGCTGCCGCCGTACAGGCTCGAATACTCCAGCGCCGAGCCGTCGGCCGACAGCACGGCGATGAAGGCGTTGGCGCTGCCCTGCAGCTGCCGCTGCAAGGCGTTGGCGGTGGTCGGGAAGTCGCTCGACAGCGTCTGCCCGGCAATGACCACGCGGCCCGCGGCGTCGAGCGCGATGCCGCGCCCGTAGTCGTTGACGCTGCCGCCCAGAAAGGTGGACCAGACCAGCGTGCCCGCCGCATCGAACTTGGTCACCACCACGTTGCGCACGTACACGCCGAGGTTCTTGCGCGCGGTCTGCACGGCATTGCCGGACACCGGCCAGTCTTCCGACCCCGAATGCCCCACGACGTAGGCATTGCCCTTGGCATCGAGCACCATGCCGCCGACCACGTCGTCGTGCACACCGCCCAGGTAGGTGGAATGCAGCAGGTTGAACACCGGGTCGATGATCAGCGGGTAGCGGCTGTCGTAGGCCGCCACCTCGAAACCGACCTCGCGTTCGCCGAGCAGCACGTAGCGGCCGTCGAGCACTTTGCGCTCGCCGTCGATGTTCTGGTACAGCACCGGTCGGTGCAGACGCAGCGCACCCTGCGCGCCATCCAGCAGCAGTTCGCCGCTGTCGGCGATGGCCGGTGCCTGCGCGCCATCGACATGGAAGCGGATGCGCGACGGATCGGCGCCGGGCCGCACGACGAAGTCGAACTCCATCTGGCCGTCGCGGCTGTAGTACACCAGATCGATACCGGCGTAGAGCTGCGCATAGCGCAATTGCCGGTAACGCGGCACGTCGCGGATCCAGCCGGCCGGGTCGGACCCGTGCAGGTAGCTGGCCTTGCCCGGTGCGGGCTCGCGGGTCTCGAACCCGCCGGCCCCGTTGGCGCCGACGAAGCGAAGTCGGGCACTGGGTTCAGCGAGGTCGGCCGCCGACGGCCGGGCCGACAACCGCATGCCGTCGTCGAACACCTCGATGCTGTGCAGCGGCCCGCGCGACAGGTAGCGCACGGCCTTCGGCGCCTGGCCCTGGTTCGGCTCGAAATGAAGCTGGCGCTGCCCGGCAGCCACGCTGTGGGCCACCGGGGGGGATGTCGGTGCGGCAGGCATCGTCGCGCCGGCATGCGCGCCGGGCGCAGCGCGATACCCGCCGTCAAGGAGCATCAGCAGGCAGGCCAGGACGGCAGCCGCCAGCCCGGCAAGCCAGCGCCCCGATGGCAGCAGCGGCAGCGACGGCGTCCTGAGTGGGTTGTGGGCGAATCGATGCATGTTGGGCTCCTGGCGTCGCGGCGATGCTCCGGGCGCGGCGGGTCTGCCGTCAATGCGACTGAAGTCCTAGGACCGGCGGCCACCCCTCCGGCGCGCTTGCGGCGCGCGCGCCCTGCGCCCGACAATGTGGGCGATGAAGCTGCTGATCGTCGACGACCATGCGATCGTGCGCGAGGGCGTGGCGGCCATGCTGCGCCAGGCCGGCCCCGACACGATGGTGCTGCAGGCTGGCGATGGTGCCGAAGGCGTGCGCCTGGCCGAAGCGCACCCGGACCTGGATGCCGTGTTTCTCGATCTGCAGATGCCGGGCGCGCATGGCATGTCCGCCGTGCCCGAACTCCGGCCGGCGCCGGCCGGACCTGCCGGTGATCGTGCTGTCCTCGTCCGAAGACCCGGAGGACGTGCGTCGCGCGCTCGGGCTGGGCGCGCTCGGCTACGTGCCTGGCTGGCGCTGCCGCAGACGCTGCCGTCGGCGTTGCGTCTGGTGCTGGCGGGCGACATCTATGTTCCGCCGCTGATGGTCGACGCCGCCGCCCGCGGCGGCCCATCGGCACCGGCCGCCGACGCGGGCCGCCACGGCGCGCTCACCGAGCGGCAACGGGAAGTGCTGCAGCTGTTGAGCGAAGGCCTGTCCAACAAGGACATCGGTCGCGCGCTGAACCTGTCGGACAAGACCGTCAAGGCGCACATCACGGCGATCTTCAAGGCGCTGGACGTGGTCAATCGCACTCAGGCCGCCAGCGCGGCGCGCCGCGCCGCGCTGCTCTAGGCCGCGCTCATCAGGTTGCCGATGGCGGCGCGCAGCTTGCCGCGCGACACCGGCTTGTGCAGCAGCAGCAGCCCGCTGGCCTGCGCCTCCTGCAGGCGGTCCGGCGCCGTGTCGCCGGTCACCAGCATGGCCGGGATGTCGTGATTGAACTCCTGCTGCAGCCGTTGGATGACGGCAATGCCGCTTTCCTCGCCGCGCAGCCGGTAGTCGCAGATGATCAGGTCAGGGCGGCGGTCGCAGTCGGCCACGCGCTCCAGCATCTGCTCGCAGGAACCGGCCGCGATGACCTGGTGCCCCCAGCCGCCGAGCAGGCTGCGCATGGCCTCCTGGATCGCGGCCTCGTCGTCCACCACCAGGATCAGCCCGCCGCGCTGGGCCGCCGGCACCGGCTCCACGCCCGGCGCGGACGGCTCCGGCGCGCCATCCGACAGCATCAGGCCGAGCTTGAACACCGTGCCCTTGCCGGGTGTCGATGCCAGCGCCAGCGGAGCCTCCAGCAGCGCGGCCAGGCGTTGCACGATGGCCAGGCCGAGCCCGAGGCCCTTGGCGCGGTCACGCTCGGGGTTGTCGAGCTGGTAGAACTCCTCGAACACGCGCTGCTGCTTGTCCGGCGCAATGCCGCGGCCGGTGTCCCAGACCTGCACGCTCAGCCGGCCCCCAGCCCTTCGGCAGCCCACGACCACGCGCCCCCGTTCGGTGTAGCGCACGGCATTGGACACGATGTTGCGCACGATGCGCTCCACCAGCACCGGGTCGCTGCGCACGCAGGCCGAGCTGGGGTGCAGTACCAGGCGCACGCCCTTGGCGGACGCCTCGGTGCCATGGTCGGCGCAGACGCGCTTGAGCATCGGCTGGATCGGGAACGTCGCCAGATGCGGCTGCACGATGCCGGCGTCCAGCCGCGAGATGTCGAGCAGCGCCACGAACAGGCTGTCCAGCGCCTCGATCGAGCCGTCCAGGTGCTCGACCAGGCGCTGCGCCTCGGCGTCCATGCGTCGCGCGCGCAAGGCGCTGACGAACATGCCCAGCGCATGCACCGGCTGGCGCAGGTCGTGGCTGGCTGCCGCCAGGAAACGCGACTTGGCGACGTTGGCCTGCTCGGCCAAGGCCTTCTGGCGCTGCACGTCCTCGAGCAGGTCGATGTTCTCGAAGCGCAGGCGCAGCGCCGCCACCAGGTTGGCGTTGAAACGCGAGCCGAGCAGCAGGAAGGCGCTGCAGAAGACAAGCCCCATCAGCGTCAAGGCCTGGTGCAGCGCATCGCCGCGGGTGAAGCTCCACAGCATGAAGGGCAGCATGGCCGGCAGCACGTAGGCCCAGACCGCCGGCAACCAGCTGCCGAAGGCCGGCACCGCGCCCGACGCGGTGGCCGAGATGAACAGCATGACCAGCAGCTGTTCGGTGGTGTCCGGCGTCATCAGCCAGACGGCGCCGATGCCCCAGACCAGGCCGCCGAACAAGGTGGCCAAGGTGTACCAGCGCGCCCAGGCTCGCCACTGCTCGCCGGGCGGCTGTCGATGCAGGAACAGCAGGCTCGAACCCTGCCGCACGACGAAATCGGCGCAAACGAAGACCAGCCACGTGCCGACGACCTGCGGTGTCTGCGCCTCGACGTACAGGAGCACGCCGCACAGCACCAGCGCACCGACGAGCGCGATGTTCAGCGCGACCGCGGCGGTCCGATACAGCGTGCGGATCTGCTCGACCTGCACCCGCTCGGCATGCGCCTGCGGCCGGGGTTGCAAGTGATCGGGCTTCAATGGACGGCCTTCATGCCCGCACTGTATCGGCCGCAGCGGCCAAGGCACGGGCGAGTTGCGCATACGATGCACGCATGGCCACTTCCAGACAGCAGGCGCTGCAGTTGCTGCGCTGCTGCGACCCGCAGCTGAAGGCACGCGGCACGCGTGAACTCGACCTGGACGCCGACCTGGGCGTGGACGAGGTGCTGGACGAGCCCGCAGGCATCCCCGGCCGGCCGCCGCGGCCGCGGCTGGTGCCGCACACGCAGCTGAAGCCGCGCTCGGTGCACACACCCGCCGGCCGGGCCGCGCTGCTGCACGCGCTGGCGCACATCGAGCTCAACGCGATCGACTTGGGCCTGGACATCGTCTGGCGCTTCCCCGGCCTGCCCGAGGACTTCTACCGCCAGTGGCTGCAGGTGGCCCGCGAGGAGGCGCTGCACTTCCAGCTGCTGCGCGACCATCTGGCGACGCTCGGCCACGCCTACGGCGACTTCGACGCGCACGACGGCCTGTGGCAGATGGCGCAGCGCACGCGCCACGATCTGCTGGCGCGGCTGGCACTGGTGCCGCGCACGCTGGAGGCGCGTGGCCTGGACGCCTCACCGGCCGTCAAGGCCAAGCTGCTGTCGGCCGGCGACACGCGCGGCGGCGAGATCCTGGACATCATCCTGCGCGACGAGATCGGCCACGTGGCGGTGGGCAACCGCTGGTACCGCTGGCTGTGTGCTCAGCGCGGGCTGGACCCGCTGGCCACCTATGCCGCGCTGGCGCAGGAACACGGCGCGCCGCGACCCCGCGGCCCGTTCAACCTGGAGGCCCGGCGTGCCGCCGGCTTCGACGAGGACGAGCTCGACGCGCTCGCTACCATCGCCCCCTGACCTCACCACCGCCCGTCACCGATGCGCATCTTCGTCGCCGGCTTCCAGCACGAGACCAACACCTTCGCTCCGACCCGGGCCGACTGGCCGGCCTTCGAAAGCGGCTCTGCCTTCCCCAAGTACAGCCACGGCGAGGCGATGCTCGAGCGCCTGGGCCCCACCAGCCTGCCGATGGGCGGCTTCATCCGCGAGGCGCGGCGCCGCGGCTGGACGCTCGTGCCCTCGGCCTGGGCCGGGGCCAGCCCGTCGGCGCACGTCACGCGCGAGGCCTTCGAACGCATCGGCGAGCAGATCGTCGCCGACGCCCGTCTCGGCGGCTTCGACGTGGTCTACCTGGACCTGCACGGCGCCGCGGTGGCCGAACACGTGGACGATGCCGAAGGCGAACTGCTGCAGCGCCTGCGCGCGGTGGTCGGGCCGACGATGCCGCTGATCACCAGCCTGGACCTGCATGCCAACGTCACGCGCCGCATGCTGCAGCACACCAGCGCGATGAGCGCGTACCGCACCTACCCGCACGTCGATGGGGCCGACACCGGCGCCCGCTGCGCGGCGCTGCTGGCCGAGCTGTGGGCGCACGGCAGGCCGTGGCACACGCACGGCGTGCGCATCCCCTTCCTGCTGCCACTGAATGCGCAGTGCACGATGATGCAGCCGGCCGGCGGCGTCTACGAGCGGCTGGCCGAGCTCGACCTGCGCAGCGGCGTGCGCCTGAGCTTCGCGATGGGCTTTCCGGCCGCGGACTTCGACGAGTGCGGACCGGTGGTCTTCGGCCATGGGCCCGATGCCGAGATCGTGCGCAAGACGGTGCAGCGCGTGGCCGACGAGATCACCGAGCTGCGCCCGGAATGGGCACTCGACCTGCTTCAGCCCGCCGAGGCGGTGCAGCGCGCGCTGGCGCTGGCCGCAGCCAGCGACAAGCCGGTGGTCATCGCCGACACGCAGGACAACCCCGGCGCCGGTGCCGACAGCAACACCACCGGCATGCTGCACGCGCTGCGCGCCGCCGGGGCCGGACGGCGCTTTCCTGGCCAGGTGGCGCTGGGCCTGCTGTTCGACCCGGCCGCGGCGCGCATCGCGCACGAGGCCGGCGTCGGCGCCGAACTGGAGCTGTCGGTGGGCAAGGCGGTGCGCTGCTACGACGGGCAGCTCAGCGATCCGCCGGTGCGCGGCCGCTTCAAGGTGCTGTCCGTGAGCGATGGCGTGGTGCCGCTGCACGGCCCGATGACGGCCGGTGGCACCGTGCACCTGGGCCCGAGCGCCGGCCTGGAGATCGACGGCATCCGCGTCAACGTCGTCAGCGGCCAGTGCCAGATGCTCGACCTGGACCTGTTCCGCTTCCTCGGCGTGCAGCCCGAGGCGATGAAGCTGCTGGTCAACAAGAGCTCGGTGCACTTCCGCGCCGCGTTCACGCCGATCGCCGCGCACACGCTGGTGGCGGTGGCACCGGGGCCGATGGCGGCCGACCCGAGCACGCTGCCCTGGAAGCATTTGGGACAGGGGATTGCGTTGAAACCCTGAGCACGGACAGACTGCGCGCCTCGCCGTTCAAGGAGACCCCGATGCCCTCGCCCGCCTTCGTCGCCGCAATGCCCTTCATCCTGCGCTGGGAGGGCGGCTTCGTCGACCATCCGGCCGACCCGGGCGGCCGCACCAACAAGGGCGTGACGCAGCGTGTCTACAACGCCTGGCGCGCGCGCCAGGGCCTGGCCGGCCGCGACGTCAAGCTGATCGACGAGGCCGAGGTGCAGGCCATCTACGAATCGGGCTACTGGGTGCCGCCGCGCTGCGACCTGCTGATGCAGCCGCTGGACCTGGTGCAGTTCGACACCGCGGTCAACATGGGCCCGGGCCGCGCGGTGCGCTTCCTGCAGCAGGCGGTGGGCTGCGGCGTCGACGGCGACTTCGGCCCGGCCACCGAACGCGCGGTGACGGCCTGCGACGGCGGCGACGCGGTGGTGAAGTACTGCAACATCCGCGAGTCCTTCTACCGCGGCATCGTCGCCCGCAAGCCCGACCAGGGCGTGTTCCTCAAGGGCTGGATGAACCGGCTGAACAGCCTGCGCAAGGAGGCCGGGCTGCCCGGCTTCGAATCGGCGCGCGGCTTCGATTTCGGCGACGCCGGCTACATCGCCAAGGTGCCGGACATCGGCGAGGACCCCAGCTTCGATTTCTGAGGAGAGCGCGCATGGCACACGTCACCTTCATCCACGGCATCGCCAACAAGCCGCCGCCGGCGGACCTGCTGCGCATCTGGCGCGACACGCTGGCCAACGCGGCCGAGCCGCTGCCGCTGGGCGACCTGGGCGTCACGTCCGAGCTGGTCTACTGGGCCGACCTGATGTACGACAAGCCCGACGACGACATCGCCGCGCACGAAGGCGTGCTCGAGAACACGCCCGCCGCCGTGGACGGCGGCGGCGGCGCCACCGCACCGCAGCCGCGCAATGCCGAGGAGGCA
>JBGAII010000100.1:0-16667 GCA_044225625.1 Rubrivivax sp.
GGTGTCCACCAAGGAGGCTAAGTGGACACCAAGCAAGAGGGTAAGCCGCGAGTTCGCCGGCGGCACGACGAGGCGTTGAAGCGGCGAGTCTTGGAGGCCTGCGCGGCGCCCGGCGCGTCGGTGGCCGAGGTGGCGATGGCCCACGGCCTCAACGCCAATCTCGTGCACAAGTGGAGGCAGCAGGCGCGCAGTGGCGCGCAACAGCCGACGGCGACGTTCGTCCCGGTTGCCGTGACCGCGGCACAGGTGATGAGCGAGCCTGCCCAGTTCGTCGACGTCGAGCTGCAGCGTGGCGCTGTCAGCGTACGCGTGCGCTGGCCGATGACCTCGGCGGCATCCTGCGCTGCCTGGCTGCGCGAGATCCTGAGGTGATCCGCGTCGATGCCGTGTGGCTGGCGGTCGAGCCGTTGGACATGCGCGCCGGGACCGAGGCCGCCATGCGTCGCGTCGTCTCCGTGTTCGGCTCGGCGCGGCCGCACCACGCGTACCTGTTCGCTAATCGGCGGGCCAACCGCATGAAGGTGCTGGTGCACGATGGCATCGGCGTGTGGCTGGCAGCGCGGCGGCTCAACAGCGGCAAGTTCGTCTGGCCCAAGGATATCGGCGGGACGCTGACGCTGAACCACGCGCAGCTCGATGCATTGGTGCTGGGCCTGCCCTGGCAGCGCGTCGGAGAAGCTGGGGTGATCACGGTGCTGTAGTCCATTGCGGCATGTGCCGATGACGCCGCACACGTCTGGCGGCACGATCACCACTCGTGATCGCCGACGACCTCGACAAGCTCGACGCGCAGCAACTGCGCGATGCCTTGCGCGCCGCGCGTGCTGATGCGGCGTTCAAGCAGGCGGTGATCGACAAGCTCACGCATGAGAACGCGGTGCTCAAGCGGCTGAAGTTTGCAGCCAAGAGCGAGGCCTACAGCGCCGAGCAGAAGAGCCTGCTGGAAGAGACGCTGGACGCCGACCTGGCGGCCGTGGCGGCCGAGATCGAGGCGATGCAGCCCGCAGGCAAGGCCGCGGGCGACAAGCAGCAGCCGAGGCGCGAAAAGCTGCCGGCGAACCTACCCCGACGCGACATCCGCCACGAGCCTGCAGACACCACCTGCGGCTGCGGCCAGCCCATGCAGCGCATCGGCGAGGATGTGGCCGAGAAGCTGGACTACCAGCCGGGCGTATTCACGGTGGAGCGCCACATCCGCGGCAAGTGGGTGTGCAAGTGCTGTGAGAAGCTGATCCAGGCGCCCGTCGCACCGCACGTCATCGACAAGGGCCTGCCGACGTGCGCGCTGCTCGCGCAGGTGCTCGTGGCGAAGTACCTGGACCACCTGCCGCTGTATCGCCAGGAAGCGATCTTCGAGCGCGCTGGCCACCTCATCGCCCGCTCGACGCTGGCGCAGTGGGTCGGCGAGTGCGGCGTGCAGTTGCAACCGCTGGTCGATGCGCTCGCGAAGGAACTGCTGCGCCAGGGCGTCCTGCATGCCGACGAGACGCCGGTGGCGATGCTCAAGCCGGGAAACGGCAAGACCCACCGCGCGTACCTCTGGAGCTACTGCACGACGCAGTACAACCCGATCAAGGCGGTCGTCTTCGACTTCGCGGACAGTCGTGGCGGGCAGCATGTGCGCAGCTTCCTCGGGCTGCCCGGGACGAAAGACAAGCCCGGTTGGCAGGGCAAGCTCGTCACCGACGACTTCAGCGGCTACAAAGCCTGCTTCGAGCTGGGCGTGACCGAGGTCGGCTGCATGGCGCACGCACGGCGCAAGTTCCACGAGCTGTGGGCCAACCACGGCAGCCAGGTCGGCGAACAGGCACTGAAGTTCTTCGCCGAACTCTACGAAGTGGAGCGAGGCGTGATCGACGCTGACAGCCAGGCCCGGCTCGACGCGCGACGACGGCGATCACACGCAGTGGCTGACGCGCTGCACTACTGGATGCGGCAACAGCGCCAAAAGGTGCCAGACGGCTCGGCCACCGCGCGAGCGCTCGACTACAGCCTGAACCGCTGGCCGGCGCTCACGCGCTTCCTTGACGACGGTGACCTGCCCATCGACAACAACTGGGTGGAAAACCGCATCCGGCCGATTGCGCTCGGACGGCAGAACTGGCTATTCGCCGGCTCGCTGCGCGCCGGCAAGCGAGCAGCGGCCGTCATGAGCCTCATCCACTCGGCCAAGCTCAGCGGACACGACCCCTACGCCTACCTCCGCGACGTGCTCGAGCGGCTGCCAACGCAGCCGGCCAGCCGCATTGATGAGCTACTGCCGCATCGTTGGCGGGCAAAGTACGCGTCCTGATCTCGGGTGCGTGTCAAGACGGGTTCGGCGGACGCTTACCTTCCGCCCGCCGCCGATCCAGTGCGCCAGCGCGTACAGGCCGCCGAAGACCAGGCCAACCACCAGCAGCACCGGCGAGAGCCCGCCGGCCACGATCGCCAGCACCAGCAGCGCGACCGCGACCTCGGCCTTCATTCCGTCATGGCGAAGCGCCCGGCCTCGCGGAAGTGGTCGCGCGAGCGCGGCATCGACACGCCGTCGGCGGTCTCGCGCTCGTGGCGCCGGCGCGCGAGCACCGAGGCCACGATCGCCTCGCCCTTGATCCGCTCAGCCGGGTTGCGGCGGTTGAACTCGGCGATCTCCGCAGCAGCCTCGGCAGCGGCCTCGCCGTCGCCTTCCATGCGGGCGCGCGCCGCCTTGCCGATCAGCAGCTTGCGGCGATCGAGCACCGCGGTTTCGGCGTTCTTCACGGTGGCCGTGGCTTCGTAGGTCTCCGACACGCGCGCCGGGGTGAAGCCGAGCAGCTTGCCCAGCGACTCGGCAGGCGTCAGGTCCATCACATGCTCACCCTTGTAGCTCGTGACGCCCTCCGTTGCCATCCGCCCCGCCTGGAGCACGTCGCGCACGAACTTCGGCGTGATGGCCTCGGCCGCCTTCGACCAGTTGCCGAGGGCCATCTGGTCCGCCGCGGTGTACCAGCCCAGCAAGGTACCGGCCGAGGGGCCCAGGATGTTCGCCATGTCGTTGGCGAAGGCCTCGCGCGGCGATTGACCCTCACGATCGTTCGAACGGAACCACAGGTCCGACATGCCGACCCGGTTCGCAACGTCCCAGGGCATCAGCGCGCGCGGCAGGCCGTGGGCCAGCACCTCGCCCGCCTCCTTGCCGAAGGTGTCGGCCAGCAGGTTGCGCAGCTCGGCCTTCCAGTCCCAGGGCTTGTCGTCATCGTCAAGGGCCCCGACCAAGGCACCCACCAACTGCCCGATGACACCCACCGCCGGCAGGCCCAGGGCGCCGGCCATCGCGAAGGTCGCGCCCAGCGTGGCCACCAGCTGCCGGCGGGCCACGCGGCGCACCGCGGGGTCCTCGTCCTTCAACGCCTGGTAGGCAGCGCGCCCTAACAGGTAGGTCATGTTCTGCGCGTACTGCTTGAACTGCAGCACGACGCGGGCGAGGTTGCCCTGCATGTAGCGCGCGCGGTTGCTCGAGCTGTAGTCGAAGTGGGTGCGCTTGATCGCCTCGCGCGCCGCGTCCTCGGCCTTGGCCTGGTCGCCCGAGGCCTCCATTTCCAGCCGGTACGCGGCCAGCGCTGTGGCCTGCCGGTTCATCACCTCGGGGACGTGGAAGGTCCAGCCGACGATCTTCATCGCCCGCGACATCGCGAAGGCTGCCTTCGAGCGCGCGACGTTGCCGGTGTCCAGACCGGTCGCGGCGGAGAGGTCGTGCGCCTGCGTCAGGTCGATCACCCCCTCGTCCTGCAGCTTGCGCATGGTTTCTCGCTCTGCCTCGCTGAGCTTCGGGCTGTCGACGGCATTCCAGCCACTTTGGCGATTGGCCTTGGCCGCGAGGATGTCCTTCGTCGCCTTCGCAAGGCCTGCGGCGGCCTTGCCGAAGCCGTGCCGCGCGCCCAGGTAAGGCAGCGTGATCATCGGCGTCTGCAGCAGGTTCACCAGCCCGGCCGCCGGCGAGGCGCCAAGGTACATGATGAAGCCCACCTGGTTCAGCAGCGCAGCGAACGGGTGCGTGTTCGGGTTCATCGCCGCGTCGTGTCGCAGCGCCAGCTCGTTGAGCACCTGGGTGTGCTTGTTGAAGTCGCCGTCGTCGGCTCGCTCGATCGCCCGGTAGGCGTCTTCTAGCGCAAAGCTCATCCGGTCAGCGTAGTTCAGGCGCGCGATGTGGCTGGCGCCGTGAAAGGCGCTCGATGCGAAGCCGCGCATCACGTCGGCGCTGAAGCCCGGGGTGTTCTGCCGGTGGGCGAATTGGCGCCGGTAGCTCAGGTCGGGCAGCGCGCGGATGAACAGCTGGTTCACGTCGTCCAGCAGCTTGGTCTTCAGGTCGGCCGCCTTGCCGCCCAGCGTGGCCTCGCTCATGTCCAGGCCGTTCAGCAGCGCCAGCACGTCGCCGGCGAAGCGGCCGGCCGAGCCATCGAGCGCGCGGGTGTACTGCTTGGCCGTCTTCATCTTCACCGTGAAGCCGTCCTGGCGAAGCGCGCGCGCCGCGGTCGCCTGCTCACCGGCCGTCTCGTAGCTGGCCACCACGCGCTCGCCGTCCTCGCGCGTGCCGATGACCAGGAAGTCGCCGAAGCGCGAGAGGGGGAAGTACGGCCCGTGCTCCTTGTACCGGTCGAAGGCCTGACGGATGCTGGTGAGCGTGGCCGCCCGGGCCTTGCCGTCCTGCACCTGGCGCTCGATGCGATGCTCCAGGCCGGCTTTCAGCTGCTCCAGCATGCCGGCGTGGAAGTCGCGCACCTTGCGGTACATGGCCTGGGCGGCGTCGGGCAGCTCGGCGAACTCGCGGCGCAGGCGCTTGTGCACCTTGCGCCGATCGTCCTCAGTCGCGGCGTCGTTGCCCTTGATGGTGGTGAACTCGCCATCGGGGTGCACGCTGTGCACGGTCGCGTCGAGCATCACGCGGGCGAGCTTGTCGTTCGCATCGCTGTCGAGCTTGGCCCACTCGTTGTACAGCCCGTCGGCGTCCTGGGCGATCTTCGAGCGCTCGTTCTCCATCGCCCGGGTCAAGGCGTCGTAGTCCTTCACCTGCGGCATCTCGCGGCCGTAGATGTCGGCCAATTGGTCACGCGTGAGCGCGCCGAGCCAGAACGATCGGCCGCCGTCGACCACGGTGCGCACGCGATCCTGCTGCGTGGCGCCGAGACGGTTGAAGTCGAAGACGCCGCCCCGCGCGTTCACGAGGTCTTGGGCAGAAATCGGACCCCGAGCATCGTCGTCACCCGCCTGGCGACTGCCTGCCCGGCTCATGGCGGGCTCAGCTGGGCCCGCACGATTGGTTCGGTCGATCTGCTCAGCTAGACTCAGTGCGTTCCCCGCGGAGCGGATTGAAGTCGGGTCGAGCCCATCAGCTCGAACAGTCGAGGCAACCCAGATGGCCGCGGGGGATCCCTCTTTCGACGCGCGCGCCGCGGGGTCCACCGATACGTGCACGCCGCCCTGCATGCCGGCGCGCGCCGTGCCGGCCACAAAGTCCTCGATCATCGCGTCGGTCCACTTCAGGGTGAAGCCCAGCGCATGCCCGATGTTGTCGAGCCAGGCGCGGATGATCTGCACCAGACGGTCCCAGCCCTTCAGGTCGCGCGCCTCGCCGCGGCCGGCCAGGTCGGCCAGCGCTTCCTCGATCGCTTCGTCCTGTCCGATGCCGTGGGCCTGCATCTGCTCCTTGGTGAGCTTCTGCAGCTTGCCGTTGGTGTGGTACATCTGGCGCAGCACCCGGCGCGCGTCGGCGCCGAAGGTCTTGGCCAGGCCGCGGTGGAAGGCCTCGTGCAGCAGCACGAAACTCGCCTCGGCTTCGCTGTGCAGGTGATCGGCGATCAGCCAGATGCGGTCGATGTCTGGGAAGTAGACCCCGCGCACGTTCCCATTCGGCACGCGCGCCGAAAGCTTCTTGCGTTGCTCCTGTGGCAGGTCGTCGACCGACTGGGCCACTTGGATGTCGAGCCCGTCGGCCCGCGACGCGACATCGCGCAGTTGCGCCAGGGTGAGCCGCTGCCCCAGCAGCCGGTTGATCAGCGCCTGCGGCAGCGCGAGGACCGCTTCGGCCTCGGCGCGGCTCAGTCCTCGGACGGCTTCGGGGTCTCGGGAGTAGAAGATGCCTTGGGCAGCCGCCGCAGCGTCGCCTCCGAGGCCTGCAAGCCGAGCCAGTACGCCATCTCGTCCCCGGCCACCCGCGCCCTCTCGGCCCTCTTCGCGTAGAAGGGCACGCAGCACAGCGCCTCGCGCAAGCGTAGAGCCGCCTGCCTGGCCTCGTCGGCCGAGACCAGCCTCCTTTGCCAGCGCGTCGATGTCAGCGCGGGAAAGGAACTCGCCACCCGAGTCTCGGAATCGGCCAGCGCCTGGATCAAAGCTGATGACGGAGTCGCCATAACCCGCATTCTCCAGCGCCTTCAGGTTGACCTCAACCATCCGGCGGATGTTGCCCAGGTCGTCGCCGTAGACCCATTTCAACGGCGGCACGCCGAGCGCCTTGTCGCCCACCGTCTGCCGCGGGTGCGGCGCCAGGTGTTCGGTGGTGCCGAACTTCAGCGCGCTCGACAGCATCTGCTCGGTGCGCCGGCGCAGCGCCTCGTCGCTCAAGCCCGCGGGGTCGCCGATGAAGATGCGGCCGGTGTTGTGCGCGAAGGTCGCGGCGATCTGGTACACCTTCGCACCGCCGCCGCCAGACTCGAGCAGCGAGGCATCGACGTACACATCCTCCTTGGCGGCCGGCACCGCTTCAGGGTTCTCGCCCGGGCGGCCCTTGAAGACGTTGGACATCTCGCCGTCGACCTGATCGAAGCCGTAGAGCGTCGGGCCGTAGGGATTGGGCTTGCGCACGATCAGGCGCGCGGTCTTGCCGTCCGGCATCGTCAGGTCGTAGCGCGTCTCGCCGGGGATCTTGCGTGGCGTGACCTTGATCTCGGGGTCGATGTCCGCGGCGATGCCCTCCACGGTCATGGCCTTGGACTTCGGGAGCGCGAACAGCTCGTCGTTCTCGCTCAGCGCGCGCAGCGCATTGGCCTCGTCGCCGGCGGCGCGGCTGAACAGCGCCACCCGGCCCTCGCCGTCCTCGCGGGTCTTCAACTCCGACACGAAAGCATCGAACGCCTTGTTGATGGCCGCGCGCTCATCGCCCTTCGGGTACGGATTGCCCTTGAACCGCGAGGCGTCGTCGAAGCGATCCTGTTCGACCCCGTGCACGAGGTACTCGCTCTTGGCGCCCATGGCCACCAGCCGATCGAATACGTAGCTCTCGAAGGCTCGGGCCCACATCTCGGTCGGGCGCAGCCAGTAGCCGTCGGCGCTCTTGCCGGATAGCTTCTGCGCCTCTTTGGCGTAGTCGGACTTCCCGCGCGGGTAGGTCGTGCCCTCTGGTGCCGCTTTCACCTCATCGATGCGCCGCTGCTGCTGCGCCAGCGAGTCGGTGTAGACGGCTTTCAGCTTTGAATCCGTCTCGCGCGCGGCCAGCGCCTGCGTGCGCTCGCGCTGCGCCTGCAGCTCGGCCAGCATCGTCGCCTTGTCGATCGTGCCTTCGAACAGCCGGCGCATCACCTGGTCGATGGCCTTGGCCAGCTCGGGCCGCAGGTTCGCCGGCGCGTCGCGGCCGGTGTAGGCGCGCTGGCCATACCAGCCACTGGCGCCGCGGGCCTTGCCCTGGTAGGCATCGCTGCGCTCGAGCTCGCCGAGGTAGTGGTCCAGCGCATGGGCCCACTCGTGCGCCAGGCTGCCGGCACCGCGCAGCTTGGTCATGTTGATCACCAGCTTGCCGGGCTCGTAGTGCGCCGCGAACCGGCCTCCACCGCGGGCGCCGAAGGCCATGCCAAGGGTCCCGTTCAGGCTCAAGGCCTTGCGCGGCACGTTCATGATCTTGGCCAGGTCCGACAGCGCGTCGTAGGCCAAGTTCAGGATGCGCTGCCGCTCGTCCTGCGCGCTCCAGTTGCCCCACTCGACCCCGCGGAAGCCGAAGGTGTCCAGCAGGTCCTGCGGCGTGGCGTCGCGGTCGATCGCTGGCTCCATGCCCTCGCGCGCGATCTTGTCCAGGTGCGGGCGCTCGGGCTCGGTCTTCTCGCTGCCCTTGCCCTTGGTGGCTTCGTACAGGGCCTTCGCCGCCTGCTCGGCATCGGCCTTTGTCGGCAGGTAGGCCTGGGTCCGGCCGGCCTTATCGCGTACCTCGAAGTAGCCGGCGCGGATCTGCTCGGCCGTCAGCGGCGTGCCGGCGGCGGCCGCATCGCGCTGGATCAGCTCCAGGCCGCGGTCAGTGACGCCGGCGCCACCCCACTCGCGGATCACGAAGCGACGGGTCCAGGGTTCGATGGCGCCCGGGAACCCGTCCTGCACCAGCGCCTTCGCGCGCTGCAATTCGTTGTAGCCGAACACGAACGGGTCGCTGCGCCCCTTGTAGACCGAGAACAGCGCGCGCCGCGCAGCCTTCTGGTCCTCGGACTGTTCGCTCAGGCCCATGCGAACGGCTGGAATGCCCAGCTCCGCGCGCAGTTGCTGATAGGCGTCCTTGGCCTCCTGCACCGACTTCACCGCGCCGTAGACCTTGCGCACCGCCTGCATCGCGCGCACGTAGTCGCGCCGGCCTTGCGGCGTGTTCTGGCGGGGCTTGGCCGCCAGCGAGTCGTACACCACCTTGACCATCGCCGCGGTCACCGGCTCGGCCTGGACTGCGATGGCTTGGTAGTCCGGCTTCCACACGTTGGCCTTGGTGGCCAGTTCAGCGCCCTCGCCTTCGGCCATCGCATCGAGGTCGCTCACGTCCAGGCCGCGCTCGGCCCAGCGGTCCTTGCGGGCACCGCCGATCTTCTCGCCGGCGTCTTTGATCTTCGGTGCGGCGGCGCCAGTGGTCGTCTCCGGCGCGCTGGTCGGCCCGCTTGCCGGCTCCTCGGCCGCCGACGGGTCGACCTCGCCCAGCTCCGCGCGCAGTGCTTCGATGCGCTCGGCCACCGCCTGCTTGGCCGCGGCGCTCGCGACCCCGGTTTTCACGGTGCGTGCGAGCTCGGCGCGCAGTTCCGCAGCGCGGCGCATGATGGCGCCGCGATCGTCAGCCGTCAGGTCGATCCGGCCTAGCGAGGTCGTCATCGACCTGCCGGCGTTCAGCTCGGCGGCGAGGGCGTGGTGCCGATCCAGCCGCTGCCGCAGCGAGGCCGCATCCGTGGACGGGCCGGCCGATGGGCGTCGCGGGCGGGTGGCCTCTGCCTGGCGGGGCGGTTCAGCATCGGGCACCGGCGCGCGGTCCTTCTCACGTAGGAACTCCGCGAGCTTGGCGGCAGCATCGGCCGGGTCGCTTGCGTCGCGTGCGCTGCTGATCGCGGCCATGGCGTCAGCCGCGGTGATGCGGCCAGCGGCGCGCAGTTCGCGCACGCGCGCCAGGCCCAGGTCGACTTCCTGCTGCACCATGCGGCTGCGCACGCGCTTGGCGGTGCGATCGGCCGCGGGCTTCACCGAAGCGGGCGCAGCCTCGCCGGTGGCCTCGGTCGGAGCGCCCTCCTGTTGCGGCTGTGGTGCCGGCTCGGCTGCTTCGGTCGGCGCGTGCGGCTTCGGCGTCTCGGCCGGCACCGCGGCGGCCGCGGGCTCTGACGGCGGCCGCTTCGGGTTCTCGCGCGCCACCTGCAGGGCCCGCTCCAGCATCTGATCGGCCTTGGCCTGGCCGTGCTTCTGCACGAAGCCGGTGTACTGCGTGGCCACGTCCTCGCGGCTGCGCTGGGTCAGCTTGGCCAGCTCGGCGAGCTTGCTCTTCGGCAACAGGTCGCTCCGCTCGCCGGTGACGCCGGCCGGCGCACGGCGCGAGGCTTCGACGCGGCGCTGCAGGTCCGACGCCACAGGCTTGGTCGCGTCGCCGTTGGCCAACCATTCCTTGAAGCGGTCGAGCGACATGCGGGTCATCGCCCCCAGGCCGTGCCAGTCCGGCGCGTAGTTCGCCCGGTAGATCGCCTCGGCTTCCTCGCGGGTCTTTGCGCCGAGCACCACCTTGTGCTCATCGTGCGCGCGGGTTTCGGGATCCACCTGATCGACGATGAACACTGGGCCGTCGAAGTCGGAGTCGGTGCCCGGTTTCACGAACACGTCGACGTGATCGCCGTCGGCGCCGCGAGTCCGCTTGAAATACCCATAGTGAGTGGTCATGGTGGTGGACCACGGCTTGCCAGACTTGTCGACGCCGCTGCGAGTGGACCCGGCCGGGTTCTCAACGCTGATGTCCAGACCTGAGATCCGGATGTGGCCGAGCTGATAGTTACCGGCCTTCTTCTGCGCCTCTGTCGGTTCGGCCTTTGCGTTGGCCGGCGAGGTGGCGGCTTCATGCGCCTGTCGGTCGATGGCGGTGCGCATGGCTGCGCCCAATGCCGTCGGCGCCGGGGCCTCGCTCGCGCGCTTGACCGCGGCGATGGCCTCCAGCTCGTCCGGCTTGCGTGCCGCCGCCGCCGCCCGCTCCCGCTCGGCGGCTTCGAACGCGCCGCGCTTGCCTGGCATGTTCGGCGGCGCCGGCAATTGGGCCGGGTCGCGCATGGGCATGGTGCCGGGGGTCAACGTGCCGCCTCCCACCAGCGTGAAGTCGCGCGGCAGCGGCCGGCCCTGCACCTGCTGATCGAACCCGTCGGGACGCTTGCGCATCGCATCGACGCGCTGCTTCGTGCTGATCGCGTCGGCCCGCGTCTCCGGCGCCGCGCTGCCGCTGCTGTCGACGCGGATCGCGCCGGTGGGCGTGGTGTCCAGCTCGAGCCGGGGCACGCCGGTCGGCTGGGTCAGCGCAGGCCCGGCGGCCACGCGCGTTGCGCTCGGGCCCGGCTGGGCGGTTTCCAGGGGCTGCGCCACGGCACGCGACACGATCATCTCGGCCAGGCCCAGCAGCCGCTCGCGGGTCTTCTCAGGCAGGTTGATGTCGGGCCGGTCGGCAATGCCTGCGTATTGGGACACCAGCGAGAAGGCCTGCGGGTCCAGCGCGCGCAGCTGGTCCCGAATGTTGGGGTCGGCAAGCTGCTCGCGCAGCGTCAGCACACGATCGCCGAAGGGCGCCTCGTCCAGCACGGACGCCGATGGTTGAACCGCGGGCGGCGGCGCCGGGCCGCGGCGCTGCTCGTCCAGCGACATGGCGCGTCCGGCCTGGCGGATGGCGTCCATGTCGCGCTGGGCCTGGCGGTCCAGCGCATCGAGCGCTCGCGCCTCCTGGCCGGCGGAAAGGCCACCCGTGAGCGGAACATCGGCCACCTCGTGCGCGCCGACGATCACCTCGTCGATCGTCGTGCCGCTTGCGAGTTTCTGCATGCCGCTCGCGGCCGGCGCAGGCGCAGGCACCGGCACATCGAGGGCAGAAGCCGGTGGCTGCTCGACCGGCAAAGGCGCGGTGCTTTCGGCCGCTGGCGCCTGGCGGTGCAGCGATGCGCCGCCGCCGGCCAGACCACCACCGACCGCACCAACGGCGGCCGAGTCGATGATGTCGCGCAGCCCCTTCTCGTCGGCGATCGGCTGGCCGGCGCCGTAGTGCTCGATGCCGGTCTGGATCGCTTCGGTCGAGCCCTCGCGCGCCATGCCCAGCGGCACCTCGCGTGCAAGCCTGCTTCCGAGAGTCGCACCTCGCGCACCACGTAGGGCACGCCCGACGTTGACGCCCTCCATCGCGGTGTCCACGGCCGCCGCCGTAAGCGCGGAGAGCCCAATCCGCATGCGGTCACCGGCATCAAGCTCGCGCCCCTGTCGCCGCGCTTCGTCCTCAGCATCGAGGAAGATCGAGCCCAGCTCCTGGCCGACGTTGTGCGCGCCGGCACCCGTGAACGCGCCAGAGCGAAGCGCGCGCGTCAGAACCGTCTCGGCCGCATCCAGGCCGACTTGCTTTGCCGCGTCGTTCGCAAGCCCGGCAGCAACGGCGCGCTCGGTGGCCGTCTTCGCCGCCTGCATTGCCGCACCCTTGGCCAGCGTCTTGAAGCCCAGCGCCGTCAAGCCACCGGTGGCCAGCGACTGGACGAGCTGACCGGCCACATAGCCAGTCGCGTCGGCGAGAAAGTCCGGCGGACTGACCTTGCCTTCCAGCATCTCGCTGAAGGACGCCGCCGGGTACTTCGTGGCGATGTCCTCCTGCTGCCGATGGGCGTAGCCCAGCAGCTTGTCGCGCGTGTCGGTCGCGCCTACCGCGTCGGCGCCGTAGGCAAGCACACCGGCGCCGATTTCGGGCAACTCGGCGAAGGACCGCTTGAGTCCGCCGGCCACGCTGTAGCTCAGCCGGTTTGCCGGCCGTTCGGCGTCGTCGGGCGTGGACAGCCCATAGATGTCGAAGAGCGTTGCCATTACTCGCCGCCTCCGATGCGAGGGCCTCGAAACACCGCCTGGTCCGGCGGAATGCCGGTACGGTCAACCGCGGCGCGGTACTCTTCCTTGGCGGCTTCGAGTTCCTGCTGGGCCTGGGCAAATCCACGCGGATCAGATTGACGCTGACGCGACCCATAGGTCAAGACCTTGGCGTTGGCCTCGCGCACGCGACCCTCCAGGCGGCGCAGCTCGGCGACATCAGGCGACTCGGATCCGGCCCCTCGACCCTTGCGGGCCTGGCCCGAGGCAGTGTCCCAACTCGCATTGCCCACAGCCGTCTTCAAGCCAGGAAGTTCGACGCGATAGTCCTTCGTTCCCGTCCGCTCGGCATCAGCGCGGATCGACTGCATCAGGTACTCGGGCGATCGGGCGTACTTCAGCGCCGGTTCCAGCGCCGCGCGGAAGTCGCGCGCGTACTTGCTGCCAATGCGATCGGCCTGGGCGACGCTCGCTTCGAGCTCAGGGCCCGTCGGCCCGCTGGCCAGCAATTGCTCGGCAGCCTCCCTGCCGTCAAGCACCCCTTCGCTGGCCAGCAGCCGCATGCGCTGCAGGCCGATTGCCTGCTGCTGCTTCGCCAGGTAGAGATAGTTCGAGTACCCGGGCGCAGGCTTGCCGTCCGGGCCCGTCGCGCTGGCGCTCAACGAGCCGTTGGCGATCCCGGTTTCGATGGTCTTCTGAAGTTCGGAGTCCCGGTGCTCGATGCCCTTCAGCTGCTCCTTGCCGGCCTCGCTCATCTTGTCGAGAGCGCCCGGACCCTTGAGGCTCTCGCGGTATGCGGTCAGGTTCGCTTCGGCCGGCGTCATGCGCTTGTTCTCGTCCACCGTCTTGCCGTCGATGGTGACGACCTGACCCGGCGAGAGAACATGCGCGGTGTTGGCGCTCTTCGCGCGCGTAATCACGCCCTCGGCCGCGGCCTTCGTCGGTGCGGTGCCGGCGGTGACCGTGTTCGCCTGGTTGATCTTCGCCTGCGTCAGCTCGGTGTTCCCGGCTTCGGCGATCTGCTGCTGCATGCCCTGGTCGAACTTGGCCTGGTCGTCCTTCAGCGCCTCTTCGCGCAGTGACGCGCGGCGCTCTGGCGAGTTGCGCCACTGGTCCATCTGCTGCTCTGACATCATGCGCAGTTCCTCGAAGGCCTTCGCCTTGTTGATGGCGAGTTGCTCGTCGAGGTACTTGCCAGCGACCGACACCATGCCTTCGCCGGCTCCAGCCAGCGCGCGCGCGAATATGCTCATTCTTGAAAGCCCTCCTGCATGCCTTGCTCTTCCTCGTCGGGTTGGCCTGGCTGCTCGCCGGCTTCCTCGGGAGCTTGGGGCGACGCTTGGGGTGCTTGGCCCGCCGGAGCTCGCGCACCTTGCATGGCATTGGCCGCCGGGATTGCCTGGCGGGCCTCGTCTGGTGTCGCGCCGACAGCCTTCGCCGCGACGCCCATGATTTGCTCATCGCTGTAGCCCAGCTTGCGCGCCATGAGGATGAACATCAGCAGCGCGGCCTGGCCGTACTCGGTGTGGGTCACTTTCTGGCCGGCCTCGGTGAGCACGTCGGAGGCCTCGCCCAGCAGGTCCAGCGCTGCAGGGAACAGCGCCTCTTCGGGGATGCCGCCCGGCATCTTCTGGTCCAGCGTCAGCATCAGGCCGGTGACCGATTCGGCCAGCTTCTGCGCGATCGGCGCCTTGCTGGTCACTGCGGCTTTCAGCTCGTCGCGCATGTCCGGGCTGTACATGATCCGCTGGCCGGCGGCCGAGATGCGCGCCACGATGTCTTCCATGCCCTTCGGGATGAAGGGGCGTGCACCGAGGCGCTTGGCGGGGTCGCGCTCACGCGCTTTTTGGGTGATAGCTACCACGTCAGGAGCCTCCCCCGAAGGTCAGGCGTACAGGGGAATTGAGGTTGGCGAGCTTGCGGGCGTAGATCGACTTACGCCAGTCGAGCTCTTCGCTCTCTGGTCCGAAGGCGCCGGCGAGCATCTTTCCGCCCACCAGTGCCAGGTTCGGATTGCGCTCGATGAACTGCCCAGCCCGGCCGGCCAGTGCCGCAGCGCGATCCCACAGCGACATCTCGCCGCCACCACCGGCAGCGGCCCCGCCAGTGCTGAACACGCGGCCGCCGATGGTCACGCCGCTGGGCGCAATCGGTGCTGCAGCGCCGGGCGAAGCGTTCATGTCGAGGATCTCGGCGCGCCGGAAGCCGCCGCGGTCCAGCATGTTCGCCACCCGGTTGTCGCCGCGGTTCACCAGGTTTCTCACCTGGTCCGACGTGAGGCCGCGCGCGCCGTCGGCCACGGCATCGGGCGCAACGCGCATCACCTGGCCGTTGATCGTCACGCCGGCCGGGCCGATGGGTTCACCGTAGATCGTGCCGCTGTTGAGCTCGCCACGTCGGAACGCTTCCTGCGCCGAGTCGTACAACGAAGGCTTCACCGCAGCCGAGGCGCTGTTTGCGCTGGCCTCGTCGAGGAAGTCGTTCGCGCGCTGCAGGGGATCGATTGCTTCGCCCGCCGCTCCTGCCTTGGCCGCCTGGGCCGTGGCCTGGTCCATGCCAGCGGTTTGCAGGGTTGCCGTTTCGCCTGGGCCGCCGGCCACCGTGCCGGCGCCGGCAGCGTCAGCCACCACGTCGCTACCAGCACCACCGGCCGCCGCCGACGCATCAGCGTGCTCGAAGGCTCGGAAGCCTTCCTGAGCCGCCTGCTCGCTCGCGGCATTGCCCGCTGCTTCGGATGCTGCCTGGCCGGCAGCGGCACTGCTGAAGCCAGAGATGATGGAACTGCCAAGCCCCATCAGGCTGCCGACCTTCGTCAGGTCCTTCTTGCCGGTGAGCACGCCAACGGTTGTCAGCGCGGCACCGGCCACCGCAAGGAAGCCGGTCACCGTACCCATGGCGGCCGCGATGCCGCCAGCGGCTGCCACCGCACTCCCGGCGGCGGCGAAGGACATGACCACAGGTACAACGGCAGGCACGGCACACTCCTTGATGAGGCGCACCGCCGTGCAGAACCAGCCCGGCGAAATGCGGCGCGCCGAGCGTAGATCGCGCGGAGACAGGTTCGTGTGGGCGGCGAGTTGTCCCGAAAGAATCGTGCTAGCCGTGGGTCGGCCACTCGCCTTGTGGCCTAGGCCATGCGCATCAAAACCCTACCGCCGCTGCGCGAGCCATGAAGTCCGCGAGCGACCCAACGTCGAGCATGTTCCAGTCCTTCCCGTTGTGCACGATCACGCGGCTGCCGGCCGTGGCGACGTAGGTGCCCGTCTTGGCGTAGTAGCGGTAGGTGTAGCCCTCGAAGGTGCCGGCGCTGCCAGGCTTCGGGAAGTAGCCCGGGAAGGCCACCTCGGCCCAATTGAAGAGGCGATCTGCATCGGAGGAAAGCGGGAAGCTGGTCACGCTGCCCTGGGTGCCCACCGGATCAAACTCGAGCCTGAGCACGGGGTGAAGCTCGATGCCGTTGGGCGCGGCGCCGGTCTGCCCATGGATCGAGTCCCAGAAGCCGATGCCGTGGACGCGGACCGGAATCGCAGCCGACTTGAATGTAGTGGTGGCCCGCAGCCGGGCATCGAACGCCGCGCGCACCGCGGTGATCGCGCTCTTGAACGGGCTCGTCGCGCCAACGCAATTCGGGTGCGGTAGTTCGACGATCATCGTGTGGCCAACTGCATCCGCAAGCACCAGGTGATAGTCCGCGTCGTCGGTGAAGCGGTACTTGATCAGCGTGGCGTCGAGCACGTAGGTTGTGAGCTCGACCGGCGCGACGCGCGTGGTGGCCGGCAGCGATGCCGGCGTCAGAATGGCGCCCATGGTGGCGACCGTTGTCGGCACGGCGGTCAGGGTGTTGACCGCCGCCGCTCCGCCGTCCTTGCCGGTCTTGATCGACCAACGTTCGACCCCGCAGGCCGTGGCCGGCAAGGGCACAAAGCACTCACCGTCGACCATCGACATGCCGGCAGGGCACGCGCAGGCTGACCCGTTCCACTCCATGCCGCTGGTACAGGCCGGCGACGTAACCGTGACCGTCGCGCTGGCCGTGTTTCCCGTGCCGCCAGAATTGGTCGCGCGCACCGAGTAGGTGGTCGTGGCGGTCGGCTTGACCGTACCGCTGGCCTGGGACGTGCTGAAGCCGGAGTTGGTCCAGCTGTAGCTGGTAGGCGCCGGACTGCAACTCGCACTGAGCTGACTTGAGGCCCCGAGCGTGATGGTCGTCGGCGATGCGACCAGATAGCAGGTCGGGGCGGATGGGCCGGTGGACACACCACAGGAACTGCAGGTGCAGGACGGGCTCACCGAGCCATCCTTGCAGTACACCCGGCCGCTGGCCGAGCACGAGTTGCTGATACCGCCATGGCTCGAGCAGCAGCCGGGGCAGGCTGCGCCGGCACTGGCGGAGGCCAGGATCA
>JBGAII010000101.1:0-16498 GCA_044225625.1 Rubrivivax sp.
CCAGCGATGCGTTGATGAGTGGCGGTGCCAACGCCATTGCCGGCGCGATCGAACGGCAGCACCGCAAACTGTTGAAGCGTACCGGTCAGGAGCCGGCACTGTTCATGACAGGCGGCGCGGCAGTCAAACTGGCCCCAATCACCGATCTGGCCTTCGAGACAGTCGACACGCTGATCTTTGACGGTCTGCTGCAGATCCAGTCCCGGCGCTCACCTCGCTAGGAACTGCACGGCAGCCGCGTCAGAGGATGTAGCGCGATAGGTCTTCGTTCTTTGCCAGATCAGACAGACGCTGGTCGACCAGTGCTTCATCGATGAGCACGGTATCGCCTTGCCGGTTCGGTGCATCGAAGCTGATTTCGTCCAGCAGTCGCTCCATCACCGTCGCCAGGCGGCGCGCGCCGATGTTCTCGGTGCTCTCGTTCACGTCGAAGGCAATCTGTGCGAGACGCCGCACGCCGCCGGCCGAGATCTCGAGCGTCAAGCCTTCCGTCGCCAGCAGCGCCTGATACTGCTTGACCAGACTGGCATGCGTGCTGGTCAGGATGGCCTCGAAGTCGGCGATGCTCAACGAGCCCAACTCCACGCGGATGGGAAAGCGACCCTGCAGTTCTGGAATGAGGTCGCTGGGTTTGGCCAGGTGGAATGCGCCCGAGGCAATGAACAGGATGTGGTCGGTCTTGACCATGCCGTATTTGGTGTTGACGGCGGTGCCCTCCACCAGAGGCAGCAGGTCGCGCTGTACACCCTGTCGTGACACCTCGGCGCCACCATGCTCGGAACGCGAGGCGACCTTGTCGATTTCGTCGATGAAGACGATGCCGTTGTTCTCGGCGTTGGCCAAGGCGGCGACTTTGATCTCGTCTTCGTTGACCAGCTTGGCGGCCTCTTCGTCGATGAGCAGCCTCATCGCCTCGGCGATCTTGAGCTTGCGGGTCTTGCGCTTGCCTTGCCCAAGGTTTGCAAACAGGCCCTTCAGCTGTTCGGCCATCTCTTCCATGCCCTGCGGCCCCATGATTTCCAGCGAAGGCCGCGCTTCGGCCAGGTCCACCTCGATTTCGCGATCGGCCAGCGCGCCTTCGCGCAAACGCTTGCGCATGACCTGGCGCGCCGTGTTGTCCGCCGGCGGGGTGCTGGCGACGCCGAACTCGGAGCGCGGGGGCGGCACCAGGATGTCGAGCACGCGCTCTTCGGCCGCGTCTTCCGCCTGCGCGCGTTTGCGCCTCATCTGCAGGTCACGCTCCTGCTTGACCGCGACCTCCAGCAAATCGCGGATGATGCTGTCCACGTCCTTGCCGACGTAGCCTACTTCGGTGAACTTCGTCGCCTCGACCTTGACGAAAGGCGCATCGGCAAGCTTGGCCAGGCGCCGCGCGATTTCGGTCTTGCCGACGCCCGTGGGCCCGATCATCAGGATGTTCTTCGGTGTGATCTCGCTGCGCATCGGCTCGGGCCACCTGCTGGCGCCGCCAGCGGTTGCGCAGCGCAATGGCGACAGCACGTTTTGCCGCCTGCTGGCCGACGATATGGCGGTCCAGTTCGGAGACGATCTCCTGTGGCGTCATCTGGCTCATGCGTGAACCCTCCCGCATTCAATCAGAACGGCCAGACGGGGACGTGGGCATGTGGGACAGGTCCGTGCGCTCATTCCAGCGTCTCGATGGTGTGGCTCTGGTTGGTGTAGATGCAGATGTCGCCGGCAATGCCCAGCGCCGACTTGACCATCTCCGCTGGCGCCATCTCGGTGTGGGCAAGCAGTGCTCGAGCGGCCGCCTGGGCATAGGGGCCCCCGGAGCCGATGGCGACGATGCCGTGCTCGGGCTCCAGCACGTCGCCATTGCCGGTGATGATCAGCGACGCCTCCCGGTCGGCCACGGCCAGCATCGCTTCCAGCCTGCGTAGCACGCGGTCGGTGCGCCAATCCTTCGTCAGCTCGATCGCAGCACGCACCAAGTGGCCTTGATGCTTCTCCAGCTTGGCTTCGAAGCGCTCGAAGAGCGTGAACGCGTCGGCCGTCGCGCCAGCGAAGCCGGCGAGCACCTGGTCTCGGAACAGCTTGCGCACCTTGCGCGCGCTGGACTTGACGATGGTATTGCCGAGCGTCACCTGCCCGTCGCCGCCCAGCGCGACGCTGCGTCCGCGGCGGATGCTGACAATGGTGGTGCCGTGGAACACGGGGGGTTCGTTGGAGGACATAGGTCGCCAGTCGAAAGAAGGCCCGGAGGCCCGATTGTCGCTGCCGCGGCTTGAGGGCGCGCTGCCGCAAGGGGCGCGACGTCAGACCTTGCGCACCTGCACGCGGGCGTGTTCGTTGATGCCCATGGCGCCGAAGAACAGCGCGACCAGACGGTGCGCGTCCACGAACTGCACCTGGCGCTTCTCGCCGCGCTTGACCAAGACCCAGTTCAGCAAGTCGCCAGCGGCAATGAAGTCGACCCGGATCAGCTTGGCACACGACACTGCGACCAGAGACGCCTTGCCGAGCTGGGCATTCAGGCGCTCGAGAGTCTCGCTGACGTCGCCGACGAGCTGGCCGGACAACTCCACGCTCGCCATCTGCGCGCCGCTGGCCGGATCGTCGATCAAGCCGGATTCCATGAAGCCGGTCGACACGTCGCTGACCATCGACAGCGGCGGCGTGTGCGTGTTCAGGCCGGAGCCGCTGACGCGCACCTTGCAGCGCGTATGCTCCCACGATGGCGGCGACACTTCGTAGGTCACGCAGTAGTCGATGGCCGCCTCGTCGAACTGGTCGGCGCGGTTCGCCAGACGCAGTGCATCGAGCCGGGCCTGCCAGAAGGCAGGGTCCGCATCGCGCACGCCCGTCGGCGCGGCATCCTGCAGCGTCGAGAACAGGTTCTCGCCGGACATCCAGCGCATCTCCAACTGCTGCTTGCTCCAGTGCCTGAACAGCGAGGACAGCTGCGTCGCGGCCTCGGCATCGATGCTGCGCAGTGCGCCCCAATCGAATACCCAGGGCAGCGGCATCTGCAGCGTCTGCGACCGCAACCGCGCCACGGCGTCGGTGTCCAGCACCTCAGGACAGACCCAACCGACGACGTCGCCGCCGACCGCGCTGCCAACCCCACGTTCGCCGTGGGCCGCCGCGTCGGCGACCGCGTCGGACACCAGCTTAGGCAACGAAAACCATTGGGGCGCGGACCAGCCGAACTGGTGCGCATAGTCGCTGGCCAGGGCTTCGAAACGCTGCTGCTGTCCGGTCGCACGGTACAAGTCGAACAACACCAGCCAGGTCTCGGCATGCTGCGCGCGGGCTCCGCCCGGACCGGTGATTTGCGAGAGCGACTGCTCACATTGGTTGAAGTCGGCGTTGGCGAAGGCAATCACGGCCTCGTCCAGGTCCGGGTCGTGGACGACCTCGCTGACTTCCACCCCAAAGCGGTGTTCGAACTCGCCGGTATCACCCGCGCTGGCCAGCGACAGCGGCGCCAGCGGTGGCAGCCCAGGCGCACTGAACACGGGCGCAGGAGGCGGCGCCGGCTCTGCCGAAGACGATGGGGCCAGGTCCATGTCGGGCAGTGGCGGCAGCGCCGGCAACACCTCGGAAGGCAGCCGCAGATCCAGCGGCGCCCCGGCTGACGGCGGAGGCAGACCGGATCGTGCAAGCACCGCAGGTTCGGTCGGCGCGTTCGAAAAACCGGTGCTGCGCCGGCCGGAGGCTGCAAAGCTGCCGCTGCCGACCATCTGCTGCTCGATCTCGTCGATCTTCGCCTTGACGCCGCCCTCCGGCCGGGCTGCCGCGTTTTCCGACGGGCGGGCCTCGGAATCGTCGATGCGCGACGAGCCACCCAATGCCGCCAGCTGCTCCGGCGAGAGGCCCTCGCGGCGCACCTTGCGCAACATGTCGAACTCGCGCTTGCGCACGAAGTCGTTGCGCCGCTTGCGCTCGACCATCGCCTTCAGCTCGGACTTCTCGAGGTCGAGCTCGCGCGTATCGTCCTGTCGGGTGCCGAGATCGGCCCAATCCGTGGCCGGGTTGGCCACGAAGCGCACGACCTTGCGGAAGAAGCTCTCGCCGTCCTTGTTGTCCGCCATCAACGTGCCTGAGACGGAAGGCTCAGTCGCCGAACATCTTCTGCTTCATCTCGCGACGCTGCTGCGCCTCGAGCGAAAGCGTTGCAGTCGGCCGCGCCAGCAGCCGCGCCAGCCCGATCGGCTCGCCGGTCTCGTCGCAGTAGCCGTAGTCCCCGGACTCGACGCGCGCCAGCGACTGGGCGATCTTCTTCAACAGCTTGCGCTCGCGGTCGCGGGTACGCAACTCGAGTGCGTGCTCCTCCTCGATCGTCGCGCGGTCGGCCGGGTCCGGGACGATGGAGGTGTCCTCGCGCAGGTGCTCCGTGGTCTCGCCGGCGTTCGACAGCAGATCGTCCTTCTGTGCCTGCAGGCGCAGGCGGAAGAACTCGCGCTGCTTGTCGTTCATGTACTCGCTGTCCGGCATGGCCAGCAGCTCGGCTTCGGTCAGCTCGCGGGCCGACTTGGACTTCCAGGCGTTGGCGAGCTTCGGGTCGGGCTTGGTCAGGGTTTTGACCACGTCATGCATCTCTTCGTGTCCACGCACCGGCGCTCGCGCGGGCGCGAAGCGGTCGGTGAATCGATTGGTTAGCGGTAGGGGAGCGGGGTCGGGCATGGGCTGCGCGTGCGACGCGGCGCGCGACGACGGCTTCGGCGCGGCCTTGACGGTCGGTGCCGCGACAGCAGCTTTGGCGGGCGCGGCCTTGGCGGGGACCTTCTTCGCGGCGGTCGCGGCGCTCTTGGCCAGCGTCTTGTTCACTTGCGGTCTCCTTGCCTCGACTCTAGCGAAAACAGGCTCTGACGGTGCTGCGGCAGGCTCTGGAAAGCAGCCCCCCGTGGGGTTCGGGCGCGCGGATTGTAGCCACCATGGCGCAGCACCAACCAAGCCGGCCGCGGCCACGTGAAAAGCTGCTCAGGACACGCATTGCTCCAGGCCTTGCAGCAGGATGTCGCGAGGCAGATCGATGCCGATGAAGACCATCTTGCTGGTCTTCTTCTCGCCCGGCGCCCATTTCGGCCCCAGATCGCTGCCCATCAACTGGTGAACGCCCTGAAAAATGACCTTGCGGTCGCTGCCCTGCATGTGCAGCACACCCTTGTAGCGCAGCATCTTCGGCCCGTAGACCTGCACGATCGCGCCAAGGAAATCCTCCAGCTTGGCAGGATTCAACGGCCGCTCCGCACGGAACACGAAGGACTTGACGTCGTCGTCGTGGTGATGGTGGTGCGGGTGATCGCAATGCTCGCCGTGCTCGTGGTCATGGTCGTGCTCGTGATGATCATGCGCGTCGGCATTCAGAAACTCCGGGTCGATGTCCAGCTTGGCATTGAGGTTGAAGCCGCGCAGATCGAAGACCTCGGCGATCGGCACCTCGCCGAAATGCACCTGGCGCTGCGGCGCCCGCGGGTTCATGTGCTTGAGCCGGTGCACCAGCGCGTTCACCTCGTCCGTGGCCACCAGATCGGCCTTGCTGATGAAGATCTGGTCGGCAAAGCCCACCTGCCGACGCGCTTCCTGCCGCGTGTCGAGCTGGCTGTCGCCGTGCTTGGCGTCGACCAGGGTCAGGATCGAATCCAGCAGATAGGTCTCGGCGATCTCGTCGTCCATGAAGAACGTCTGCGCCACCGGGCCCGGGTCGGCCAGGCCGGTGGTCTCTATGACCACTCGATCGAAACTGAGCTCGCCCTTGCGGCGCTTCTCGGCCAGGTCGGTAAGCGTCGTTCGCAGATCCTCGCGGATCGAGCAGCAGACACAACCATTGTTCAGTTGAACGATCTGCTCGCCTTCGTCGCGGACCAGGATGTCGTTGTCGATGTTCTCGGAGCCGAACTCGTTTTCGATGACGGCGATCTTCTGCCCATGCGCCTCGCTGAGCACACGCTTGAGCAGGGTGGTCTTGCCGGAGCCGAGGAAGCCGGTCAGGATGGTGGCGGGAATCAGGCTTTGGGACATGAGCGTGCCTCGCTGCTGCGGTGCGTGAGAATAACCAAAGCAGATGGTGGAGGCGCCGCGGATTTCAAGAGCCCGTGAGCGCCAGTTGCCGGGCGACTGCGTTATTCTTCGCCCGGCGCCACTTCCCACACCCACCAAGTTGTCCGACCCGCAGCCGGCGCGGCATCCGCGCAGTGCCGAAGACAAGCGTTCCCTGTTCGAACGACTGGTGGAGTTCATCTCCCCCGGCCCCGACTCGCGGGCCGAGTTGATTGCGACGCTGGCCGATGCCGAACAGCGCGAGCTGATCGAGCCCGAATCGCGGCAGATGCTCGAGGGCGTCCTGCACATGGCCGATCTCAGCGCCGGCGACGTGATGGTGGCCGCGCCGCGCATGGACATGCTGGACATCGATGCACCTTACGACGAACTGCTGGGCGTGGTCATCGAAACAGCGCATTCGCGCTTCCCGGTCTACGAAGGGCGGCGCGACAACGTCATCGGCACGCTGCTGGCCAAGGACCTGCTGAAGCTGCAGCGCGCGCCGGAGCTGAACCTGCGCACGCTGCTGCGGCCGGCGGTGTTCGTGCCCGAATCGAAACGGCTGAACGAGCTGCTGCGCGATTTCCGCTCCAATCGCAACCACCTCGCGATCGTCATCGACGAGTTCGGCCAGACCGCCGGCCTGATCACCATCGAAGACGTGCTCGAAGAGATCGTCGGCGAGATCGAGGACGAGTTCGATGACCGCGACGAGGAAAGCGGCGTCTACACGTTGGCCGACGGCAGTCACCGCGTGGCCGGCGATGCGTCGATCGCCTCGGTCAACGAAGCCTTCGGCACGCGACTCCCCGAGGGCGACTTCGAAACCATCGGCGGCTTGGTTGCGCACGAGCTCGGCCGGGTGCCGCGCCGCGGCGAAGCCGTGGAGATCGGCGGCCTGCGCTTTGCGGTGATGCTGGCGCGTGGGGGTGCGGTGCGCTGGTTCCGCGCAGCGCGCGTGGCCGACGGCGCGGGCGGCGCTTGAGCGTTCCGGGCCATCACCGGCTGCGCGCCCTCGCGCACCGTGCGCAGGGCATCGTGCGGTGAGGGCTCGAGGATCGTCGAGCCTGGCTGCCGTGCCAGCGTTGGCGCTGGGTGCGCTGCAGACGCTGGCTTTCGTGCGCACGCCGCTGTGGTGGCTGCAGCTGATCTGCATCGCCGGCCTCGCGGCGCTGGTCTGGCCGGCGTCGCCACGTCGCGCCGCGCTGCTGGGGTGGCTCTACGGCAGTGCGTGGCTCGGTGCCGGCGTGTGGTGGTTGTTCATCAGCCTGCACCGCTATGGCGGCCTGCCGGCGTGGATGGCTGTGCTGGCCGTTGCCGCGCTGTGCATGGCGCTGGCGCTGTATCTCGGCGCCGCGATGGCCGCCTTCGCCATCCTGCGGCGCGGCCGCCTGGGGCTGGATGTCGCACTGTTCGCCACGCTGTGGATGCTGGCCGAACTGGCGCGCACGGTGATCTTCACCGGCTTTCCGTGGCTGGCCACTGGCTATGCGCAGATCGACGGCCCGCTGGCAGCGTGGGCGCCGTGGGTCGGCGTCTACGGCATCGGCGTGCTGAGCGCGCTGGTCGGCGGACTGCTCGGTGCGGCCTGGCGGCAGCGGCAGATGCGACCGGCGCAGGCAGTGACCGCGGCTGCGCTGGCGCTGGCGCTGCCTGCCGCGTCGCACTGGGCCGGCACCCGAGAGTTCAGCACGCCTGGCAGCACGCTCAACGTCAGCCTGCTGCAGGGCAACGTGCCGCAGGACGAGAAGTTCTCGATGGAATATGTGCCGCAGGCACTGGCCTGGACCGCCGAGGCCTTGCGGCAGGCGCGCGGTGAACTGGTGATCGCACCCGAGACCGCGGTGCCGCTGCTGCCGGAGCAACTGCGCGAACTGGTGCCGGACTACTGGCCGACGCTGCGCGCACGCTTCGAGAACTCGGGCCGGGCCGCGTTGATCGGCGTGCCGCTGGGCGACTTCAGCAGCGGCTACACGAACTCCGTCGTCGGGCTGTCGAAGGCCAGCGCTGGCGGCGAGCCCTACCGTTACGACAAGGTGCATCTGGTGCCCTTCGGCGAGTTCATTCCGACGGGTTTCCGCTGGTTCACCGAATTGATGAACATCCCGCTCGGCGATTTCGCGCGCGGTCCGCTGAACGCGCCGTCCTTCGTGTTCGGCAGCGAGCGCATCGCGCCGAACATCTGCTACGAAGACTTGTTCGGCAACGAGCTGGCGATGCGCTTCGGCGACCCGGCCACCGCGCCGACGATCTTTGCCAATGTCAGCAACATCGGCTGGTTCGGCGACACCGTCGCGGTGCCGCAGCACCTGAACATCTCGCGCATGCGCACGCTGGAGTTCCAGCGGCCGATGCTGCGCGCCACCAACACCGGCGCCACCGCGATCATCGACCACCGCGCGCAGGTGACGGCGCAATTGCCGCCGTTCACCCAGGGCGTGCTGGAGGGCAAGGTGCAGGGCCGCCAGGGCCTGACGCCATTTGCCCGGTGGAGTGCGCGCTTCGGGCTGTGGCCCTGGCTCGCGCTGGCCGCGCTGACGATCGGTCTGGCGCTTATCGTCCGGCCTGTCCCATCCGCACCAGGCGGCCGGGTCGCGCGTCGGTGACCTGGTCGTCGCGGCGCACGGCGACGCCTGCGACCCAGGTGCCCAGGTAGCCGGTGCCTTGCTGCAGGAAGCGCCGGCCGCCGGCCGGCAGGTCGCGCACGACCTGTGGTGTGCCCACCGACAGGCGCTGCGGATCGATCAGGTTCAGGTCGGCGCGCTGGCCCGGCGCGATCAGTCCGCGGTCGTCCAGGCCCAGGTAGCGCGCATTGCGCGAGGTCAGCATCTCCACCGCGCGCTCCAGCGGCAGGCGGTCGCGCGCGCGGTCGCGTACCCAATGCGTCAGCATGAAGGTGGTGAAGCTGGCGTCGCAGATCGTGCCCACGTGCGCGCCGGCGTCGCTCAGCGCAAACAGCGCACGCGGATGCCCGAGCATGCGGCGCACCACGTCCAGAGAACCATCGTTGTAGTTGAAGATCGGGAAATAGATCAGGTTGCGGCCGTCGCCTTCGGCCAGGTGGTCGTAGATCGCCTCCAGCGCCGTGCAACCGCGCTGCTTGGCACGCGCATAGAAGCTCTGCGCCAGCGTCGGCTCGTAGTCGGGGACCTCGCCCTCCCGCGAGGACAGCGGGAACATGCGCGCGCTGATGCGCTCGATGTTCTGCAGCAGGATGTCCACCAGCGGCGGCACCGCGGTGCCGTCGCCGGCCATCCGCTCGAAGCCTTCGCTCAGCGCGCGCGCCTTGCGCGCCGGCTCGCGCAGCGCCGCGGCGCGTTCGGCCAGCGGCAGGCGGGCGACTTCCTTGTAGGCCGGCGAACCGACGAAGAAGTGGAAACTGGCATCGAGCCCGTTGATCACGCCGATGCCGCGCGCCGCCGTCTGCAGGTAGAGCGGCAGACCGCGTGCGACCGCCGCCTCGACGCGCGCCTGCATCTGCAGGTACTGTTCGCCGCCCGGGTCACGCTGCATCCAGGTCATCGACAGCGGCCGACCCGCCGCCTGCGCCAGCTGTTCGACCAGGTCGAATTCGGCGTCGAAGCGCTCGGGCCCGCGCAGCACGTCGAAGTCGCTGACCACCTGCACCACGCCGTGGTTCAGGCCGTCGAAGGCGCGGGCGATGCCGGTCAGCTCGGCGGCGCTGGCTTCGGAGGCCGGCGTCTCCTCGCCGCGCGAGGTGCGGTGGTTGTCGCTGCGGCCGGTGGAAAAGCCCGCGGCACCGGCTTCGAGCGCTTCGCGCAGCAGCTTGCGCATCGCCTCGATGTCCTGCGGCGTGGCCGCCTGCTGGGCCTGCGCACGTTCGCCCATCACGCGCATGCGCAGCGGGTCGTGCGGCACCTGCACCACGAAGTCCAGGCTGTGCGGCATGCGCTCCAGCGCGTCCATGTACTGCGGAAAGCTCTCCCAGTCGAAGCGCACGCCCTCGGCCAGCGCCACGCCCGGAATGTCTTCGACGCCTTCCATCAGGCGGATCAGCCGGTCCTGTTCACCAGCCTTCAGCGGCGCGAAGCCGACGCCGCAGTTGCCCATGGCCAGCGTCGTCACGCCGTGGTGGATGCTGGGGGAAAAGGTCTCGTCCCAGCTGGCCTGTCCATCGTAGTGCGTGTGGATGTCGACGAAGCCCGGCATCAGCCACGCACCGTCGGCAGCAATGCGTTGCTGCGCGTCGTCGGTGATGCGGCCGACGGCAACGATGCGGCCGTCCTTCACGCCCACGTCGGCACTGGCCGGCGCGGCGCCGCTGCCGTCGATGACCGTCGCGCCCTGAATCAGCAAGTCCAACATGCGTTCCTCCCTCCCTCGTCAGCCCCGAAGCCTAGCCTACGGCCGCTTCGTAGAATCCCGGGTTTACGCCGAACCGTCCGCCACGCCCATGTTGAGCTTCCAGCAGATCATCCTCAAGCTCCAGGACTATTGGGACCGGCAGGGCTGCGCGCTGCTGCAACCCTACGACATGGAGGTCGGTGCCGGCACCAGCCACACGGCCACTTTCCTGCGCGCGCTGGGCCCCGAGCCCTGGAAGGCGGCCTACGTGCAGCCCAGTCGCCGGCCCAAGGACGGCCGCTACGGCCAGAACCCGAACCGGCTGCAGCACTACTACCAGTACCAGGTGGTGCTGAAGCCCGCACCGGCGAACATCCTCGACCTGTACCTGGGCAGCCTGGAGGCGCTGGGCTTCGACCTGAAGTGCAACGACGTGCGCTTCGTCGAGGACGACTGGGAGAACCCGACGCTCGGCGCCTGGGGCCTGGGCTGGGAGGTCTGGCTGAACGGCATGGAGGTGACGCAGTTCACCTACTTCCAGCAGGTGGGCGGCATCGACTGCAAGCCGATCACCGGCGAGATCACCTACGGCCTGGAGCGCCTGGCGATGTACATCCAGGGCAAGGAAAGCATCTACGACCTGGAGTTCTCGCCGGGCGTCAGCTACGGTGACATCTACCACCAGAACGAGGTCGAGCAGAGCACCTACAACTTCGAGCACAGCAACGTCGAATTCCTGCTCGCCGCCTTTGGCGCACACGAAGGCAATGCCCGGCACCTGATGGCGCAGCAGCTGGCGCTGCCGGCCTACGAGCAGGTGCTGAAGGCGGCGCACACCTTCAACCTGCTGGACGCGCGCGGCGCCATCAGCGTCACCGAGCGGGCCGCCTACATCGGCCGAATCCGCAACCTGGCGCGCGCGGTGGCGCAGAGCTACCTGGACAGCCGCGCCCGGCTGGGCTTCCCGATGGCGCCGCGCGCCTGGGCCGACGGGCCGCGCAACTGGCAAAGAAGGCGGCCTGAGCATGAAGACCCGGAACCTGCTGGTCGAACTCTTCGTCGAGGAACTGCCGCCGAAGGCACTGAAGAAGCTGGGCGAGGCCTTCGCCACGCTGCTGTCTGACGGCTTGAAGGCCCAGGGGCTGGCGGCGGCCGACGCCGGTGTCGTGTCCTATGCGACGCCGCGGCGCCTGGCGGTGCACGTGGCCGGCGTGGCGCCGCGCGCGGCCGATCGGCAGCTGTCGCAGAAGCTGATGCCGGTGGCAGTGGGCCTGGACGCGCAGGGGCAGGCGACACCGGCGCTGTTGAAGAAGCTGGCGGCGCTGGGCGCCGAGGGCACGCCGGTGGCCCAGCTGCAGCGCCAGGGCGAGGGCAAGGCCGAGACGCTGTTCCTCGACAGCCGCGTGGCCGGCGCCACGCTGGCGGAGGGGCTGCAGAAGGCGCTGGACGAGGCGCTGTCCGGGTTGCCGATACCCAAGGTGATGAGCTACCAGCTCGCCGACGGCTGGTCCAGCGTGAACTTCGTGCGGCCGGCGCATGGCCTGGTCGCTCTGCATGGCGAGGCGGTGGTGCTGGTGCAGGCGCTCGGCCTGACGGCGGGCCGCGTGACGCACGGACACCGCTTCGAGGCCGCGCAGCAGAGCATCGAGCTGCGCGATGCGGACAGCTACGCGGAGCAGCTGCACACGCAGGGTGCGGTGATCGCCAGCTTCGCCGAGCGGCGTGCGGAGATCGTGCGCCAGCTGCAGGCCGCAGCGCAGCGGCTGCAGCTGCGGCCGGTCGAGGACGAGGCGCTGCTCGACGAGGTGACCGGCCTGGTCGAGCGTCCGAACGTGCTGGCCTGCGCGTTCGACGAGGCCTTCCTCGAAGTGCCGGGCGAGTGCCTGGTGCTGACGATGAAGGCCAATCAGAAGTACTTCCCGCTGCTCGATGCGCAGGGCCGGTTGAGCCGCCATTTCCTGGTGGTCAGCAACATCCGGCCGGCGGATCCGAGCCGCGTCATCGAAGGCAACCAGCGCGTGGTGCGTCCGCGGCTGGCCGACGCCAAGTTCTTCTTCGACCAGGACCGCAAGCGCACGCTCGAATCCCGCGTGCCGGCGCTGGCCAAGGTCGTCTACCACGCCAAGCTCGGTTCGATGGGCGACCGCGTCGAACGTGTGCGCGCGCTGGCGCGCGCCATCGGCGAGCAGCTCGGCGGGCCCCCGCTGGCGCAGGCGGCGGACCGTGCGGCGCTGCTGGCCAAGGCCGATCTGCTGAGCGACATGGTCGGCGAGTTCCCCGAACTGCAGGGCATCATGGGCGGCTACTACGCGCGGCACGACGGCGAGAGCGAAGCCGTTGCCTTTGCCGTCGAAGACCACTACAAGCCGCGCTTCGCCGGTGACGAGCTGCCGCGCGATGCCTGCGGCATCGCGCTGGCGCTGGCCGACAAGCTGGAGACACTGGCCGGGCTGTTCGGCATCGGCCAGCTGCCCAGCGGCGACAAGGACCCGTTCGCGCTGCGCCGCCATGCGCTGGGCGTGATCCGCATGCTGATCGAACGCGCCTTGCCGCTGGACACCGAGGCGCTGGTGCTGCAGGCCTTCAAGGTCTTCGGTCCGGCCCACGGCCAGGCGCAGGCCGAACTGGCGCTGTTCCTGCGCGAGCGGCTGGTCGGCTACCTGCGCGAGCAGGGCTACAGCGCACAGCAGATCGAGGCCGTACTCGAGCTGCGGCCGCCGCGCTGGGCGGAGATCCCCGAGCGGCTGGCGGCCGTGCAGGCCTTCGCGCAGCTGCCCGAGGCGGCGCCGCTGGCCGCCGCCAACAAGCGCGTCGGCAACATCCTGAAGAAGAGCGAGGGCGCCGCGCCGGCCGAGCTGAATGGCGCGCTGCTGAAGGAGCCGGCCGAACGCGCCCTGTCGGAGGCGCTGGTCGCGGTGGAGCTGAAGGCCAGGCCGGCCTTCGGCGCGCGCGACTACACCGGCTCGCTGCGGGCGCTGGCTGCGCTGAAGGCGCCGGTCGACGCCTTCTTCGATGAGGTGATGGTCAATGCCGAGGATCCGGCGCTGCGCGCCAACCGGCTGGCGCTGCTGGCGCAGCTGCATGCGGCGATGAACCGCGTCGCCGACCTGTCGCGCCTGGCGGCCTGAACGTCATGCAGCCGATCCCGAAGCTGATCATTCTCGGCCGCGACGGCATCCTCAACGAGTTCCGCGAGGACCACATCAAGGCGCCCGAGGAATGGGTGGCCGTGCCGGGCGCGCTGGAGGCGGTGTCGCGGCTGAACCATGCCGGCTGGCACGTGGTGGTGGCCACCAACCAGTCGGGCATCGGCCGCGGCATGATCGACATGGCCGCCGTCAACGCGGTGCATGCGCACATGATGCAGCGCCTGCAGGCGCACAGCGGGCGCATCGACGCGGTCTTCTTCTGTCCGCACACGCCCGAGGACGGCTGCGACTGCCGCAAGCCGCAGCCCGGCATGATGCTGGACATCGGCCGCCGCTACGGCGTCGACCTGCGGCTGGTGCCGATGGTCTGCGACACGCTGCGCGACCTGCAGGCGGCACAGGCCGCGGGGTGCGAGCCGCACCTGGTGCGCAGCGGCCGCGCTGCCGAGCTCGACGCGGCGGGCGTGGCCGGCTGGCTCGAACAGGTGCCCGGTACCTACGTGCACAGCGACCTCAGCGCTCTCGCCACCCACCTGCTGGACCGCGAGCACCTGCGCGATTCCGAGTCCGGCGGGCTGGCATGAGCGCGCCGGGCCGTTCCCAAGCGCTCATCCCGGAGCACGCAGTGCGGAGGGCAGCCCAGTGAGCGCGCCGGGCCGTTCCCAAGCGCTCGTCCCGGAGCACGCAGTGCGGAGGGTAGTCCAGTGAGCGTGCACGGCCGCCCGACGGGCGAATTCCCCCTCGACGGGACGCCGCGCAGCGCCAAGGGGGCCGCATGAAGATCGTCTGGGCGCTGCGCTCGACGCTTTTCGTGCTGTGGATGCTGGTCACCGTGGTGCCGGTCGCCACCGCGGTGATCATCGCGTCGCTGTTCATCAAGGGCACACCGCTGTACTGGATGTGCATCTTCTGGGTGCGCCTGGTGATCTGGGGCGCCCGCTGGATCTGCGGCGTGCGCCATCGCGTGCAGGGCATGGAGTACCTGCCGACCGCGGCCGAGGGCACGCGTGCGGTGCTGCTGGCGTCGAAGCACCAGTCGACCTGGGAAACCTTCGCCTATCCGGTGCTGATGTCGCACCCGCTGTGCTACGTGTTCAAGAAGGAACTGCTGCTGATTCCGTTCTTCGGCTGGGCGATGGGCAAGCTGGACATGATCCACATCGACCGCAGCAGGCGCGCCGAGGCCTGGAACAAGGTGGCCGAGCAGGGCAAGCGCATCATGGGCCAGGGCAACTGGGTGATCATGTTCCCCGAAGGCACGCGCAGCGAGCGCGGGCAGCAGGGGCAGTACAAGCAGGGCGCGTCGCGGCTGGCGATCGAGACCGGCACGCCGATCGTGCCGATCGCGGTGAACTCCGCGCGCTGCTGGCCGCGCAAGAGCTTCCTGCTGCGCCCGGGCGTGATCGACATCGTCATCGGCCGGCCGATCGCGGTCGAGGGCCGCAAGGCCGATGAGCTGATGCGGCAGGTCGAAGGCTGGATCGAGGCCGAAATGCGGCGCATCGATCCCGAGGCCTACACCTCGACGCCCGCCTAGAATCGGCGCCCATGTCACGTGGGCCCGCCCTCTGGAGGTCGCTGCAACGTTCGCTCTTCGACGAGCCGGATGTGCCGCCGCCGGCCGTGCCGATGTTGCCGCCGCAGCCTGCGCCACCGGTGCAGGCGGCACCGCCGCAGCCGCTGCGCGAACTGCTGGCCGGCGAGGTCTTCCGCCACCCGCGCGCTCAGCGCGACGTGCGCCTGGACGGCCATCTGGTGGCCTACGAGATGCGGCGCGTGCGCCGCCGCAGCATCGGCTTCGTCGTCGGCCCCGAGGGCCTGAGCGTCAGCGTGCCGCGCTGGGTGGGCGTGCGCGAGGTCGACGCCGCGCTGCAGGACAAGCGCGGCTGGATCCTGCGCAAGCTGCGCGAGCAGCGCGAGCGCGCCGCCCGGCTGCAGGCCGCGCGCGTCGACTGGCGCGATGGCACCGGCCTGCCGTTCCTGGGCGAGACGGTGATCATCGTGCTCGACCCGCGCACGACCGGCGTGTTGCTCGATGCCGCTGCGGACGACGGCGGCCTGCCCGGCGTGCCGCGCCGGCTGCTGCGCATCGGCCTGCCGCACACGGCTGCCGCCGAGCAGATCCGCGATGCGGTGCAGAGCTGGCTGCAGCGCCAGGCGCGGCGTGTGTTCGAGGAGCGCTGCGCCGTGTTCGCGCAGCGGCTGCAGGTGCGCGTGCGCCGCATCTCGCTCAGCTCCGCCGCCACGCGCTGGGGCAGCGCCAATGCCGACGGCTCGATCCGCCTGAACTGGCGGCTGGTGCACTTCGGCCTGCCGATCATCGACTACGTCGTCGCCCACGAGCTGGCGCACCTGCGCGAGATGAACCACAGCCCGGCGTTCTGGGACGTCGTGCGCTCGGTGATCCCCGACTACGAGCACCACCGCGGCACGCTGAAGGACCAGACGCTGCCGGTGCTGTAACGATTGGCACGACGTGCCCGTGACGGCGTTCCGGGTTTCCCACCTTTGGGTGATGCCGGCTTCGGCGACACGCGGGCACACTGCGCCGCAACGCTGTCAAAGGCGCGTAGCAGGGTAGGTGCACCACCAAGGTGCAATTCCAGTAGTAGAGCTGAAGGGGCGGAGCCGCGAGGTCCCGCCCCTTTTTGCATGGGTTCTAATTGACGTTTACGTCAACGTCAGCTCACCGTCTGCCGATGCCTGCTTCCGGAGCGTTCGCCGCGTCGTACACGATCACCGAGCTGGCGCGCGAGTTCGACATCACGCCGCGCGCGATCCGCTTCTACGAGGACGTCGGCCTGCTCGAACCGGCCCGCGCCGGCCGCCAGCGCGTCTACACGCAGCGTGACCGCACGCGGCTGAAGCTCACGCTGCGCGGCAAGCGGCTCGGCCTGTCGCTGCAGGAGATCAAGCAGCTGGTCGACCTGTACGACGCCTCGCCCGATGCCCGGCCGCCGCTGCTGGCCTTCCTCGCGGTGCTCGCCGAGCACCGCCGGCAGCTCGAGCGGCAGCGCGAGGACCTCGAGATCACGCTG
>JBGAII010000102.1:0-17685 GCA_044225625.1 Rubrivivax sp.
TCAGGCCGCCGCCGCCGTACTCGCGCGGCCAGGTGGGCACGGTCCAGCCGCGCTCGCCCATGCGCTGCAGCCACAGGCGCTGCGCGTCGGATTGGAAACGCGCGTGGCGCCCGCCCCAGCAGTAGTCTTCCTCGCCGCGCAGCGGCTGGCGCATCTCGGCCGGGCAATTCGCATCCAGCCAGGCACTCGCCTCGGCGCGGAAGTCCTGCAGCGTGCTCGTCTCGCTCATGGGGCCCCTCAGATGGTCACGCCGCCATCGATGACGATGGTCGGGCCGGTCATGAAGCTGCTGGCCGGCGATGCCAGGAACACCGCCGCGCCGGCGATCTCGTCCGGCTCGCCGATGCGGCGCAGCGGCGTCTCGGCATTGCGTGCTTCGAGCAGCTGGGTGTCTTCCCACAGCGCGCGCGCGAAGTCGGTCTTGATCAGGCCCGGCGCGATGCAGTTGACGCGCACGTTGTGCGGACCGAACTCCACCGCCAGATTGCGCGCCAGCTGCATGTCGGCGGCCTTGCTGATGCAATAGGCGCCGATGATCGCCGAGCCGCGCAGGCCACCGATCGACGAGACGATGACGATCGAACCGCTGCGGCGTTCCATCATGCCCGGCGCCACCATGCCGATCAGCCAGTGGTTGGACACGATGTTGTTGTCCAGCACCTTGCGGAACTGGTCGTCGCTGATGCCGGCCTGCGGGCCGTAGTAGGGGTTCGACGCGGCGTTGCAGACCAGCACGTCCACCGGGCCGAGCCGCTGCACGGTCTCGTCCACCAGCGTCTGCAGCGCCTCCTTCGACGAGATGTTGGCCGCCACCGCGATGGCCGTGCCCGGGCCATGCCGGGTGTTCAGCGCCGCGGCCACCTGCTCGCAGGGCTCGAGCTTGCGCGACGAGATCACCACTTTCGCGCCGTGCTCGGCCAGCCGCTCGGCGATGGCCTTGCCGATGCCGCGCGACGAGCCGGTGACGATGGCCACCTTGCCGGCGAGGGAGAAGAGGTTCATGGGCAGCCTCGGGGTCCGATCGATGGGTCTTGACCTTAGCAGAGCCGTCGGCGCCGCGGCACCGGGTGAAACGCGCCGCAGGCTGTCGCTGCAGCGACATCGGCCGGCAACCGGCGGCGAAAGCAGCGAAACTCGCGGCGGGCCAGGGGCCGGCCCTCGGGAGGGAGCATCGTGCCGTTGAATCACCCACGCATCGTCCAGGACCGGATCCGCGGCGACTTTGCCGGCAGCGCTGGCGGAGGCGGCGGCGCGGGCGACCCCGTCGATGCGATCGTTGCCATCCGTCGGCGGCTGGGCGAAAGCTTCCTGCGCGTCGAGCCGTCGTGGCCGGCAAACCTGGCGCGCGCGATGTCGGACGCCGAAGCGCTGCACCCGCGGGGCCGGGGCGAATCCGCCGACGAGCATGCGCAGCGCCTGCGCCAACGTGTGCTGGAGGCCAGGCCGGCCTTCGTGCAGGAGCTCGAAAGCCGCGTGCGCCTGTTCGCCTTCCTGCTGGGCCGGCCGGACAACAAGGTGGTCAAGGACGAAATCCTGCCGCGTCTGGACTACTGGCATCACCGCTCCGGCACGGCGGTCGACTTCGTCTGCCTGGGCTTTTCCGAGCGCAGCGACGAAACGCCCGATGGCCGCGGCTTTGCGCAGATCGTGCGCATGCTCGAGCAGCACTTCAACTGGAAGTACAGCGGCGAGACCGACCTGCTGGTCTTCAACGGCCGCTACGACGCGCTCGGCGGCCAGGCGGTGTTCGACCTGACGCAGGGCGTGGCGCTGACGCTGGAGCGTGCGCTGGAGGCCAAGGCGATCAGCAGCGTTGGTGCGCTGATGGAGGACCTGTTCCGCGTCACCGAGGCCCATCGCGGCGACAACCCGGCGTGGGCCTTCAGCGACGCCCAGGGCCTGCGCATCGCCGGCTCGGGGCTGAAGAGCCTGCTGCTGTCGCTGCTGCCGCAGTGGGCCCGCGACGATGCGGCGAAGGGCCTGCACTTCCACGTCCGCGATCTCGGCCCGCGGAAGCCGCGTCGCTGAGCCGCGGCCCGTCGCACCGGCGACGGCCGCCGCGACCTCAGTCCGGCAGCGGGACGCCGCGGCGCCGCCGCATGGCGCGGCCCAGGCCGTTCAGCGCCTCGTCGCTCAGCAGCCGGCCGGCCAGCGGCAGCAGTTCGCGTTCCTCCAGCGCGGTGTGCTCCGCATAGGCCGTGACCAGGCGCTCGACGAGCGAGGCCGCCACGGTGGCGGACTCGCCTGCGGCCACGGGCAGCAAGGCGCGGCGCAGGGCTCGCCAATGGGCTTCGAGCACACGATGCTGGTGGGTGAGCACGTCGATCAGTTCGCGCAGGCACACGGCGTCGGAGCCGGCCATCGATTCCAGCAGCGCCGGAAACAGGTCCTGTTCCTCGTCGGCATGGTGGTCGACCGCGGCCTGATCGAAGTAGCGCAGCACCGCCTGTGCCGCCTGCTGTGCCTGCAGGTCCGCGCCGTGCGCAGCCAGGTGCGGCAGCAGCCGGTTCAGCGTGTCGCACTGCTGCACGATGCGCTGGTGGCAGGCGGCCAGCATCTCCAACGGGACCTCGAAGCTGGCGCTGGGATGGTTCTGGCCGGGCAGGGCGATCGGGGACATGGCTGCAGCATGCCACGGGGCGATCCTCGTGTGGGCTTCAGGGCGATCGAGGCCGCCGCTCGGGCGCTCGCGCAACGCAGCCTGCGCTGCGGGCCGTCGCTGGCCGGCCGGCCCTGTGCTTGCGCCGGCACCTCAGGGTCGCAGGTGCCCTGGTCGCCGACAATGGCGGCGTCATGACCCCGTCCCCGGCCGCACAAAGCGGCACCCCCGAACCGGTGCTGCCGCGTGGCGCCGTGGCCTGCCTGTCCTTGAGTGCCTTCGGCAGCGGCATGTCGCTGCGCCTGAACGACGCGCTGCTGCCGCAACTGGCACGCGAGTTCGGCGTCACGCTTGGCCAGGCCTCGCAGGTGATCAGCCTGTTCGCCATCGCCTACGGCCTGTCGCAGCTGTTCTTCGGCCCCGTGGGCGACCGCTTCGGCAAGTACCGTGTCATCGCCTGGGCCACGGCGGCCTGTGCGGTGGCCTCGCTGGCCAGCGCGCTGGCGCCGGACTTCCTGACGCTGCGCCTGACGCGTGTGCTGGCCGGCGCGATGGCGGCTGCCCTGATTCCGCTGGCCATGGCCTGGATCGGCGATGTCGTGCCCTATGCGCAGCGCCAGCCGGTGCTGGCGCGCTTCCTGATCGGCCAGATCACCGGCCTGTCGGCCGGCGTCTGGCTGGGTGGCTTCGCGGCCGACCATCTGTCGTGGCAGGCACCGTACGTGCTGGTCGCTTTGCTCTTCGTCGGTGCCAGCGCGGCGCTGTTCATGCTGCACCGTCGCCTGCCGCCTGCGGCGCGCAGGACGGTGCAGGCGCCCGGCCCGGCCTGGCGACGCATGCTGTCGGAGTTTCGACAGGTGCTGTCGCTGCCGTGGGCACGGTCGGTGCTGATCCTGGTGTTCGTCGAGGGCATGTGCCTGTATGGGCCCTTTGCCTTCATCGCCTCGCACGTGCACCAGGCCTTCGGCCTGTCATTGGCCAGCGCAGGCTCGCTGGTGATGCTGTTCGGCCTGGGCGGTCTGCTGTTCGCGCTGTCTTCGGGCGGGCTCGTGCGGCGCCTCGGCGAGCGCGGCCTGGCCTGCTGGGGCGGGGCGCTGATGTGCCTGTCGCTGCTGGGCATCGGCTTCGCGCCGGCCTGGGGCTGGGTGGTGCCGGGCTGCTTCGCGCTCGGTCTGGGCTTCTACATGCTGCACAACACGCTGCAGGTCAATGCCACGCAGATGGCGCCGGAGCGCCGCGGCGCCGCGGTGTCGGCTTTTGCCGCCTGCTTCTTCCTCGGCCAGTCGGCCGGCGTGTCGCTGGGCGCGTGGTCGGTCGGCACCCTGGGGGCCGGCCGATTCATTGCGCTGGGCGGGCTGGGCCTGCTGGCCGTGGCGCTGTTCTTCGCCGCCGCGCTCGGCCGGCAGCGACGCGCCGCGGCGGCACCGGCCGGCTAGGCGGCAGCGTGCGCTGCGCCGTACCCGGCGGGCCGCGCCGGCGTTGCCGGCAGCCCGCGGGTGCGGTGCTGGGTCAGGACTGGGCCTTGTAGCGGCCGTACTCCAGGCGCGCGATGGCGCGGCGGTGCACTTCGTCCGGGCCATCGGCCAGGCGCAGCGTGCGCTGGTGCGCATAGGCCTTCGCCAGCCCCGGGTCGCTGGTGACGCCGGCGCCGCCCCAGGCCTGGATCGCGTCGTCGATGATGCGCAGCGCCATGTTCGGCGCCTGCACCTTGATCATCGCGATCTCCAGCTGCGCGACCTTGTTGCCGACCTTGTCCATCATGTCGGCGGCCTTCAGGCACAGCAGGCGCGTCATCTCGATGTCGATGCGCGCATTGGCGATGCGCTCCTCCCACACCGACTGTTCGGACACGCGTTTGCCGAAGGCGACGCGCGACTGCAGCCGCTTGACCATCTTCTCCAGCGCCACCTCGGCCGTGCCGATGGTGCGCATGCAGTGGTGGATGCGGCCGGGGCCGAGGCGGCCCTGCGCGATCTCGAAGCCGCGGCCTTCGCCGAGCAGCAGGTTCGACGCCGGCACGCGCACGTTCTTCAGGATCACCTCGGCATGGCCGTGCGGCGCATCGTCGAAGCCGAACACCGGCAGCATGCGCACGACTTCGATGCCCGGCGCGTCCAGCGGCACGAGGATCTGCGACTGCGCCGAGTGGCGCGGCGCATCGGGGTCGGTCTTGCCCATGACGATGGCGATCTTGCAGCGCGGGTCGCCGACGCCGGACGACCACCACTTGCGGCCGTTGATCACGTAGTGGTCGCCGTCGCGCTTGATCGAGGTCTCGATGTTGGTGGCGTCGGACGAGGCCACCGCCGGCTCGGTCATCAGGAAGGCCGAGCGGATCTTGCCGTCCAGCAACGGCTCCAGCCAGCGCTTCTTCTGCTCGTCGTTGGCATAGCGCGCCAGCACTTCCATGTTGCCGGTATCGGGCGCCGAGCAGTTGAAGACCTCGGAGCCGAAGCCGACCTTGCCCATCTCCTCGGCGCACAGCGCGTATTCCAGGTTCGTCAGCCCGGCGCCCTTGTAGGGGCTGTCCGGCGGCAGCGAGTCGTGCGGCAGGAACAGGTTCCACAGCCCGGCCTTCTTGGCCTTGGCCTTCAGCTCTTCCAGCACCGGCACCACCTGCCAGCGATCGGTGCCGAAGGCCGCCATCTGCGCGTCGTAGGTCGCCTCGGCCGGGTAGACGTGCTCCTTCATGAATTCGACCACCCGGTTGCGCCAGTAGGTCTGCTTCTCCGACATCGTGAAATCCATGCTGTCTCCTTCGTGGCAGGCCCCCGCGGCCATGCGTGACGACCGCGACGGTAGCAGAGGGGGCGCCTGCGGGTTGTCCCCGACGCGGCAGGCTGACATATGCTGCGCGTCCTGGCCTGGGAGATCACATGTCCGACGTGCTGAAACAGTTCGACCTGAGCGGCCGGCTCGCGCTGCTGACCGGCTCGAGCGCCGGCATCGGCCTGGCGCTGGCCCGAGGGCTGGCCGGGGCCGGAGCGGCGGTGGTGCTGAATGGCCGCCGTGCGGACAAGCTGGCCGACGTGGCGACGCAGCTTCGCGCGCAGGGCGCCACGGTGCACACGATGCCCTTCGACGTGGGCGACGCACAGGCCGTGGCCGCGGCGGTGGCGCGCATCGAGGCCGAGATCGGGCCGATCGACATCCTGGTCAACAACGCCGGCATGCAGAAGCGCGCGCCGCTGCAGGACTTCGAGCAGGCCGACTGGCAGCAGCTGATGCGCACCAACCTCGACAGCGTGTTCATCGTCGGCCAGGCCGTGGCGCGGCACATGATCCCGCGCGGCCGCGGCAAGATCATCAACATCTGCTCGGTGCAGAGCGAGCTGGGCCGGCCGAACATCGCGCCCTACACCGCTTCCAAGGGCGCGGTGAAGATGCTGACCAAGGGCATGGCCATCGACTGGGGCCCGCATGGCCTGCAGGTCAACGGCCTGGGGCCGGGCTACTTCAAGACCGAGCTGAACCAGGCGCTGGTCGACAACCCCGAGTTCAGCGCCTGGCTGGTCGGCCGCACACCGTCGCGCCGCTGGGGCGACGTGGAAGACCTGGTGGGCGCGGCCGTGTTCCTGGCCAGCGACGCCTCGCGCTTCGTCAACGGCCACATCCTGTACGTCGACGGCGGCGTCACCGCCACGCTGTGAGTGCCGCCATGCATGCCGAAGAGACCATCGTCATCATCCGCAACGTCATCGAATGGGCCGCGCTGGGCATCGAAATGCTGGGCGCGCTGATCATCGTCGTCGGCGTGCTGCGTGTGGCCATCACCCGCGGCACGGTGCGCTTTCTGTGGAAGGTGGACGCACCCGAGGCCTATGACGACTACAAGCACCAGATCGGCCGAGCGCTGCTGCTCGGGCTGGAATTCCTGGTGGCCGGTGACGTGGTGCGCACCGTGGCGCTGGAGCCCACGCTGGTCAACGTCGCCGTGCTGGGCCTGCTGGTGCTGGTACGCACCTTCCTCGCCTGGACGCTGGCGGTGGAGATCGAAGGGCGCTGGCCCTGGCAGCCCAAGCCGCCGAAGAACCGCTGAAAGGAATCGCGATGGAAGCCCTGGTCATCCACGCCCCTGGCGATCTGCGCGTCGAGCAGGTCGACACGCCGGAGCTGCTGCCGCACCAGCTGCAGGTGCGCGTGCGCTGCGGCGGCATCTGCGGCTCGGACCTGCACTACTTCCAGCACGGCGGCTTCGGCACGGTGCGCATCCAGCAGCCGATGGTGCTGGGCCACGAGGTGGCCGGCAGCGTCGAGCAGGTGGGTGCGGACGTGACGGGACTCGCGCCCGGTGAGCGCGTGGCCATCAGCCCGAGCCGGCCCTGCGGCCAGTGCCGCTACTGCCAGCAGGGGCTGCACAACCACTGCCTGGACATGCGCTACTACGGCAGCGCCATGCGCATGCCGCATGTGCAGGGCGCGTTCCGCCAGCGCATCGTCTGCGATGCCAGCCAGGCGCACAGACTGGCCGACCATGTCAGCGACGCCGAGGGCGCCATGGCCGAGCCGCTGTCGGTGGCGCTGCATGCGGTGAACCGCGCGGGCCCGCTGCTGGGCAAGAGCGTGCTGGTCACCGGTTGCGGCCCGATCGGTGCGATGGCGGTGATTGCTGCGCGCCGTGCGGGCGCGACGCACATCGTCGTCACCGACATGGCGGCGCAGCCGCTGCGCACGGCGCTGAAGATCGGCGCCGACCAGGCCATCGACGTCAAGGCCGAGCCGGACGCGCTGCGCGCCTTCAGCGCCGACAAGGGCCAGTTCGACGTGCTGTTCGAAGCCAGCGGCAATGCGCGGGCGCTGGTCGGTGCCTTCGACGCGCTGCGGCCGCGCGGCATCATCTACCCAGATGGGGCCGATGGGCGGTGAAATGAGCGTTGCCGGTGAACACCATCGTCACCAAGGAGTTCGATCTGCGCGGCACCTTCCGCTTCATGCCGAGTTCGCCACGGCCGTGCAGCTGCGTGAAGGCGGGGCATGGTCATGGATCTATGGCTAGAAGCGGCTCCCGGACTCTTAGGAACGCCAGCTAAACGAAGCTCACGACTATGGCGCAACTGTGGTTGCGCGCCGGTCTAACTTTGGTGCGGCGCCGTCGCCGTCAGACGGCGGCGCGCAGCACCTTCGCGCTCAGTGCCTGCGCCAGCGTGTCGGCGCAGTCCTGCAGGTGCGCGCGCGTCTCGGCATCCATGCGGGCCGGGTGCTTCAGCACCTTGTCCAGCTGCGACTGCAACTGCAGCGCCTGCGCGCGCAGCAGGCTGCGGGCATCGGCGCGTGTCTGCGGGCTCGGCCTCAGCAGCGTGCCGGCCATGCGGTTGAGGTACTCGCGCTGCAGTTCGCGGCGGGTGGTGCTGATGCTGCCGCCCTTGCCCAGCTCGGCCCACACGTCGCGGTTCAGGCGTGCATACAGCTCCGACAGCTGGAAGGCGGTGGCGGGCTGGTCGGCCTTGCCGACGCTGTCGAGAATGCGCGCAGCCACCGCATCGCTCATCAGCTGCGCCAGCACGGCACGCTGCAGGTCCAGCAGTCGCTGCGGTACGGGATAGTCGGTCGGCAGCGCCGGGTTCTCGCCGCGGTCGTCGAAGTCCGGCGCCAGGCGGCGCTGCAGCATCGGCGTCACCGCCAGGCCGTCGATCGACAGCACGTTGTGCGCGATCAGCTCCAGCGCGGCACGCTGCGTCGCCGCGTCGGTGGGCTTCAGCGGATCGCGCCCGCTGCCCGGATGGTCGCGCAGCGTGCGCACGCCGCCGATCTGCCGCACCAGCACGCCGACCGCGCGGCCGGCGTCGGCGATCGCATAGGCCAGCGAGCGGCGCAGCACGGCATAACTCTCGTCCGGCTTGAGCTGGCGCTGCTCCTGGCGCAGGAACAGGTCGCGCGCGATCTCCAGCCGCTTGGCGGCATAGGCGATCGGGTCGGAGCCCAGGTCGAGCACGATGGTTTCGGGGTCGATGCCGAAGGCCGCGTCCTCGTCGGTACCGAAGGCCAGCAGCGGCTCGCTGCTGCGCGCGGCGATGCGCTGCAGTTCGGTGGCTTCCTCGGCCGCTGCGATCGGCTTGTAGGCGTATTCGATGGCCCAGTAGTCATAGGGCCCGAGGGTCGTCTGGAACGGCGCGCCGCCGCGCTGGCCGGGGCGCGGCAGGTTGATGGCGTTGTATTCCATCACCGAGCCGGTGGTGCCGTGGGTGCGCGTGAACTCGGGGTCGGCCAGCTGCTGCTCGCTGTAGACGCGCGAGGCACGGAAGTTGTGGCGCAGGCCCAGCGCATGCCCGACCTCGTGCATCAGCGTGTCCTTGATGTAGTCGTGCACGAAGGCGTCGGCCTGCGGGCTGTCGAGCTCCAGTTCGCCGCGCGCCTGCAGCACGTCCAGCGCATAGCCGAGCTGCTCGGCGGCCAGGTCGGCATGCATGCGGTGGGCGGGCGCCGCGGACTCCGCCGGGCCGCCGAGCACCGACGCGAAGGCCGTGGCGCCGGACAGCGTCTGCGCACGCAGGTTGCGCATCGAGCGCGAGCTGAGGCTTTCGAAGCCGATGTCGGCGTCGAGGATTTCGCCGCTGCGCGGGTCGACATGTTTGGGGCCGATGGCGCCGAAGCCGGGCGAGGCCGACATCAGCCAGCGCACCGACGAGTAGCCGATGTCCAGCGTGTCGAACTCGGCGTCGTCGGGCTGCTGCTTCACGACGATCGCGTCCTTGAAGCCGATCTTCTCGAAAGCCTTGTTCCATTCGAGGACCGCCTCGGTGACCACCGCGCGGTACTTGTGCGGCACGTTGCGGTCGAGCCAGAAGGTGATCGGCTTGACGGGCTCCGACATCGGCGCCAGCGGGTCCTTCTTCTCCAGGCGCCAGCGCTCGACCATGCGCACGCGCGGCGTGCGCGCCAGGTCGTCGCTGAAGTCCATCACCGTCTGGGTCATCAGGCCGATGCGTGCGTCGGCGCGGCGCGGGACCATCGGCTGCTCGGGCAGCGGCGCGATCGAAAAATGGTGGCCGACGAACAGGCTGCGCGTGTCGGGCACGTACTTCGGCACCGTCGGCACCGGCATGCCCGGCGGCGTGCCCGGCTGCGCGATGCCGATGCTGCCGCTGTAGTAGTGGTGCTGGGTCTGGATCTCCAGCGACTGCGCCGAGCCGCGCACCGAACTGAAGCTGCTGTTGCGCGTGTCCAGCGTGTAGGGCTGGCGGAAAGCACGCTGCAGCTGCATGCCGACGCCCAGCATGTCGGACAGGAAGACCGAATTGACTTCGACCAGCACTGACTTGCGCTGCGGATGCGGCTGGCTGGCCACCAGCATGCTGCCCAGCAGGCTGGGCGAGTAGGACACTGCCGCGGCGCGCGCCTCCGGCGTGCCGGGCTGCGCGCGCACGTCGGTGTTGCGCGCCAGCAGGCGCACCTGGTTGTTGATGCGCGAGAACTCGATGATCTGCGGCCCGCCCGCGCCGGTCACCGGATAGGCCATCAGCCCGCCGAGGATGAAGGCCTCGCCGATGCCGGTGTCCAGCTTCGGTGACAGGATGAAAGGCTTGCCGAACTGCTCCGGCGCCAGCTCCAGCCACAGCTTGTCGTCCTTCTGCCAGGCGATGATCGGCCCGTCGATCTGCCGGGCGTCCTTCGTCACCACCGCAAAGGGCGGCAGACCGGCGGTGGACGGCATCGTGGCCGCAGCGGCCGACGGAGCCGCCGGCGCTGCAGCCCGGGCCGCGGTGCCCGCGCCGCTGGCGCCCGGGCCGGGCGCCGCAGCGGAGGTCGACGGCGCCGGGACCGCCGCAGCGGGGACGGTGTTCGGTGGCGCCACGGCGGCACAGCCAGCCAGCGCCAGCAGCAGCGGCAGCAGCGTCGACGGGCGGCGGAACGGATCGGAAGCAGGCATCGGTGTGGGCTGTGCCGGACGAGGCGGTGTCCTGGACGCGTCCGAGTCGAGAACCGGGACTTTGGTTCGCCCGGCCGTCGTCAACGATTGTCGGCCATTCGTGACTGCCGCTGCAGCAGTCTGCCAATGCCACCGGCCAGCCCCAGGCCGAACAAGGCACAGATGCCGGTGGCCACCCAGGTCCATTGCCAGCCGCCGGCGCGGCCGGCCAGCCAGGCGACCAGCGGCGGCCCGGCGAACTGGCCCAGGGCCGACCACTGCTGCATCCAGCCGACGGTGCTGGACAGCGTCTGCTCGCTCGGCGCCAGGCGCACGGCCAGCGAGAACAGCGTGGCGGGAATCAGCCCGCCGACCAGCGGGAACACCAGCACCGCGCCGAAGCGCAGCGGCGCCGGCAGGCCGCTGCCGCCGACCTCGGCGAAGGCGGCCGCCGCCGTCAGGGCCATCGTGACGAAGCCGATGCGCAGCAGCCGCGTCGGCGCCACGCCGGCCTGCTGCAGCCGCCCCGAAGCCACGTTGCCCGCCATGTTGACCGCTGCCGCCAGCGCCGTCAGCAGGCCGGTCAGGCCGCCGGACAGGCCGGCCTGCAGGTAGATCGTCGGCAGGAAGCCGATGACCGCCAGCCATTGGCCGGCATAGACGGCGAGGTCATGGCCACCAGCCACGGGCCCGGTGCGCTCAGCGTCTGGCGCAGGCGCTGCCACCAGCCGGTGTCGGCGGCGCCGGTCTGCGCGTCGGGGCGGGCAGGTCCGGCACGGCACGCGCCAGCCACGCGGCCATGGCCAGCGACAGCGCGGCCAACAGCCACCACCACGCATGCCAGCCGAAGGCGCCGATCACAGCGGCCCGACCAGCAGGGCCAGGGCGGTGCCGAAGGCATGTAGGTGCCCCAGAGGCCGAGCACGCGGCTCAGCCGCTGCGGCGGGACCAGGCGGCGCACCAGTCCGGGCGCCGGCAGCACCACCAGCAGGAAGCCGAAGCCCTCCAGCGCGCGCAGCGCCATCAGCATCGGCACCGCGTTGCACAGCGGGCCCAGCGCACTGGCCGTGGCCAGCAGCGTCAGTCCGATCAGCATGCTGCGCTTGAGCCCCAGCCCGTCGGCCAGCACGCCGAAGGCCACGCCGGCCGTCATGCCGGCGGCCTGCACCAGCGACAGCAGGAAACCGGCCTGCAGCAGCGAGATGCCCAAGCCCGCCTGCAGCGCGGCGATCGCCGGCGGCAGCTTCGCGATGTGCAGCGCCGCGCTGACGCCGGCCAGGATGACGACCGCCGCTGCGCGTTCGGCAGCGACCTGTGGGCTGCGAGAGTCAGTCATGAGGTGCCAGGATGCGCGGAATGCGGCAGGCCAGCGCCACCTCGAAGCGACCGTCGCGGATCCGGCTCCGCCGTCCTGGCAGACGGTGCCCCCTCGAGGGGGCGGCCGAAGGCCGTAGGGGGTGGGCTATTTCAACGCTTTGAAGCGCAGGCGGTGCGGCTTGGCACCTTCTTCACCCAGGCGCTTCTTCTTGTCGGCCTCGTACTCCTGGTAGTTGCCGGCATAGAAGAACCATTGGCTGTCGCCCTCGGCGGCCAGGATGTGGGTGCAGATGCGGTCCAGGAACCAGCGGTCGTGGCTGATGACCATCACGCTGCCGGCGAATTCGAGCAGCGCGTCTTCCAGCGCGCGCAGCGTTTCCACGTCCAGGTCGTTCGACGGCTCGTCGAGCAGCAGCACGTTGCCGCCCTGGGCCAGCGTCTTGGCCAGGTGCAGCCGGCCGCGCTCGCCGCCGGACAGCTGACCCACCAGCTTCTGCTGGTCGTTGCCCTTGAAGTTGAAGCGGCCCAGATAGGCGCGGCTCGGCATCACGAACTTGCCGACCACGATGTTGTCCAGCCCGCCCGAGACGTCTTCCCACACCGTCTTGTCGGCAGACAGGCTGTCGCGGCTCTGGTCGACGAAGGCCAGCTTGGCGGTCGCGCCGATCACCACCTCGCCCGAATCGGGCTTCTCCACGCCCTGGATCAGCCGGAACAGCGTCGACTTGCCGGCGCCGTTGGGGCCGATGATGCCGACGATGGCACCGGCCGGCACCTTGAAGCTGACGTTGTCGAGCAGCAGCCGGTCACCGAAGCTCTTGCTGACGCCGTTGAAGTCGATCACCTGGTTGCCCAGGCGCTCGCCCACCGGGATGAAGATCTCGTTGGTCTCGTTGCGCTTCTGGTATTCGACGTCGCTCAGTTCCTCGAAGCGCGCCAGACGGGCCTTGCTCTTGCTCTGCCGGCCCTTGGCATTGGAGCGCACCCACTTCAGCTCTTCCTTCATCGCCTTGGTGCGCGCGTCTTCGGTCTTCTGCTCCTGCTCCAGGCGCTTTTCCTTCTGGTCCAGCCAGTCGGAATAGTTGCCCTTGTAGGGGATGCCGCGGCCGCGGTCGAGCTCCAGGATCCACTCGGCCGCGTTGTCCAGGAAGTAGCGATCGTGCGTGATGCCGACCACGGTGCCGGGGTAGCGCTTGAGGAAGATCTCCAGCCACTCCACGCTTTCCGCGTCCAGGTGGTTGGTGGGCTCGTCCAGCAGCAGCATGTCGGGCTTGCTCAGCAGCAGCCGGCACAGCGCCACGCGGCGCTTCTCGCCGCCGGACAGGTTGCCGATGATGGCGTCCCACGGCGGCAGGCGCAGCGCATCGGCGGCGATCTCGAGCTGCAGGTCGGTGTTCTCGCTGCCGGCGGCGGCGATGACCGCTTCCAGTTCGGCCTGCTCGGCCGCCAGCTTGTCGAAGTCGGCATCCGGCTCGGCATAGGCGGCGTACACCTCCTCCAGCCGCGCCTTGGCGGCCAGCACGCCGCCGATGCCCTGTTCCACCGCCTCGCGCACGGTCTGCGTGGGCTCCAGCTGCGGCTCCTGCGGCAGGTAGCCGATGTTCAGGCCGGGCATCGGCACGGCTTCGCCCTCGATGTCCTTGTCCAGGCCGGCCATGATCTTCAGCAGGGTGGACTTGCCCGAGCCATTCAGGCCGAGCACGCCGATCTTGGCGCCGGGGAAGAAGGACAGTGAGATGTCCTTCAGGATCTGCCGCTTCGGCGGCACGATCTTGCCGACGCGGTTCATGGTGTAGACGTACTGGGCCATGGGCTTGCTCTGGAATCGTGGAAAGCGCTGGCTTTTTGCCGGCGCCAAACCGGCTATTGTCGCCGCATGGAGGATCCGACGTGACCCGCAGCCCCGATGCCACCCGTCCCACGGTTCGCGAGGCCGCCTACGACCTGCTGCGCGCCTTCGGGCTGAGCACGGTCTTCGGCAACCCCGGCTCCACCGAACTGGCACTGTTCCGCGACTTCCCAGCCGACTTCCGCTACGTGCTCGGGCTGCAGGAGTCGGTGGTCGTCGGCATGGCCGACGGCTACGCGCAGCACACGCGCAACGCGGCCTTCGTCAACCTGCATTCCGCCGTGGGCGTGGGCCATGCGATGGGCTCGATCTTCACGGCTTACCGCAACCGCACGCCGCTGGTCATCACCGCCGGTCAGCAGGCGCGCGGCATCCTGCCCTACGACCCCTTCCTGTCGTCGGTGCGCGCCACCGAGCTGCCGCAGCCCTATGTGAAGTGGGCCGTGGAGCCGGCCCGCGCCGCCGACGTGCCGCAGGCCATCGCCCGCGCCTACTACCTGGCGATGATGCCGCCGCGCGGCCCGGTGCTGGTGTCGGTGCCGGCCGACGACTGGGACCAGCCGGCTACGGCCGTCACGCCGCGCACGGTCAGCCAGGCGCTGCGGCCCGAGCCGGCGCTGATCGAGCGCATCGCGGCGATGCTCGATGCCGCCGAGCGCCCGGCCTTCGTGGTCGGCGCGGCCATCGACCGCGATGCCGCCTGGGCCCTGACCGTGCAGCTGGCCGAGGCGCACCGCGCCCGCGTGTTCCATGCGCCGATGTCGGGCCGCTGCGGCTTCCCCAACGACCATGCGCTGTTCGCCGGCTACCTGCCGCCGATGCGCGAGCGCATCGTCGACAAGCTGACCGGGCACGACGTCGTGCTGGTGATCGGTGCGCCGGCCTTCACCTTCCATGTCGACGGTCAAGGCCCCTTCCTGCCGGACGGCACGCAGCTGGGCCAGCTGATCGACGACCCGGAGATCGCCGCCTGGGCGCCGGTGGGCACGGCCGCGCTGTGCAGCATCGCGCTTGGCCTGCAGGACCTGATCGCCTTGTCGAAGCCGCCGTCGCGTCAAGCGCCGCCGCCTCGGCCCAAGCTGCCGCGCGCCGAACCCCCGGTGCCGGGACAGCGGCTGTCGGTGGACTACGTGCTGCAGACGCTGGCCGACCTGCGCCGGCCCGACAGCATCGTCGTCGAGGAGGCGCCGAGCTCGCGCCCGGTGATGCACGAGCGGCTGCCGATCCTGCAGCCCGAGACCTTCCACGAGATGTGCAGCGGCGGCCTGGGCTTCGGCCTCGCGGCCGCGGTGGGTGTGGCGCTGGCCGAGCCGACGCGNCGACGGCTCGGCGATGTACACGATCCAGGCGCTGTGGAATGCCGCGCAGGCGAAGCTGCCGATGGCCGTGCTGATCCTGAAGAACCGGCGCTACGCGGCGCTGCAGAACTTTGCGCCGCAGTTCGGCTTTGCGCCGGGCGCCAGGGTCGAAGGCAGCGAGCTGCCGGACCTGGACTTCGTCGCGCTGGCCGCCGGCCACGGCGTGCGCGGCCAGCGCATCGAGACCGCGGCGCAGCTGCACGAATGGCTGCCACGCGCGCTGGACAGCCGCGAACCGCTGCTGCTGGAAATCGAGATCGCCTGACCCACCACGACAAGGAGACAACGATGAAAAGACTGTGGCACTGCCTCGGCTTTGCGCTGGCCTGCAGCGTCGCGCCCGCGGCGCTGGCGCAGGCCTGGCCGAGCAAGCCGATCAAGATCGTCGTCAATTTCCCGCCGGGCGGCGCGGCCGACCAGATCGCCCGTTCGGTGGCGCCTGGGCTGCAGACGGCCCTCGGCCAGAACGTGGTGGTGGAGAACCGCGCCGGATCCGGCGGCAACCTGGGCGGCGACGCGGTCGCCAAGTCGCCGCCCGACGGCTACACGCTGCTGATGAGCAGCGGCGGCCTGGTCTCGGTCAACCCGCACATCTACGCCAAGATGCCCTTCGATCCGGCGAAGGACCTGACGCCGGTGGCGGCAGCCGCGCGCGTGCTGGTCTTTCTGGTGGTGCGCAGCGAGAGCCCGTCGAAGGACTTCAAGGCCTTCCTGGCCGACCTGAAAGCGAACCCCGGGCAGCGCAGCTTCGGCTCGCCGGGCAACGGCAGCTCGCCGCATCTGGCCGCCGAGATGATGAAGAGCCAGACCGGCACCTTCGCCGTGCACGTGCCCTACCGCGGCGCCGCGCCGGCATTGACGGACCTGTTGGGCGGGCAGCTCGACTTCCTGTTCGACCCGGGCATCGCCATCCCGCACGTCAGGTCGGGCAAGCTGCGCATGCTGGCGGTGGGCAGCCCGCAGCGCTCGCCGCTGTTCCCCGACGTGCCGACGCTGGACGAGCTGGGGCTGAAGGGCTTCGACGCCGACACGATCTTCGGCTTCTACGCACCGGCCGGCACGCCCGAGGCCATCGTCAACCGGCTGAACGCCGAGATCAATCGCATCCTGGCCACGCCGCCACTGAAGGAGCGCATCGCCGCCATCGGCGGCGTGCCGGCGCCGATGAGCCCGGCCGATTTCGCCGCCAAGGCGGCCGAGGACTCGAAGCGCTTCGGCGCGATCATCAAGGAACGCAGGATCATCGGCGACTGACCGGTACAATGCGGCCTGTGTCGTGACCTCCAGTCGACGCGGCACGGTCGCTTCAGACATTCCTTTCGCCCTCGCACTGCAGACTGGTGCACCCGCCACGGGTGACCGCAGCTCGCGAACATGGCCCCGAACGGGGCCCATCCTTCCAGCATGAGTTTCAAAGACCTCGGCCTGGCCGAGCCCATCGTGCGCGCCGTGCACGAACACGGTTACGACACGCCCACGCCGATCCAGGCGCAAGCCATTCCCACCATCCTGTCCGGTGCCGACCTGCTTGGCGGCGCGCAGACCGGCACCGGCAAGACTGCCGGCTTCACGCTGCCGCTGCTGCAGCGGCTGATGGCCAAGCCGGCGCAGCGCGATGCGCGCGGCCGCATCCCGATCCGCGCGCTGATCCTGACGCCGACCCGCGAACTGGCCGCGCAGGTGGAAGAGAGCGTGCGCACCTATGGCAAGTACAGCCGCCTGTCGAGCATGGTGATGTTCGGCGGCGTCGGCATGCAGCCGCAGATCGACAAGCTCAAGCGCGGCGTCGATATCCTGGTGGCCACGCCGGGCCGGCTGCTCGACCACCACGGCCAGGGCACGCTCGACCTGAAGCAGGTCGAGATCTTCGTGCTCGACGAAGCCGACCGCATGCTCGACATGGGCTTCATCCACGACATCAAGAAGGTGTTGGCGATCCTGCCGCAGAGCAAGCAGAGCCTGCTGTTCAGCGCCACCTTCAGCGACGACATCAAGGCGCTGGCCGACCGGCTGCTGAACAAGCCGGTGCTGGTGGAGGTGGCGCGCCGCAATGCCACCGCGGACACCATCGCGCAGAAGGTGCACCCGGTGTCGCGCGAGCGCAAGAAGGAGCTGCTGGCCCATCTGATCCGCCAGGGCGACTGGCACCAGGTGCTGGTGTTCACGCGCATGAAGCACGGCGCCAACCGGCTGGCCGAGTACCTGAACGACCAGGGCATCAGCGCGATGGCCATCCACGGCAACAAGAGCCAGAGTGCGCGCACCAAGGCCCTCGGTGACTTCAAGGCCGGGCAGTTGCAGGTGCTGGTGGCCACCGACATCGCGGCGCGCGGCATCGACATCGACCAGCTGCCGCACGTCGTCAACTACGAGCTGCCCAACGTGCCCGAGGACTACGTGCACCGCATCGGCCGTACCGGCCGTGCCGGCGCCAGCGGCGAGGCGATCTCGCTGGCCTGCGTGGACGAGGACATCTTCCTGCGCGACATCGAGAAGCTGATCAAGCGCAGCATCCCGCGCGAGGTGGTGCCCGGCTTCGCGCCCGACCCGAACGAGAAGGCCGAGCCGATCGTGCTCGGTCGCATGACCATCGGTGTCGGCGGCACGCGGCGCAACGCGGGCGGTGGTGGAGGCGGCGGTGGTGGCGGTGGCCGCGGCCGGCCGCAGGGCGGCGACCGCCGCGGCGCGGCGCCGCAGCGCCCGACCGGCTCGCCTC
>JBGAII010000103.1:0-16186 GCA_044225625.1 Rubrivivax sp.
ACAGCGACAGCGCTCCGGTGGCGGCCACCGATTCGCAGGTGGCGCGCAGGCCGGCGAAGACCGTGGCCACGTCCTCGTTGCAGATCGGCATGACGATCGCGGTGCGCGCGCCGCGCGTGATCGGCGCGCTGGCCTGTGGCGGCGCCAACCCGTGGCGGTCACCGCGCAGCATCACCCAGGCGCCCATCAGCGCGGTGACGAAGCCGATGCCGACCCAGGCGAAGAGCAGCGTGACCAGCAGCATCTGCGCCCAGGCTAGGCCCGACAGGTCCTCACCCGCGGCCGGCCATTGCAGCCACAGCGCGACGCCGGCCAGCGCCGCGACCAGCGCGAGCAGCGTGCGCCGGCGCCGGGCGGCGGCGCCCTGCCATGGCGCCGCCTCGCCGCGGGCCGAGGGAAAGTGCAGGCCGGGCCATGCGGCGAACAGCAGGCCGCGCCACAGGCCGAACCAGCGCTGGACCGGCATCGGGCTGCGGCGGACCGGTGGGGCGGTGTGCGGCGGGCGGGCGGGGTCGGTGGTCATGGTGTCACTCTGAAGCGGGTGCTGCGGCCGGACACAGGGCAAGCAGATTGCCTGCCAGCTCGTGCGGACGGCTCTGCCTCGGCGTCCTCCCGGCGCACGACACGGCTTGCGCACCCTGGTGCGTCTGGCGGGGGCCATCGCCGGCACCGCGGCGGTGCCCCGCGCACCACGAGGCGCAGGTCCCGGGACGCACCTCCGGCCTACCCGACGCGGGCGCGCCAGCCACTGCACGGTCGGCGCCGCCGGCATTGCAAGTCATGAAGCACATCACCTGCAGATGGTGGCAGGGGCAGGGGCATTGCAAGCCGCCGGCCGCAGCTTCCATTGCAACCGCTTGTGACCGCGCCGCAGCGGTGCTGCGCTGCAGAGGTGTCCCCTAGACCATCAGCATTCCGCCGTCGAGCAGCAGCGTCTGGCCGGTCATGCCGTCGGATTCCGCCGCACCCAGGTACACGGCCAGGTCGGCGATCTCGCGCGGCTGCAGGAAGCGCTTCAGCGGCACACGCGCCAGGCCCGCTTCGAGCACCTTGTCGAAGGGCACGCCGAGGATGTCGGCATGGGCGCGGAACTCGTCCAGCATGTCGGTCTGCACGAAGCCGGGACAGATGGCGTTGACGTTGATGCCGTGCGCGCCCATCTCCAGCGCCGCGCAGCGCGTCAGGCCGACCAGCGCGTGCTTGGAGGCGTTGTAGGCGCTCTGGTTCATCGAGCCCCACTTGCCCGCGGTGGAAGCGATGTTCACCACCTTGCCACGGCCGCGCGGCTGCATGTGGCGCAGCACCAGTTGCATCACGTGGAAGGCGCCGTAGACGTTGACCTGCTGCACGCGGTCGAAGTCCTCCGGGCTCAGGTCCACCAGCCGGCCCGCCTTGTAGACGCCGGCGTTGTTGACCAGGATGTCGATCGCGCCGAAGCGGGCCACCGCGGCGTCGACCAGCGCCTGCACCTGGTCGCGTCGGCTGACGTCGGTGCACTGCCAGGCCACACGCGCGCCGAGCGCCTCGGCCTGCGCCTGCGTCTCCTGCAGCGCGGTGGCGTTGGTCGCCGTCAGGAACAGGTCGGCGCCTTCTTCGGCGTAGCGCAGTGCAATGGCGCGGCCGATGCCGCGGCTGGCGCCGGTGATCAGCGCGGTGCGGCCGCCAAGGCGGCCGGGGCGGGGGCTGGTGTTCATCGTGTCTCCGTGGCGCGTGGGTCCGCCGCCTGCGCGCGGGTGCGCAGCATCAGCGCCGGATCGTCGCTGATGATGCCCTGCACGCCGCAGTGCCACAGCTGCAGGGCCTGGGCCGGGTCGTTGACGGTCCACACATGGATCACCGCGCCGCTGCCGCGCAGTGTGCGTGCCAGCGCCGGCAGCGGCACGGGCAGGCCGTGCCAGCGCGGCGGGATGCACAGCGCCTGCACATGCCGGGGCGTGGCAGGGCGATGCAGCAGCGCCGCCGGCAGCAGCGCCAGCACGTCCGGCCGGCTGGCGCCGAGCGCGAAGCCGGCGCCGCGCAGCGGGCGGGTCGAGGCCGGGTCGAAGCCGGCGACGATGATGCGCGGCGCCAGCGCATGGCGCTGCACCGCCCGGCGCAGTGCCTCGGTGGCGGTGGCCGTCTTCAGCTCGATGATCAGCGGCAGCGTGCGCGGCAGTGCCTCGATCACCTCGTCGAAGGTTGGTACCGTGACGCCGCGGCCGCGCCACGGAAAGCTGTGGCCGTCACGCGTGAAGTGCGCGCCGGCGTCGAGGCGCTGCAGTTCGGCCACGCTGTGCTGGTCGATGCGGCCGCGGCCGTCGGTGGTGCGCTCCAGCGTGGCATCGTGGAACACCACCAGTTGGCCGTCGCGCGACAGGCGCAGGTCGAACTCCACCGCATCGGCACCCAGCGCCGCGGCTTCGAGCAGTGCCGGCAGCGTGTTCTCGGGCGCGAAGGCGCGGTTGCCGCGATGCCCGATCACCGGGCGAGCCAGCGGGTCCAGCAGGATCATGCGGAGCGCCGCGCCGGCGCGTCGGCGGCGGTGCGCGTGCCGGCGGGCCGGGCGCGCAAGGCCAGCGCCGCGGGCAGCAGCAGCAGCATCAGCGCCGCCACGCCGAGGTAGGCGATGCCGAAGCCGCGCGCACCGCCGATCGCGTCGGCCACCGCGCCCACCGCGGCCGCGGCCAGCAGCGTGCCGATGCTGGTGCACAGGTTCAGCAGGCCCTGCGCCGCGCCGCGCTGTGCCGGCGGCGCTTCGTCGAGCGCGATCGAACGCAACGCGCCGCCGACGACGATGCCGATGCCCAGGCCCACCGGCACCGAGGCCAGCAGGAAGAACCACAGCCCGAGCGGCGTGAAGGCCGACGCGCCGTAGCCCAGCGCCAGCAGCGCGAAGCCGGCCAGCAACAGCGTGCGCGGCCCCAGGCGGTCGAGCAGCCGGCCCGAGCCCATCGAGCCGAACATCGAGCTCAGCACCAGTGGCAGCAGCACGAAGCCGCCATGGGCCGTGGCGACGCCATGCGCCGCCTGCGCAAAGGCGCTGAGGAAAACGATGCTGCCCATGCCGAAACCGGAGCCGGCGGCCAGCAGGTAGCCCAGCGCCAGTTGCCGCTGGCGCAGCAGCGGCAGCGGCAGCAGCGGCGCCGCGCTGTGCCGTTCCACGCGCACGAACAGCAGCAGGCCGAAGGCGGACGCGGCCAGGAACCATGGCCACAGTGTCGAGCCGAACGCCGCGTCCGCGACCCGCGTGATGCCGAGCACGAGGCTGCCGAGCGACAGCGGCAGCAGCACGATGCCGGCGCGATCGAGCGCGGCGGCAGTGGCCGGCAGCGCCTGCCGTGGCAGGCTGCGCGCGCCCAGCCACAGCACCAGCGCGGCGACCGGCAGGTTGAGCAGGAAGATCCAGTGCCAGCTGGCGGCCAGCATCAGCAGTGCGGCCAGCGGCGGGCCGACCACGAAGGCCATGCCGTAGGTGGCGCCGATCAGCCCGAGCGCGCGGCCGCGCTCGCGCGGCGGCACCGCGTCGCCGATCAGCGCGCTGGCCGTCGGCAGGATGCCGCCGGCGCCGATGCCCTGCACCGCGCGGCCGACCAGCACCATCCCGAAGCCGGCGGAGAGCGCGATCAGCAGCGAGCCGGCGGCGAAGCAGGCGACGCTGCCCAGGAACACCGGGCGGCGGCCATGGCGGTCGCCCAGGTGCGCCAGCAACGGTGTGCTGCACAGCGAACACAGGATGTACAGCACCATCAGCCAGGCGGCCTGGCGGTGGTCGATGCCGAAGGCGTCGCGCAGTGCCGGCAGCGCCGGCGCGACCACCGCAGTGTCCAGCGCCGCCAGGAAGACGCCGATGAACAGCGTCGGCAGCAGTCGGCGCGGGGCAGCGGTGGCGTGGGAACGTTCGGCCGACATGGAATCCGGATCAGCGCCCGCCCGCCGGCCGGGTGGCGGTGGTGCGGGCCCGGGATTCTAGGTCGGCCCTGCTTACAGGATGGTCGTGGCGAAGAAGTTCACCCGCTCCGACACGTTCAGGTTCCAGCCCTCGGCGGAATGCCGGTTCAGCGCCAGCAGGATCTGCGACTTCAACGCCAGCGCCGGCACGATCGGCAGCTGCGCATAACCTTCCTGCTCGCGCAGCTTGAGCACGCGGCCGGGCCGGTCCACCGCCACCACCAGGCGCTTGTGCTTGTCGAGCATCAGCGGCAGCATGCGATGGGCGATGGCCAGCCGGCGCGGCAGCAGCGCCAGCGCGGCGGCGTCGAGGGGGAAACGTTCCAGGTCGACCAACGGATAGCCCATCTTGTGGGCCAGTGCGGTCTGCAGGTCGGTGCGCGACACCAGGCCTTCGTTGACCAGCGTCTCGCCGAGGGCGGCCTTGCCGTCGACACGGCGCAGCACCCGCTCGAGCTGCGGCGGGGTCAGCAGCCCCAGCGCCAGCACCGCCTGTCCGAGCGGCAGCACCGGTCGCTGCTGCTGCTTGTCCAGCGCATCCAGAAGCTGGGCCGGGCTGGCGATCCAGTGCCGGGCCGCCAGTTCCTCGGCCGACGGGCCGAACTCGCTGCGCGAATACGCCGCGCGCGGCACGAAGACGCGCTGCAGCGCACCGTCCTCGCCGATCGGGCTGAACAGGAACATGCCTTCGGCAGTTTCCGCATAACCGGCGGTACGGCCGGTCAGCGGCGTCGCATGGGCATCGCCTACCTGCTGCAGGCTGTAGTCGCGCTCCTGGGCCGCCGCCGGCAGGCGTTCACGCGGGGTCCCCGGCGGGCGCGGCTGCGGCTGCAGCGCGACCGTCAGGCACAGCCGCCGCAGGCTGGCGAAGGGCAGCGAAGCGTCCGGGCCGTCGGTCGCGGTGCGGAAGGACAGGCGTCGCTTGGTGGGGTCGAAGTCCGTCATCGCGCCGTGCAGGCTCAGGCCGGTCTGAGTCTCGATGCGGCAGGGTTGCGGACTGCCGATCGGCGGCGGCGGCGCGTAGCGCGATCCCCCGGCCGGCGGCATCGGCCATTGCCAGGGCGGGCTGTCGTCGAGCAGCAGGGGAGGAAAGGGGGTGTCGATGTCGGACACGGCGCAGGCGGACTCAGGCTGATGGCCGGATATCGGCACCTCGCTGACGCCTCTTCAGCGTCCGGCGTGCAAATTTGGCACGATGGGTTGCAGTTGCTGACAGATGTTGCCTGCTGGCGCCGCGCCGGCGGCTCAGCTGCGGCGCAGCACCACGTACAGGCCGGCGATGGCGGTGCGCTGGTCCTGGCGGATCGGCGCGGCCTGGTCCCGCAGCCATTGGAAGCCATGGCGCTGCGCCAGCTGCTGCAGATAGGGCCGGGCGTGGGCGTAGCGCAGGTGGGCGGTCAGTGCCACGTCCTCCGTCGCATCGGCCTGTTCCACCGAAAACGCAAACACGCCACCGGGACGCAGCACCCGCCGCGCGCCTTCGAACACGGCTTCCAGCGCGCCGATGTAGATGAACACGTCGGCGGCGACGACCAGGTCGTGGCGGTCGTCGCTGTGCTGCAGGTGCTCGACCAGTTCGGCGCGGTGCAGGCGGTCGTAGGCGCCCAGCGCGGCAGCGCGGTCGAGCATCGGCTGCGACAGGTCCACGCCCTGCAGGTGGCGGACCTGCGGCCGCAGCAACGGGCCGCACAGACCGGTGCCGCAGCCCAGGTCCAAGGCCGACGCGAAGCCCTCCTCGCTGCGCCACGGTGCCAGCGCGGCCACGAGCCGCTGATGGGCCTGGTAGCCCAGCACCTGAACCAGATGGGTGTCGAAACCGTCGGCATAGTCGTCGAACAGCGCCTGCACGTAGGCCTGCGGCGCCCGCGCCGGACCGGCACCGCCGCGGCCGAGCGCGGCGATGTAGAAGCGGTGCAGTTCGGCGTCGGCGCCGAGTGCCATCGCCCGCTCGAAGGCCGTTGCGGCCTCGTCGGCCCGGCCGAGTTCGCGCAGCAGCGTGCCACGTTGGCTGTGGGCGGCGGCGTGCGTGGGCGCCAGCGCCAGCGCACGTTCGTGGCTGCGCAGCGCCTCCTCGAGCCGACCGCGGCGCTGTTGCAATTGGCCGATCTGGAACCAGGCTTCGGCATGGCCGGGCTGCAGGGCCAGCAGCCGGGCGAGGGTGACTTCGGCTTCGTCGTAACGCCGACAAGCGCCCAGCGCCTGCCCGCACCGCCACAAAGCCGTCCCGTTATGGGGATCAATGGCCAGGGCCTTCTCGGCGGAGCTCAGTGCCTCGGCAAAGCGGCCTTGCGCCGACAGCGCGGCGGCACGGTGGCACCAGGCGTCGGCATGCTGGGGCTCGGCGGCGAGAACGCGGTCGAGCTCCGCCAGCGCCTCGGCCAGGCGTCCTGCCTGCAGCCATGTGGCGGCCAGATTGATCCGGGTCGATGCACGGTCGGGCAACTGCTGTAGCGAGTCCAAGAAGCAGCGCTCGGCCTCCGCCCAGCGGCCGGCTTCGAAGTGCGTCACGCCCAGCGCAAAGCAGTGGCGTGCCTGTTCAAAACGTTCCTGATCTGGGATGGTGTTGGGCATCGGCGAACCATTGTGTTCGGCAACCGTGCAGCGCTTCACGACAGGGGCTTGCAGCCTAGGGGGAGCCCCCTCGATTGGGTGATGGTGCGGCGCCGCAGCGACTGCGAGACTCGCCGCCGACGTTTCCGCTGGTCACCGCGGTGGATGCAGGGCAGAACATGACGCTGAACGAGTTGAAAGGCAAGTACGCGCGGCTGAGCCACGAGATCGATGCGCTGGCGGCTTCGGGCCAGCGCCACGAGGCGCGGCTGATGCGTTTGCTCAACGATCTCGATCAAGTCCACCAGGAGCTGAGCGCCCTGCGTCGGCGCACGCTGTGCGCGCCCACGCTGCGCGACGAGGTACAGGCTGCGGCGGCTCCCGCCCCGCGGGCCGTGGTCGTGCCGCTGGTGCCCGCCGCGGCCACGCCGCAGCGGCAGCCGCTGGTCGCGGCGCAACTGTCGCTGGCCGGTTAGGCGCTCTCCTGCCGGCCCGACGGCCGGGCCCTGGGCGGTGCCCGTGAAGCCGCCTCAGCCGAAAGCTGCGATGCCGGTGATGGCGCGACCGAGGATCAGCGCATGGATGTCGTGCGTGCCCTCGTAGGTGTTGACCACTTCCAGGTTGACCAGGTGGCGGGCCACGCCGAACTCGTCGGAGATGCCGTTGCCGCCCATCATGTCGCGCGCCGTGCGGGCGATCTCCAGCGCCTTGCCGCAGTTGTTGCGCTTGAGGATGCTGGTGGCTTCCACGCTGGCCGTGCCCGCGTCCTTCATGCGCCCGAAGGCCAGACAGCCCTGCAGCCCGAGAGCGATCTCGCTGAGCATGTCGGCCAGTTTCTTCTGCACCAGCTGCTTCGCGGCCAGCGGCCGGCCGAACTGATTGCGGTCCAGCGTGTACTGGCGCGCACGCTGGAAACAATCCTCCGCCGCCCCCAGCGCTCCCCAGGCGATGCCGTAGCGGGCCGAGTTCAGGCAGGTGAACGGCCCCTTCAGGCCCCGGACTTCCGGAAAAGCGTTCTCCTCCGGACAGAACACCTCGTCCATCACGATCTCGCCGGTGATGCTGGCGCGCAGGCCCACCTTGCCGTGGATCGCCGGCGCGCTCAGGCCCTTCCAGCCCTTTTCCAGCACGAAGCCGCGGATCTGCCCGGCATCGTCCTTGGCCCAGACCACGAAGACGTCGGCGATCGGTGAATTGCTGATCCACATCTTCGCGCCGCTCAGGCTGTAGCCGCCCGGCACCGATCGGGCCCGCGTCACCATGCCGCCCGGGTCGGAGCCGTGGTTCGGCTCGGTCAGGCCGAAGCAGCCGATCCACTCGCCGCGGGCCAGCCTGGGCAGGTACTTCTGCTTCGTCGCCTCGTTGCCGAAGGCCTCGATCGGCACCATCACCAGCGAAGACTGCACGCTCATCATCGAGCGGTAGCCCGAATCGACGCGTTCCACCTCGCGGGCGATCAGGCCGTAGCAGACATAGTTCAGGCCGGCACCGCCGTAGGCCTCGTCGATCGTCGGGCCCAGCAGCCCGAGTTCGCCCATCTCGCGGAAGATCGCCGGGTCGGTCTGTTCATGGCGGAAGGCCTGCAGCACGCGCGGCGCCAGCCGCTGCTGACAGTACGCCTGCGCCGCATCGCGCACCGCGCGTTCGTCCGCGCTCAGCTGCGCGTCCAGACCCAGCGGGTCGTCCCAGTGGAAGTGGGCCTTGCTCATCGTGCGTTCTCCTCGTTGGCCGCGTGTCGCGGCAGGAACCGGTCGCCTTCGGCCAGCGGCGCGAAGCGGTAGCTCGCCGGCGTGCGGCCGAGCTTGATCGGCGCACCGATGCCCTTGTAGCCGCCGGGCATCTCCACCACCATCTGGCGGTGGGCGGTGTGGGGATGTTGCAGCGCCTGCGGCACCGACAGCACCGGCGCGCAGGGCACGCCGGCCTGCACCAGCGCATCGGCCAGCGCCGGGCCGTCGTGCGCGACGAGCAGCGTCTGCAGCGCCTGCTTGAGCGCGACGCGATGCACCGAACGGGCGCCGGCCGTGGCAAAGCGCGGGTCGTCGGCCAGCGTCGGCTCTCCCAGGTGGTGGCACAGGATGCCGAACTGCCGGTCGTTGCCCACCGCCAGGAAGATCGGCGCGCCGCCGGTCGAGAAGCTGTCGTAGGGATAGATGTTCGGATGCGCATTGCCGGTGCGCTGCGGCGTGCGGCCGTCGAGGAACCAGTTGGCGCCGTGCGGATGCAGCAGCGACAGGCCGGAGTCGTACAACGCGGCTTCGACGAACTGGCCGCGGCCGCTGCGCTGGCGTTCGTGCAGCGCCAGCATCACGCCGAGCGCTGCGTTCAGCCCGGTGACCATGTCGACCACCGGCAGGCCGACACGCAGCGGCTGCGCGCCGGCCTCGCCGTTGACGCTCATGATGCCGTTCAGCGCCTGCAGTGCGGCGTCGTAGCCGGGCAGGCCGCCGAGCGGTCCGTCGGCACCGAAGCCGCTGACGCGAACGTGCACCAGACGCGGGAAGCGCTCGGCCAATGCGTCGTGGCCCAGGCCCCATTTCTCGAGCGTGCCGGTCTTGAAGTTCTCGATCAGCACATCGGCCTCGGCCAGCAGCTCCATCAGCACGGTGCGGCCGGCTTCGCTGGCCAGGTCCAGGCGCATCAGGCGCTTGTTGCGGTTCAGCCCCAGGTAGTAGGAGGCGACGCCATCGTCGCGGAACGGCGGACCCCAGGCGCGCGTGTCGTCGCCCTGCGGCGGTTCGACCTTCAGCACGTCGGCGCCGTGGTCGCCGAGGATCTGGCCGCACAGCGGGCCGCCGAGGATGCGCGACAGGTCGACGACGCGGATGCCCGCCAGCGCGCCGGTGTTGGGTGTGTTCTTCATGCGCGCCTCAATCGATCTCCGCACCTGAACTCTTGACCACGGCCCGCCACTTCGGTACCTCGGCCTGCATGAAGGCCGCCAGTTGATCGGGCGACGTCGACGGCGCGAACTCCAGCCCCTGCGCCAGCAGCGTCTTGCGCACCTCGGGCTGCTTCAGCGCGTCGGCGAAGGCGGTATTGAGCTTGTCGATCGACGCCTTCGGCGTGCCGGCCGGCACCACCAGGCCGAAGAACACCGAGACGTCGTAGCCCGGGAAGCCCTGTTCGGCGATCGTCGGTACCTCGGGCAGGGCCTGCGACCGTTCCTTGGTCGTCACGCCCAGCGCGCGCAGCCTGCCCGACTTGATGTGCGGCAGCGCGGTCAGCACGTCGGTGAAGGTCATCGCGACCTGGCCGCCGAGCAGGTCGTTCAGCGCCGGGCCCGTGCCCTTGTAGGGGATGTGCGCGAAGTCGGTGCCGGCCAGGTTGTTGAACATCACGCCGGCCAGGTGCGAGGACGCGCCGTTGCCGGACGAGGCATAGCTGAGCTTGCCAGGGTTGGCCTTGGCGTAGGCCACCAGCTCCTTGACGTTCTTTGCCGGCACGCTGGGGTTCACCACCAGCACGTTCGGCAGGTGGCCGATCTGGATCACCGGCGCGAAGCTTTTCAGCGGGTCGTAGCCGATCTTCTTGTACAGGCTGACGTTGATCGCCAGCGGGCCGCTGGTGCCGAACAGCAGCGTCTGTCCGTCCTTGTCCGCGCGCGCCACGGCTTCGGCGCCGAGGTTGCCGCCGGCGCCGGCCTTGTTCTCGACGATCACCGGCTGGCCGAGCCTGGCCGCGGCGGCCAGCGTGCGCGCCATGGCGTCGGTCGGACCGCCGGGCGCAAAGGGCACGACCATCGTCACCGGCTTGGTCGGAAAGTCGTCGGCCCGTGCAGGGATCGAGAGGGACAGTGCGGCCGCAGCCGCGCCCAGCAGGGCGAGGGTCTTCATGTTTGTCTCCGGTTGTTGGGCGTCAGAACAGGTTCACGGCGGCGACATCGCCGTCGTCGCGCGCCGGGTCCAGCAGGGCCGGCAGCCATGCGGGTTCGGCGTCGTCGCCGCCCATCGGATCCTGCGGCAGCACGCGCTGGCGCAATACCAGCTGCGCCAGATGCATGCGCCGCGCGGAGCCGATGCCGCTGGCCTCCCAGGCCATGGCGGTGGCTGTCGCGAGGTGATACAGCGACGAGCCGACCTGGCGCGCCAGCGCATCGCCGGCCGCGCCGGCCTCGGCGACCCTGGCGGCGCGCTCGATGCCGCGCGCCAGCGTGTGCTCGAAGACGCGGCGCGCAGCGGCGTGCATCGACGCTTCGGCCAGCAGGCCGCGCAGGTGCCGGTCCAGCGCCGGCAGCGAGTCCTCGCGGCGGATCGCGCGCAGCACGTCCAGCGCAACGATGTTGCTGGTGCCTTCCCAGATCGAGCCCAGGTGCGCGTCGCGCACCAGGCGCGGGTCGGACCAGTCCTCGATGTAGCCGCAGCCGCCGCGCACTTCCATCGCGTCGCCGGTGACCTTGCGCGCATCGCGGCAGGCGCGGAACTTGATCAGCGGCGTGAGGATGCGCACCAGCGGGTAGGCGGCCGCCTCGCCGGCGTCGGATCGGCGCAGCGCCTCGGCCGTCTGGAACACCATCGTGCGCGCCTGTTCGGCCGGCAGCAGCAGCTTCAGCAGCTGGCGGCGCATCAGCGGCATGTCCACCAGGCGTTTGCCGAAGGCGCGGCGCTCGCGGGCGATGAACAGCGCCTCGCTGACCGCGCGGCGCATCAGCCCGGCGGCGCGCACGCCGTTGCTCAGGCGCGAGTTGTTGACCATGTCGGCCATCTGCTGGAAGCCGCGGCCGGCCTCGCCGACCAGGTAGGCGCGCGCGCCGTTCAGGCTGATCTCGCCGCTGGCCATCGAGCGTGTGCCGAGCTTGTCCTTCAGCCGCACGATGCGATAGGTGTTGTTCGTCCCGTCGTCCAGGCGGCGCGGCAGCAGGAACAGCGACACGCCCTTCATGCCCGCCGGCGCGCCGTCGATGCGCGCCAGCACCATCGCCAGGTCGGCGTCGGGGTTGGAGCAGAACCACTTGTCGCCATACAGCCGATAGGCCTCGCCGTCGGGTGCGGCGCGTGTTGCGGTGGCGGCGACGTCCGAGCCCGCGCCCTGTTCGGTCATGAACATCGCGCCCTGGTAGAGGTCGTCGAAGACCTGCGTGCTCAGGTTCGGCAGGTAGCGCGCGACCAGTTCCGGCGCGCCGAACTTGCGCAGCGTGCGCGTCAGCGAATCGGTCATCGACAGCGGGCAGCACAGGCCGAACTCGGCCTGCACGAACAGGTAGGTCAGCGCGTACTTGGCGGCCGCCGGCAAGGGCGTGTCCCAGCCGAACACGCCGGCGCGGTGCGACATCGCTGCCAGGCCGTACTGGCTGAAGGCCACGCGCTCCATCTCCACGTAGGCCGGGTGCTTGACGATGCGCTGCGCGTCGATGCCGCTGCGCGTGCGGTGCTCCAGCGTCGGCGGGTTCCTGTCGGCGGTCTGCGCCAGCGTGTCCAGCACGCCGCCGGCCAGGCCACCCAGCTGCTGCAGCTGCGGCTGCAGGTGGCGGTAGACCGGGCCGGGCAGGTACAGCGACAGCACCCGTGCCAGGTCGGGGTCGGTGTCGTACAGGTTGGCCCCGTGCTGATCCGGGACCGGGTGGTCTTGGTCGTTGCCCATGCATGTCTCCTTCGGGTCTGCGCCGGGTTGCCACCAGTATCGGCCGCACCGCGATACGCGTCCAATTCAGTTTTTGGCTCTGTCCATACAGGATCTGTATCGTCATGGAGTTCCGACATCTGCGCTACTTCCTCGCGCTGGCCGACGAACTGCACTTCGGCCGCGCTGCGCAGCGGCTGGCGATCACCCAGCCGCCGCTGTCGCTGAACATCCAGCAGCTGGAGGCCTCGGTCGGCGCGCGGCTGTTCGACCGCGACAGCAAGGGCGTGCGGCTGACTGCCGCCGGCGTGGCCTTCCAGGAGGCGGCGCGCGCGCTGCTGGCGCGTGCCGACGAGGCGCGGCAGCTGGCGCGCGAGATCGAGGCCGGCGCCGTTGGCCGCTTGCGCGTCGGCTTCGTCGGCTCGGTGCTGTTCCGCGGCTTGCCGCAGTGGCTGGCGCGCTTCCAGGCCGAGCATCCGCGCATCGAGGTGCGCTTGAGCGAGCTGAATTCGCAGGAGCAGGTCGACGCGCTGGTGCGCGACGAACTCGACCTGGGCTTCGTGCACACACCGCGCGTGCCGCCCGGGTTGCAGGCGCAGCTGCTGCACGAGGATGCGTTCCTGTGCTGCCTGCCGGCGGAGCATCCGCTGGCCCGCCGGCGCAAGGTCGCGCTCGGTGACCTGCGCGACGAGCCCTTCGTGATGTTCTCGCGCCGCGCCTCGCCGGACTACTTCGCCCGCATCATGGCGATGTGCGGCAGCCTGGGCTTTCAGCCCCGGGTGCGCCACGAAGTGCGGCACTGGCTGTCGGTGGTATCGGTGGTGGCGCAGGGCATGGGCGTGGCGGTCGTGCCGGCGCCGCTGCAGCGCTCGGGCATGGCCGGCGCCGTGTTCCGTCCGCTGGCCGATGCGACGCCGCCCTCGCCGGTGTATTGCGCCTGGAAGACGGCGCTGGACCAGCCGGCGCGCAGCCACTTCCTGGCCGTGGTCCTAGCTTAGGATGGACGCGCCGCAAGGAGGCCCGGATGCAACTGATCGGCATGCTCGATTCGCCCTACGTGCGGCGTGTCGCGATTTCACTGCAGCTGCTGCAGCTGCCTTTCGAACACCGCTCGCTGTCGGTGTTTCGCGCCTTCGACGAGTTCCGGCGCATCAACCCGGTGGTCAAGGCGCCGACGCTGGTGTGCGACGACGGCACGGTGCTGATGGACTCGACACTGCTGCTGCAGTACGCCGAGGCGCTGGCCGCGCCGCGCAGCCTGATGCCCCGGGGCGGCGCGGAGCTGGCGGTCGCGCTGCGCCGCATCGGCCTGGCACTGGCTGCCTGCGAGAAAAGCGTGTAGATCGTCTACGAGCGCGGCCTGCGTCCGCCCGACAAGCAGCACGAGCCCTGGGTCGGCCGCGTCACCGGTCAGCTGCTCGCGGCCTTAGACGGCCTCGAGCAGACGTACGCCGGCCGCGATCTGGAGGTGCGCAGCGCCACGCTGCAGCAGCCCGAACTCAGCGCGGCCGTCACCTGGCACTTCGTGCAGCAGATGATTCCGCAGATCGTCGAAGCGGCGCGGTTCCCGGCGCTCTCGGCCCTGTCGGCGGCGGCCGAAGCCCTGCCGGAGTTCCAGGCCGCGCCCCACGGCGCAGGCACCTTCCGCGGCGGCTGAGCGCGACCGGCAGGCGACCGGCCCTGCCGGGAGATCGATTCGCCGCGCCGGCGGCGCGTCCCGGGCGGATTCCGTAGCATCGGGGGCCGTTCGTTGCGAGAACCTTACATGCCCGACACCCCGCGCGTCACTGCCGCCGTCCTGATCATCGGCAACGAAATCCTGTCCGGCCGCACACAGGACACGAACCTGGCGCATCTGGCAAAGACGCTCAACGGCTACGGCATCCAGGTGCGCGAGGCGCGCGTCGTGCCCGATGTCGAAGCCGAGATCGTCGCTGCGATCAATGCGCTGCGCGTGCGCTACGACTACCTGTTCACCACCGGCGGCATCGGTCCGACGCACGACGACATCACCGCCGACTGCGTGGCCAAGGCCTTCGGCGTGGAGCTGGAGATCCATCCGCAGATCGCGGAGCTGATCCAGCGCCGGCCGTCGCCGCCCGAGGTGATGGCCTCGCGCATGCGCATGGCACGCGTGCCGCGCGGCGGCGGGCTGATTCACAACCCGCTGGGGCCGCCGGGCTTCTACATCGACAACGTCTACGTGATGGCCGGCATTCCGCGCATCATGCAGCAGATGATCGCGTCGCTGGACGGCAAGCTGAAGCGGGGCGTGGTGGTGCAGTCGCGCAGCGTCACGGCCTACGTCAGCGAAGGCCAGATCGCCAAGGGGTTGGGCGCGGTGCAGGATCGCTTCGCGCAGGTGGACGTGGGCAGCTATCCGTTCCAGCGCCAGGAGCGCTTCGGCACGACGCTGGTCATGCGCGGCAGCGATGCCGCCGAACTGGATGCCGCGCTGGCCGATGTGGTGGCGCTGATCCGCAGCCTCGGCGCCGAGCCCGAGGACATCCAGGCCGGCTGAACCGGCATGGCGCGCGGCTGCGGTCGGCACGACCGCCCCGCCGCGCCGGCGGTGGGGGACGACCGCCCCGCCGCGCCGGCGGTGGGGGCGGCGATGTCAGAGGTCCTGCAGTGCCGCCTGCAGCTGTTGCCCGAAACGCTGCGGATCGGCCAGCGCCTGGGCGTTCAGCAGCGCCAGCTTCACCAGGAACAGCTCGCTCTTCTGCGGCCCGGCCTGGTCGATGGCCTCGGCCAGCTGGTCATAGACCGTCTCGAGGCCGGCGATCGTCAACGTGCCGCCCGCGTGAAGTGTGTCGTGGGTTGCCATCGTCGTCTCCTCAATCGGCCAGGCGGGGCAGGGCAGTCTGCAGTGCGGCACGCAGGCGCGCGGCGTCCAGCGTGATCCAGCGTGCACACACATGCTGGTCGGGGCGCAGCAGGTAGGCGGCGCCGGCGGCGCGCACGCCGTAGCGCAGGCGCACGCGGCCATCGGCATCGGCCAGCGTCTGGTCGGCGCCGGCCACCGGCTGCGCCGCACCGACGGCCGTGACGCGGATCGGCAGGCCGCCCTGGCGGGCACCGGCGATCACCTGTTGCAGCGCCTCGGGCAACGCGGTGCCGGCGCCGAAGTACAGCAGGTCGAAGCCGCCACCCAGGTGGTCGAGCAGGTAGTCGTCGTCGCCCAGGCGCACGTTCTGCGGTGGCGCGCCGCGGCCGGGACCGGCGTCGAACAGCGGGTCGTCGTCGCCGGCACAGTTCAGCGCCGACTGCGTGTATTCGTGCGGCCGCGACGTGCGCCAGTGGTACAGCGGGCGCACGAACTCCTGCGACAGCGACAGCGACAGCACGGCGTCGCGCAGCAGCCCGAAGCCGCGGCTGGGCGGCGTCATGAAGCGGGTGCTCTTGCCGGCCTCGTCGATGATCTCGCGCGCGGCCCGCACGCGTTCGGCGCTGTAGTTGGCCAGCAGCGAGGCGTCGGCCAGGCCCTTGACGACGAAGGCCAGGTGCCAGCCCAGCGACTGCGCGTCCTGGAAGGCCGTGTTCGCACCGCGCACGCCGAAGATCGGCAGCAGGTGCGCGGCATCGCCGACGAAGAGCACCCGGCCGTGCACGTAGTCCGGCAGCGTCAGCGCGCGCGCCGAATAGACCGAGCACCAGTCCATCTCCCAGGCCGCGCCGGCATGGCCGATCATCGCCAGCTGCGCGTCGATGCGCGCCTTCAGCGACGCCGGCTCGAGCGCCGCCTCCGGCGTCTCTCCCGGCGGCAACTGGTAGTCGACGCGCCAGATGCCGTGCGGCTCGCGGTGCATCAGCACCGTGTTGCCGGGGTTCCACGGCGGGTCGAAGAAGGCCAGCCGCTCGGTCGGCAGCGGCAGATCGACGCGGATGTCGGCGATGACGAACTGGCCTTCGTAGGACGCGCCCTCGAGCTTCAGGTTCAGTGCGCTGCGGATGCCGGAGCGGCCGCCGTCGGCGGCCACCAGCCATCCGGCCTGCAGCGTGTACGGCCCTTCGGGCGTGTCGACCTCGACGATCGCATGGTCGTCGCACGACGTCACGCCCAGCACGCGGTTGCCCCAGCGGAAGTCGATCAGCGGGCTGGCCCGGCAGGCGTCGTACAGGTACTCCTCCAGGTACTGCTGCTGGATGT
>JBGAII010000104.1:0-16693 GCA_044225625.1 Rubrivivax sp.
GACGAGGCGATCGTCGCAGTCCCAAGTCGCTGGCCCGCGAGCGTGGGCCGGAGAACGCGGGCCCGGGCCACGCGCCACGCTGAATGCTCGCATGCCGGCCTAAGAAGACAACGAGCGACCGCAATGCGCCGATTGCGGGTATAGGTTCCTATCGCGTTGAACTCGAACCCGCATCAGCCCGCTTCGAGCAGGCCGCGCACGTAGGCGATGCACCAGGCCGCGCAGCCGGGTCCGTCGGGCACGTAGTCGAAGGGTTCCATCGCCAGCCAGCCGCTGTAGCCCTGACGCTCCAGCGCGGCCAGGACAGGTGCGAAGCGGTCCTCGCCCTGACCGGGGCCGCGTCGGTTGCGGTCGTTCAGCTGTACGTGCACCAGCTGGCCGGTGGGCCAGACGCGGTCGATCAGTGCGGGCAGGGCTTCGGTTTCGGTGGCGCCGGCGGAGCTGGTGTCGAGCATCGTCTTCAGCCCGGGCAGATTCGCCGCCCGGACGATGGCCAGCGCCTCGTCGACGGTGTTCAGCACCGAGGTCTGTGTGCGCCCCAGCGGCTCGATACAGTAGTGCAGCCCCAGGCGGCCCGCGTGCTCGCCCGCCTTGACCCAGGCCTCGGTGGCACGCGCCAGCGCGTCGGCCGCGCTCTGGCCCGGCTGCGGGTTGCGCTGGGCCGGCGAACCGTGCACCAGGTAGCTGCCGCCGAGCTGCGCGCACAGTTCGATCAGCCGTGCCAGCACCGCGTCGCTGCGCTGGCGCACCGCCGCGTCGGGGTGGCTGATCGACAGGCCCTTGGGCGCGACCAGCAGCCAGTGCAGGCCGCTGATGGCCAGGCCGTGGTCGCGCGCCACCGCGGCCCAGTGTGCGGCCTGCGCGTCGGTGATGGCCATCGGGTCCTCGGCCAGCGTGAACGGCGCGACCTCCAGTGCGCGGTAGCCGAGCCCGGCCGCATAGGCGCACTGCTGCTCGAAGCCCCACGGAGCCAGGACCTCGTTGCACAGCGCCAGGCGATCGATCATGCGGCGGCCTTTCCGCGGCTGAACGCGCGGCGCACCGCGGGGAACTGCGCCAGCAGCATCACCAGCACCAGCGCGGCCAGTGCGGCGCTGATCGGCCGCGTGAAGAAGGGCAGCAGGCTGCCGTCGGACAGCACCAGCCCGCGGCGCAGCGACTTGTCGACGATGTCACCCAGCACCAGGCCCAGCACGAAGGGCGCGACCGGGAAGCCGCGCCGGCGCAGCCAGAAGCAGGCCACCCCGACGCCGAGCATCACCCAGACGTCGAACAGCCGCTGCGTGATCGAGTACGAGCCCAGCACGCACAGCACGAAGACGATCGGCATGATCACCTCGCGCGGCACGCGCAGCACCCACAGGATCGGCCGCACCAGCATCAGCCCGAAGACCAGCATCGCCAGCGTGGAGATCAGCGTGATGCCGACCACGTCGTAGACGAACTGCGGCTGGTTGACCATCATCATCGGTCCGGGCTGCGCGCCGTGGATGATCATCGCCGCCATCAGCACCGCGGCCGGCGCCGAGCCGGGGATGCCGAGCGCCAGCGCCGGGATCAGCGCGCCGGGGATGGCGGCGTTGTCGCCGGTCTCGGCGGCGATCAGGCCGTCGACCGAACCCTTGCCGAACTGCTCGCGTTCCTTGCTGGCGCGCTTGGCCGCGGCATAGGACGACCAGGCCGCCATGTCCTCGCCGACGCCGGGCAGGATGCCGACGAACACGCCGATCAGCCCCGAGCGCAGGATGGTGCGCCAGTAGCGCAGCAGGTCGGAGATCTTCGGCAGCACGGAGTCGACCGAATTGATCATCGCCTTCGTCTTCGACTGGCTCATCATCGTCAGGATCTCGGCGAAGCCGAAGGCGCCCACCAGCGCGGGGATCAGCCCGATGCCGCCGCTGATCTCGTTGTTGTCGAAGGTGAAGCGCGGATGCGCGTGGATCGGGTCCAGCCCGATGCTGGCGACGAAGATGCCCAGCAGCCCCATCAGCCAGCCCTTGATCGGGTTCGCGCCGGTCAGGCTGCCCGACATCATCACGCCGACCATGCCCAGCCAGAAGAACTCGAAGGCGCCGAACTTCAGCGCCGTCTCGGCCAGCAGCGGCGTGAACATCGCCAGGCAGAACACGCCGAACAGCGAGCCGGCCACCGAGCCGGTGGTGGCGATGCCCATCGCGCGCCCGGCCTGGCCCTTGCGCGCCAGCATGTTGCCGTCCAGGCAGGCGGCGGCATTGGCCGCGGTGCCGGGGATGTTGAGCAGGATGGCGGTGCGGCTGCCGCCGTAGATGGCGCCGACGTAGACGCAGACCAGCACCAGGATGGCGTCGGCCGGCTGCATCTTCAGCGTCAGCGTGGTGAACAGCGCCACGCCCAGCGTGGCCGACAGCCCCGGCAGCAGGCCGATGACGATGCCGGCCAGCGTGGCCCCCAGCGCATAGGCGATCTGCCAGGGGCCGGCGAGCGCGGCCAGGGCCGTGCCCAGATGACTCAGACCTTCCATGACGGGCTCAGGGTAGACGCACGAGGAACACCGACTCGAAGAGCCACGAAATGAACAGCGAAGCGCCCACCGCCACGGCCGCGGCCTGCAGCAGCCCGCGGGCCACGCGGCCGGCGGCGCGCCATTCGCGCCAGCTGAACAGGCCGATGAAGACGAAGATGAAGACCGCGCCTTCGATCACGAAGGGCGTGCCGTGGCCGAGCGTGATGCCGGCGAACAGCACGCACAGCACCAGCGCCAGCAGGCCCTGCCGCAGCGAGCCGGGGTCGGCGTCGTCGTCGCCGGGCACCTCGGCCGGCGCGCGCAACGCCTGCGCGCCGAGCACCAGCGACAGCACGATCATCAGCGCTCCGATCACGCCCGGGGTCAGCCCCGGCGCGGACCAGACCTCGATGCCGCGTTCGGAGAGCCGGTCCATGCGCAGCGAAGCGATCAGGATCGCCGCGCCGGCCGCGGCGAACACGCCGGCGCCCAGCAGATCACCGCGATTGGCCATCGCCAGCCCCCGCGCTGCGTCAGCGTTTGATGCCGACGGACTCCGGCGAGACCTTGGCCAGACCGGCGTCCTGCAGCAGGTAGGCGTCGGTGACGACGGTCGGCCACACCGCGTCGTACGCGGCCTTGCCGTACAGCGGCGTGAACAGCGCGCCCTTTTCGGCGGCGTACTTCTTCAGTTTCTCGGAGGTGGCGATCTTCTCGGCCCACAGCTTGTCGACCGTGGCCACCACTTCCGGCGGCACGCCCTTGGGAATGAAGATGCCGAAGCCGGTGGTGACCTCGGGGAAGTTCTTGACGAAGTCGGTGATCGCCGGAATGGTGCCGTAGCCCTCGATGGTCAGCGGCTGGTTGGCCACCACCGCCAGCGGCCGCAGCCGCTTGGCCTTGATCATCTCGGCCTGTTCGGGCGCCAGCTGCGTGGTGACCTCGGTTTCGCCGGCCACGGTGGACACCACGGCCGGGTTGCCGCCGTCGTAGGTGACGTGGCGGTACTTGGCGCCGGTGGCCTTGGCGATGGCCTCCATCGCGAAGTGGCCCGAGCTGCTGTTGCCCGCGGTGGCGACGGAGACCTGCTTGGTCTTCATCGCCTCCAGCAGTTCGGGGAAGGTCTTGTACGGCGAGTTCGGGTTGACGCTGACGATCGACACGTTGGTCACCGCCAGGTACAGGTTGAAGTCGTCGACCTTGCTGTTGATCATGCCCAGCACCGGGTAGGTGCCCAGCTGCTTGGCCGCGCCGGCGGTCCAGGTGTAGCCGTCCTTGGGCGCGTCCATCGCCGCCTTGGTGCCGATGGAGCCGGCGCCGCCGGGCTGGTTGACGATGACGATGCGCTGGCCCAGGCCGCCTTCGATCTCGGACGCGGCCAGCCGCGTCACCTGGTCGGTGGCGCCGCCGGCCGCCCAGGGCACGATGATGGTCACCGGCCGGGTCGGTTTCCACGTGGCCTGGGCCAGGGACAGGGCAGGGGCCAGCAGGGCGGCGGCCAGCAGCGTGTGCAGGACAGAGGTCTTCATCGCGTCTCCGGTCGATGGCCCGGCGGGCCGTTGTTCACTGAATGGTGAATCGTAGACCCTGCCGCGCCTCGCTGACCACCGTACAGACCCGCAGCCGCGATGCCGTGCTCAGGGCCGCTTGAAGCCCAGCTGGTCGGGCGGGATCTTGGTCTTGCCGGCGTCGAACATCAGCCAGGCGTTGGCATTGATGGCCGGCGCCGCCGCGGCCTGCGCGGCATCACCCGATACCGGCTGGAACAGGGCGCCCTTGCTGGTGGCGTACTTGCGCAGCGCGTCGCTGTTGGCAATGGTCGTGGACCAGGCCGACTGCAGCGTTGCCAGCACTTCCGGCGGCACGCCCTTGGGCACGAAGATGCCGAAGTAGTTGGTGGCCGGCTTGATGTTCGGCAGCACCTTGGTGATCGGCTCGATCGTGCCGTAGCCTTCCAGCTCCAGCGGCCGGTCGCTGACCGCGGCCAGCGGCCGCAGCCGCTTGCTGCGGATGAAGTCGGCCTGCTCCGCGGCCAGCTGCGTGGTGGCGTCGGTCTCGCCGGCCACGGTGGACACCACGGCCGGGTTGCCGCCGTCGTAGGGCACGTGGCGGTACTTGACATCGGCCCCCTTGGCGATCAGCTCGATGGCGTTGAAGCTGCTCGAGGCCACGCCGCCGGTCGACACCTTCACCTCGCCGGGCTTGGCCTTCATGCCCTCGATCAGCTGCGGCATCGTCTGGTACGGCGTGTTCGGATTGACGCTGACCACCGGCACGTTGGCCACGCTGAGGAACAGGTTCCAGTCCTTGACCGGCACGTCGAGCAGCCCGAGCGTCTGGTAAACGCCCAGGTCCTGCGCCGCACCGGCCACCCAGGTGTAGCCGTCGCGCGGAGCGTCCCACGCGCTCTTGGTGCCGATCGAGCCGGAGCCGCCGGGCTGGTTGATGACGACGATCTTCTGGCCGAGCACCTTCTCCAGCTCGGCGGCGGTGACGCGCGTGACCTGGTCGGTGGAGCCGCCTGCGGCCCAGGGGACGATCAGATTGATCGGCTTGGTCGGCTTCCATTGCTGCGCGCCGGCGGGCAGCGCCAGCGCCAGCGCGGCGGCGGCGATCAACGGAACGAGCTTGAACGATCGCATGCGTGTCTCCTGGTGTTGTCGTGGGAAGTCGTCAAACGCTCTCCGGCGCCTGGAACTGGCGCAGCACGCCGCATGCCGTAGGTCGTGGCCAGCCGGTCGTGGTGCACGACGCCGCTGGCATCGAGCGCCGCGGCACCGCTCGGTGAGCCAGCGAAGCGGCGGTCCATGTCGGCGCGGTGCAGTTCGACGAAGCGTGCCAGCTCGGCGAAATAGCCGGGTCGGTCGTCGTGCCACAGACGCAGCAACTGCAGATAGGCGCGCACCGAGGCGTCACGGCGATCCAGCGCTCCTTCCAGGCCGCCGTGACGCGGCAGGGCCTTGAGGCGCTCGTATTCGGCGGCGTCGGCATCGACCGTCGCGCCGAAGTACAGGCGCGCATCGCCGCGCTCGGCCAGGCCGGCGTGGCCCATCAGCGCCAGCACCTGCAGTCCGCCGGTGCTGATCGACCGGTGCAGCGTGCCGGGCGGGAACTGCACGAAGTCGCCGCGCGCCAGCGGCACGCGGCGGAAGCCGTGTTGCAGGTCGTTCAGTTCGACGGCGCCGGTGCCGGCGATCACGTAGTAGGCCTCGTCGGTGCGCGCGTGTACGTGCGCACAGCCGCAGGACAGGCCGTCCGGCGCGGGCCGCTGCTCGTACACGCTCAGGTGCGTGAGCCCGATGCCGGCGATGAAGGCTTCGCCGGGGCGATGCGAGGCGTCGTGCAAATGCCGTTCCTCCGGGCAGGCTGCCGTTGCGGCCGGGCGTCTGGAGCGTCAAATCTCCAGATGGTGAATTATGCTAAGTCTGCGCCCTTGCAGCGTCAACCGCCAAATGGGGGCAAGTCCAGGGGTCGTGCGCCGCGACGCGCATCAGACGCGCATCAGTCGCGCACCAGGTAGCCGAGTACCAGGTCGGTCATGTGCGACAGCCGTTCCACCTTGGCCTTGGTGCCGAGCAGCGGGCGATCGAAGATGGTCGACAGCGTATGGCTGTTGCCCAGGTAGAAGTACGACAGCCCGGCGATCGAGATGTACAGCTGCACCGGGTCGACGCCGGCGCGGAAGGTGCCCGCCTTGTGGCCGCGCTCCAGCACGCCGGCCAGCGTCTGCACCAGCGGCGAGTGCATCGCCGGGATCTTGGTCGACTGCTTCAGGTGGCGCGCACGGTGCAGGTTTTCGCTGTTCAGCAGCGTCAGGAACTCGGGATGCTCGATGTAGTAGTTCCAGGTGAAGGCGATCAGCCGCCTGATCGCCTCCACCGGTTCCACCTGCGTCAGGTTCAGCGCCTGCTCCTCGCTGCGGATGCCCTCGTAGGCGCGCTCCAGCACCGCGAGGAACAGGCTCTCCTTGCTTTCGAAGTAGTAGTAGATCAGCCGCTTGTTGACGCCGGCGCGCTCGGCAATGCGGTCCACGCGGGCGCCGCCCAGCCCGCATTCGGCGAATTCGGCCAGCGCCGCGTCGAGGATGTCCTTCTGCGAACGGTCGGCATTGCGCGGACGCGTCTCGGCGGTCTTGGCGGGGGCTCGGGCCATGGCGAATGATTAACTGGCTGTTTAATTGACTTGTACCGCACAAACCCTGGTGCGACGGCCTTCGCATAATGCCGGTCGCAAGGAGCACCGCAGATGAGCACGACACGACCCGCCGGCCACGCCCTCGTCGAGGCCCTGATCGCCCAGGGCGTGCATACCGCGTTCGGCGTGCCCGGCGAGAGCTACCTGGCGGTGCTGGATGGGTTCCACGAACACCGCGACGCCATCCGCTTCATTGCCTGCCGGCAGGAAGGCGGCGCGGCCTTCATGGCCGAAGCCCAAGGCAAGCTGACGGGCCGGCCGGGCATCTGCTTCGTGACGCGCGGCCCGGGCGCCACCAATGCCAGCGTCGGGCTGCACACGGCCTTTCAGGACTCCACGCCGCTGATCCTGTTCGTCGGCCAGGTGGCCAGCGACCAGCGCGACCGCGAGGCCTTCCAGGAGGTGGACTACCGCCAGATGTTCGGCCCCGGCACGCTGGGCATGGCCAAGTGGGTGGGCGAGGTGCAGAGCGCCGACCGCCTGCCGGAATACGTGTCGCGCGCCTTCCATACCGCGCTGCAGGGGCGGCCCGGGCCGGTGGTGCTGGTGCTGCCCGAGGACATGCTGACGCAGGCCACGTCGGCCGCGGTGCTGCCGCGCGCCGTACCGGCGCAGGCCTGGCCGGCGCCGGGGGCATTGCGCGATCTGCGCACGATGCTGCTGGCGGCGCGGCGGCCGCTGGTCATCGCCGGCGGCAGCGGCTGGGATGCCGAGGCCGCCAACGCACTGCAGCGCTTCGCCGAGAACTGGCAGCTGCCGGTGGGGTGCGGCTTCCGTTTCCAGGACACCTTCGACAACCGCCACCCGATGTATGCCGGCGACGTGGGCATCGGCATCAATCCCCGGCTGGCCGACCGCGTCCGGGAGGCGGACCTGGTCATCGCGCTGGGCGTGCGCCTGGGCGAGATGACCACCGGCGGCTATACGCTGCTGCAGGCGCCGCGGCCGGCGCAGAAGCTGGTGCACGTGCATGCCGGCCCCGAGGAACTGGGCCGGGTGTATGCGGCCGACCTGATGCTGCAGGCGTCGATGGCCTGCGCCGCCAAGGCGCTGGAGGCGCTGACGGCGCCCACCGAATTGCCGTGGAGCGAATGGACGCGCGCCGCGCATGCCGACTATCAGGCCAACCATGCGGCCGCGCCGGTGGAGCCGATGGACCTGGCGGTGGTGATGAAGACCGTGCAGCGGTTGGCGCCCGAGGACACGGTCTACACCAACGGCGCCGGCAACTTCAGCGGCTGGCTGCACCGCTACGTGCGCTACCCCGGCCTGCAGCACCATGGCCGCACGCAGCTGGCCTGCACCAGCGGCGCGATGGGCTACGGCCTGCCGGCGGCGGTGGCCGCGGCGTTGCTGTATCCGCAGCGCACCGTGGTCAACGTGGCCGGCGACGGCGACTTTCTGATGACCGGGCAGGAACTGGCCACGGCCACCGGCTACGGCGCCGGGCGCGGCCCGGGCAAGCTGATCAGCATCGTCGTCGACAACGGCAGCTACGGCACGATCCGCATGCATCAGGAGCGCGAGTACCCGGGCCGGGTCAGCGGCAGCGACCTGTTCAACCCCGACTTCGCGGCGCTGGCCCGGGCCTATGGCTGGCAGGCGCAGCGGGTGGACACGACCGCGGACTTCGAACCGGCCTTCGTGGCCGCGCTGGCGGCCGATCGGCCGACGCTGATCCACGTGAAGCTGGACACCGATGTGATCACGTCGCGCACCACGCTGGCCGCGATCCGCGAGGCCGCGCTGCGGCATGGTTGAGCGGCTGCGGCCCGCGGGGCGGTGGCGGGCCCGGCGGTCGCTCAGTGGAACTCGTGGATCATCTCGCGCACGCGCGGGTAGATCTGCTGCTGCCAGCGCCGGCCGCTGAAGACGCCGTAGTGGCCGACCCCCATCTGCACGTGGTGGGTCTTCATGTACGGGCGGATGCTGCTGCACAGGTCGTGCGCGGCCACGGTCTGGCCGATGCTGCAGATGTCGTCGCGTTCGCCTTCGACGGTGAACAGCGCGGTGCGGCGGATCGCCGCGGGCTCGATCGGCTCGCCCTTGACCTTGAATTCGCCGCGTGCCAGCTCGAAGGTCTGGAACACCCGGTTCACCGTCTCCAGGTAGAACTCGGCAGGCAGGTCGTTGACCGCGAAATACTCCTCGTAGAAGCGCTTGGTGTGGCCGGCGGTTTCATGGTCGCCGTCCTTCAGCTGCTGGTACAGGTCGCGGAAGGCCTGCTTGTGACGCTCCAGGTTCATGCTCATGAAAGCGGTCAGCTGCAGGAAGCCGGGGTACACGCGGCGCATCGCGCCGGGGTAGCGCCAGGGCACGTGGCTGATCAGGTTGCGCTCGAACCATTCGATCGGCTTGCCGGTGGCCAGGTCGTTGACCTGGGTCGGGTTGATGCGGCAGTCGATCGGCCCGGCCATCAGCGTCATCGTGCGCGGCTGGGCCACGTGGTTGCGCTGCGCCATCAGCGCCACCGCGGCCAGCGTCGGCACGCAGGGCTGGCACACCGCCACCAGGTGCGTGCCCGGACCCAGGAACTCGATGAAGCGGATCACGTGCTCGACGTACTCGTCCAGGCCGAAGCGGCCTTCGTACAGCGGTACCTCGCGCGCGTTGTGCCAGTCGCTGATGTAGACGTCGTGGTCGGCCAGCATCGTGCGCGCGGTGTCGTTGAGCAGCGTGGCGAAGTGTCCCGACAGCGGCGCGACGATCAGCACCTTCGGCCGGTCGCCGTCGACGGCGTCGCCGACATCGTCGCGCACGAAGCGCTGCAGCGTGCAGAACGGCGTGCGCAGCACGGCCTGCTCGTGCACCGGTACCCGGCGATCGCCGACCTGCACGGCATCGATGCCGAACGAAGGGCGCTGGTGCGTCAGGCGCAGTCGCGAGAAGACCTCCCACGCCGCCGCCAGCGAACGCGTCGCGGGTGTCTGCAGCGTGCCGAACGGCGGATGGTTCAGCAGCGCGGCGCCGTATTCGGCGGCGCGCTGCAGCGGCCCGATCCAGTCGGTCTGCAGCTGATAGGCGTGATAGAGCATCAGGTAGGGGGCGGCCCGTTGTGCCCGCGCGGGTGGTTGCCCCTAGAAGAGGCAAGGAACAGGCCAGCACGATGCACCAAGCTGGCACAGCGCTTGCGACAGCCACGTCCAGCGGAGGAAGTTGCACCATGCCGAAGACCACCCTGACCATCAGCAGCAAGAACTATTCGTCCTGGTCCTTGCGCGGCTGGTTGCTGGCCCGTTTTGCCGGGCTGGAGTTCGAGGAGATCGTCCTCGGCCCGGACGACCCGGGCGTGCGCGCCGAGATGCTGCTGCTGGCGCCGTCGATGCTGGTGCCCTGCCTGCGCCACCAGGGGGTGAAGGTGTGGGACACGCTGGCGATCGGCGAGTACCTGCACGAGATCCGGCCGAAGGCGGGGCTGCTGCCGGCCGAGCGGTCGGCGCGCGCCCATTGCCGGGCCGTCTGCGGCGAGATGCACTCCGGCTTCGTGTCGCTGCGCTCGGCGCTGCCGATGAATCTGAAGGGCCGCTTCCCGAACTACAAGGTCTGGAGCCGGGCGCAGAGCGACATCGAGCGCGTGCTCGAGATCTGGAAGGAATGCCTGCGCACCTATGGCGGGCCGTACCTGTTTGGCGAACGCAGCATGGCCGATGCGATGTACGCGCCCGTGGTCACGCGGCTGCAGACCTACGACGTGCGCATCGCCGACAAGGCCTGCGCCGCCTACTGCCAGCGCATCATGGCCATGCCGGAACTGCAGGAATGGATCGAGGCCGCGAAGCTGGAGCCCGAGGACATCGACGAGCTCGAGATGGAGTTCTGACGCGCCGTGATCGCTGTTTGCCGTCACTGGCAATCACCAGGATCGTTGACCACATGCTGGGTGCTGTCCGAGCAGCCGTCGGTGGCGAGGCGACTCGATCCATCGCGGTGCCATAGGCGCCCGCATGTGGTGCGCGACCGTGGTCGTCGAAGTCTCGCGGATGGCGTACTGTTTCCGGGACTACGGCGTTGATCCTGCCATCGCCACTCTGGCGAAGCGGGCCGAGTCGACGGTGTCGGCGACGGCGGCGCCGACAAGGCTGAGGCGCAGGCCACCCTCTGCCGCCATTGTTGCCGCGGCGGCTAGCCCCTTCGGGTCGACAGTGAGATCCGTCGCGTCGACCTTCTGTCGGAGGTCCCGCATCAGCTTGCGTGCGAGCCTGCACTCCCGCACATCGTCGAACAGATAGGCCTCGGCGAGCTTCGTCGAACAGTCGTGCGTCAGTATCGGTGGCAGCGTGAATGAAACATGGTGCCCTGCAGCTGCCGTTGAACGTGTGCATTCGGACAGAAGATCCAGATTTTCCTCCGCAACGAGGAAATCGACGATGAGTCGTGCTCGATGCGAACGTGTTCCGCCGAGTTCGGTCAGCAGCCTCTCGCAGTCCTTCTGGTCGCTGACCTTCAGTCCGGACAGCCAGACCGTGGTCTGCGGCAAGGTGTTCAGGGCTGCGAGAGCCTCGAGGGTTCGGGAAACCGCCAGAACTCGGTCGCTGCCGCCGGACTGGTCACGGACGTCGATATGGACGCAGCGCGCCACGAAGGTCGCGCGTGCGATATCCGAGACCGTGGCACCGCTGAGCAGGCACGCCCTTTCGGCAAGGGCATCATTCGCCGAGATCGCATTGAAGAACGACGTTGCCGCGTCCGTGGTGTCACGGACGGACGGGTCCGCCATACGACCGGCGTCACGGGCGACACCAAGGCGGAAGTACGAAACCCCGGCGCCAGCCTCTCTTACCAGCAGTCTTTGGCTGCTGACTGCAGCGTCTACGTGGCGACCGTCGAGCCTTGTCCCATTGATCGAAGCGGTCGTCCCGGAGATGTCCAGCATGAGGTAGGGCAACTCCGCCAGCGTGGAATACTTCTGTATGCCGGCGCGAGCCCTGTAGCGCTGGTAAACCTCGGCGTGCTCTGCGACGAAGGCTTCGTTGAAATAGATGACCAACGGAACCCTGAGCATCTCGTGGCTGGCTCTCGAAGAATCATGTCCGTGGCCGGTGAAGGGTGATTCGCCGTGGTCGGAAAAATAGATGAGAACAGTCGGACGGCGCGCTTTCTCGACCATCCCGGCGATCGTCGATACACTGAAGTCGACGTAGCGCATCGCGGCGTCGTAGTCATCGATTTCGCTGAGTATCTTGGGAGTGATTTCAAGGCTTTCAGCTCTGCTGCTGAAACGATCATCCAGTTTTATACGAAATCCTTCTGGAATATTATGGCGATACGGTCCGTGACCGGCGTAGGAATGAAGAAATATCGCCTTTGGTGACTCGCCATTGGACACAGATGTTCTCTCTGAAAGACCTCGGGCAAGGAACTCGTGGTCCCAGGGGCGCTTCAGGATATATTCATTGTTGCCGAGTAGTCCTGATTTGAGGCTATAGGAGCGTTCGGCATTCTTGAAAATGACTGCAGAGGCCTGATTCCAAGCGCCAGTCGTGCCCTGGTTGCTCACGAGATGTGTCTTGAATCCAGCATCGTTCAGAATATCGACGATCGATACACGCTGGCGCCGATGTATCGGAAGACTGTCGTCCGTTGATGCCGGCCCAACGGAAAGCGCTTCCAGAAGCGAAGGGCTCGTGTGCGTGTGAGTGGAGAACACATTTTCGAAGACCACGACCCCTGCCTTTTGCCGTTTCGCGACGTCGAGTCGCGGCGTCGTACTTCGCTGATAACCGTAGAGACTCATATTCATCGCAGATGTCGACTCACCGATGTAGACGATCAGATCGACCGGTCGTGGGTGAGGAACTGCTGTGCGCCCAGGCGAGAAGTTGCGCGACAGCAACTCTGCAGAACGGCCATCTTCGACATAGTGCTCGCGGGTCTTCAGCAAGACGGTGTGCAACAGGTAGACGATGCCGATGATCGACAGGGCGAGCATGATTCCGCGACACGCCGCCCGTTGGAGATGAGCAGGCCGACGATACCTAGTGCAGCCGCCACAATGGCGGTCGACAAGACGGTGTGAATCAGGTACTGCGGGAAGGTCGTTCTGAGGTTCAGCGTGTCAGGCAGCGTGCTCAGAAAGAAGAGGGCCTCGTCCCGATCGAAGTCGGACAGCTCATGAAAGGAATCCGAGCCCAGCGAAGTCAGGAAATTGCTGACCGACGGTTGATACAGCAGCCAGAGGCTGGATAATGCCACGCAGCCGATGGCCGCGCGCTTGTTGTCACTCTTCCAGAAGTGCAGCGACAGATACAGTGCCCCGGAGTAGAAAATGTACTGCGAATGATCAAACCTAACGGCAGCCCAGGCCGCGGTCAGCTTTTGCTGCGCGAGAGCAGGTCCGTTGGCTGGACTGAGAACATAGGCAGCCACGACGACAAGAATGGCGAGGATCGTGATGAATATTGATGCGCCACCAAGATCCTTGATCTTTTTGATGCGCAGATGATACTCTGGTGTGACATGATCACAAATTTCCTCGAGAGCCGTGTTCAGACTTTCGAGTGCCAGCAAGAGAAGGGCAAGTACCAGCAGCGCGAGCGTATACGCATTCGTGTCCAGATACAGAATCACGCAGCAGACCAGAGCGAGTGCGATTTCACGTCGAGCGGACTTTTCCCGTGCCAGCTCCCTAGCGCCGTTCAACGCGTTCCGCGTTGCAGAGAGAATCCCCGGATTCTTGAAGCTCGGGTCAGGCATTGATGGTCGCATGACAACTGTGTGACTATGATCATCATAGGCGCCGATCCCAATTTTGATAGGGTTCTGGCGTCCAGACATTCCCTTGGTTGAGCGTGCGTACCGGTCTGGGTAGGCCGCAGGAGCTAGACGAGTGAGCGAAACAGTTCGAGCCCCAATGACGACGGACCTGTGCGACGCCCGCAAGGCAGACACCGACGGCGCTTTCCGTGTGCTGCCGCCGGTGTTTCGCGACTTCGGCGGGCGTACGGCCTTTTGCGGCCCGGTCAGCACGGTCAAATGCTTCGAGGACAACTCGATGGTCAAGGCCGCGGTGGAGTCGCCGGGCGACGGCCGCGTGCTGGTGGTCGATGGTGCCGGTTCGCTGCGCCGCGCGCTGCTCGGCGGCAACCTCGGCGCGGCGGCGGCGAAGAACGGCTGGGCCGGTCTGGTGATCGATGGCGCGGTGCGCGACGTGGCGGAGCTCGCCGCCTGCGATGTCGGCATCCGCGCCCTGGCGCCGATGCCGCTGCCTACCGAGCGCCAGGGCCAGGGACAGCGCGACGTGGTGCTGCAGATCCGCGGTGTCTGGGTGCGGCCCGGCGACTGGCTCTATGCCGATGCCGACGGCATCGTGCTGCTCGACCGGCCCGCCTGAGCATGGACCGCGACGCGGGTGCCTGGCAGGTGGTGCCGGCCACCCCGGCGCAGATCGAGGCCGCCGCGCGCGCTGCACGCCGCATGGTGGGGCGACGCGCGCTGCTGGCTGCCGGCGTGGCGATCGTGCCGTTGCCGGCGCTGGATCTGGCCACCAGCGTTGGTGTGCTCGTCAAGCTGTTGCCGGACATCAACGAGCGCGTCGGGCTGAGTGCGCAGCAGGTCGAGCGCCTGGCGCCCGACCGGCGGCTGGTGGTGTTCAAGGCGATCACCGCCGCCGGCACGATGCTGGTCGGCCGCGTCGTGACGCGCGAACTGGTGATCGCCGCGCTGCGCATGGTCGGCGTGCGGCTGAGCGCGCAGCAGGCCGTCAAGTACGTGCCGATCGCCGGGCAGGGCCTGTCGGCGGCATTGACCTACGGAGCGTTGCGCTACGTGTGCGAGCAGCACATCAAGCAGTGCATCGCCATCTGCGAACAGTTGCGCCTTCCGGCGCCGACCGAAGTCGTTTCGGACTGAGCAGCACCTACAATCCGCCGCTCGTCGGGGTGTAGCGCAGCCTGGTAGCGCATCTGCTTTGGGAGCAGAGGGTCGCACGTTCGAATCGTGTCGCCCCGACCATCAACTTCCGCTTCCGTGCCGCGTTCGCGGCCGGCCCGGCGCGCCACGCGCCCTCGGGGCCGATAGTCTGCAGCGATTGCTGCGATGCATCATTTCTAACCCGTTTGATCGAGACTATCGATACAGTTTCGTCATAGCATTTTTCTTTGTCCCGCCAACCCACCACCGAAAGGAAACCGCATGTCCCTGATCAACACCCAAGTGCAGCCGTTCAAGACCCAGGCCTTCCACAACGGCAAGTTCATCGAAGTCACCGAGCAGAGCCTGAAGGGCAAGTGGTCCGTGCTGATCTTCATGCCGGCCGCCTTCACCTTCAACTGCCCGACCGAAGTCGAGGACGCGGCCGACAACTACGCCGAGTTCCAGAAGCTGGAGACCGAGGTCTACATCGTCACCACCGATACGCACTTCTCGCACAAGGTGTGGCACGAGACGTCGCCTGCCGTCGGCAAGGCCAAGTTCCCGCTGGTCGGCGACCCGACCCACACGCTGACCAACGCCTTCGGCGTGCACATCCCCGAAGAAGGTCTGGCGCTGCGCGGCACCTTCGTGATCAACCCGGAAGGCGTGATCAAGACCGCCGAAGTGCACAGCAACGAGATCGCGCGTGACGTCAAGGAAACGCTGCGCAAGCTGAAGGCCGCCCAGTACACCGCCAAGAACCCTGGTCAGGTCTGCCCGGCCAAGTGGAACGAAGGCGCCAAGACGCTGACCCCGTCGCTGGACCTGGTCGGCAAGATTTGATGGGGACATCGGGCCCCGCCTGCGCGGGGACCGATGCTGCATCAAAGCCCCACGCCTGCATGCGCGGGGCCTGAAGCCACGGCTTTCGACAAGACCTTCGGGCCTTGTCGCCAGCACCTTGGAGCAGGGTGCTGACGACCGGGCCCTGCCAAGCCCCCCACGTTGGAGACCCCCATGCTCGACAGCAACATCCAAGCGCAACTGAAGGCCTACCTCGAGCGGCTGCAGCAGCCGATCGAACTGGTGGCCAGCCTGGACGACAGCGCCGGCGCCGCCGAGATGCGCGAACTGCTGAACGACATCGCGCCGCTGAGCGACAAGGTGACGGTGCGATTCGACGGCCAGGACGCGCGCAAGCCCTCGTTCCAGATCACCCGCGCCGGGGCCGACATGGGCCTGCGCTTCGCCGCCGTGCCGATGGGCCACGAGTTCACCTCGCTGGTGCTGGCGCTGCTGCAGGCCGGCGGCCACCCGCCCAAGGTGGAAGCCGAGGTCATCGAGCAGATCCAGGCGCTGGAAGGCGACTTCGTCTTCGAGACCTGGATGTCGCTGACCTGCCACAACTGCCCGGACGTGGTGCAGGCGCTGAACCTGATGGCGGTGCTGAACCCGCGCATCCGCCACACCGCCATCGACGGCGGCCTGTTCCAGGCCGAGGTCGAGCAGCGCCAGATCATGGCCGTGCCCACGGTGTTCCTGAACGGCCAGCCTTTCGGCTCGGGTCGCATGGAACTGGCCGAGATCCTGGCCAAGGTGGACACCGGCGCCGCGGCGCGCGACGCCGCGCGCTTGGCCAAGGCCGAGCCCTACGACGTGCTGATCGTCGGCGGCGGCCCGGCCGGTGCCGCGGCCGCGGTGTATGCCGCGCGCAAGGGCATCCGCACCGGTATCGTCGCCGAGCGCTTCGGCGGCCAGACGCTGGACACGCTGGCCATCGAGAACTACATCTCGGTGCTGGAGACCGACGGCCCGAAGTTCGCCGCCGCGCTGGAAGCGCACGTGCGCACCTACGGCGTGGACATCATGAACAGCCAGCGTGTCGATGCGCTGCAGCCGGCGGCCACGGCGGGCGGCATGACGGGCGTGAAGCTGGCCAACGGCGCCGAGTTGAAGGCCCGCACGGTGATCCTGTCCACCGGCGCCCGCTGGAAGAACGTCATCGTGCCCGGCGAGGCCGAGTACCGCACCAAGGGCGTGGCCTACTGCCCGCACTGCGACGGACCGCTGTTCAAGGGCAAGAAGGTCGCGGTCATCGGCGGCGGCAACTCCGGTGTCGAGGCGGCCATCGATCTGGCCGGCGTGGTCGAGCACGTGACGCTGTTC